>CAYLQZ010000030.1:0-19384 GCA_964386055.1 uncultured Candidatus Izemoplasmatales bacterium | reverse complement strand
TGGATACTATCTAAGGTTTTCCCGTTTTTCCCAATTAACACAGGGTTTTCATTACTTTCAATTTCATAGGTGTATTCATAATCTTGAGGGTTTGATGCTTTTAATGTTGCTTCAATCCCCATGTTTTTTAACATATCATTTAAAAGGTCTTCCCCCATCTTTAACAGATCGACGTCGACTTGTGCCTTTACTTTAAAACTTTTTTTAAACCCTAACATTCCGCGCTTTTCTTCTGTATTAAACTTAATATAACGTCTGTTTACACGTAAGGTGTTTTCAGCTTGGGTTTTGGCTTGTTCTAATGTCTTTGCTTCAAAAGAAATTTCTTTCATTATTCTCACCCTTATTTATTAGAGTTTGTGAAATGCTTCTTATACATTTGTTTACGGTTCACATAAGTTTGTAGGAATTGGAATAAGTTCCCAATTAACCAGTAAAACGCGATTCCAAGGTTGGTAAATGAAATAGAAGTTAACATAATAACCATGAAATAGGTCATAAACCGCATGGTCTTTTCTGACTGCTTTTGTTGCGCGGTTTTTTGATATTTTTTGTTTTGTAAATAATCTGGTTTCTTCATTGCGTATTGTTGGTAAAAATACATCGTTGCCCCAACAAGCCCTGCCATAATAATATTAATCCAGTGAACTGTAGGATCAAAACTTACATCCACAATAGGCGCTTCTGCTTGGAAATCCATGAAGAAGAACTGAAAATCTAAATCTTGATATTGTTCAGATATAGGCAATCGACGAACAACTTGATACATCGCAATGAATATCGGCATTTGTAAAAGGGGCATAAAACACCCGAGCGGGTTAATATTATACTTTTTATAAAGGGCCATCATTTCCATTTGCTGCGCTTTTTGTGATGCTTCATCTTTTTTGCCTTGATATTTTTCTTGTACTTTACTGATTTCAGGTTGAGCAAGTTGCATATTTGCACTCATTGCAGTTGATTTAGAGTAAATTGGCCACCCGATAACACGAATGATTAAAGTAATCATAAATAATCCAATGATATAATTGCCACCAAAGAACTGACTCATTCCATATACTCTATTGGCTAAAAAGCCTACGATTGCTTGCATCCAACCGAATCCACCTTCAGTCCCAACGCCTTCATCGTAGTGAGCTACGTCACATCCTGCTAGGTTTAAAACAATAAACAAGGTTAAGACTAACATCGCAATTTTCATGTAGCGTTTCATAAAATTCACCTCAAATTAATTTATGTTTCCTTAAAATTTTTAATAATCTGCTTTCCATTTCTTCGTAATTCAATTCCGTGACTTTCAAATTGACTATTATGAAAAGATCAAAAGCAGCATTAATGTTCGCATTCCGTATGATTTCTCTGATTTGTCTTTTGAGTTTATTGCGGGTTACCGCATTACCCAATTTTTTTCCAACACTGATAGCAAATCTGAAATGCGCACTGTTGTTTTTTCGCTTATAAACATTGAATGCACCATCTTTAATATTATCTCGCGTGTTAAGCACTGATTTAATGGTTTCATTTTTTTTTAATCGATACGCTTTTTTCATGCGAGATCCTCCTAAATAAAAAACACCTAAAAAGTATCTTTTCAGGTGTTTGACAGGTATTAAAGATTGGGTTTAATAGATTCAATTGTTAAGCGCTAAGGACTTTTCTTCCTCTTTTACGTCTTCTTGCGAGAATTCGTTTCCCTGCAGAAGAAGACATTCTGTTACGAAAACCGTGTTTTTTTGATTTTTTACGTTTATTCGGTTGATATGTTCTTTTCACAATCAACACCTCCTAGTTCAATATGAAACCATGCTTTGTAATTATATAAAAACTTTTCGACCGTGTCAACTCTTATTTTTATGATAAAGAAAAACAGAAAATTTATCAACACTTTTCCACACTTGAAAACCGCATAACAGCAATGTTTACACATTTCAATATGTGGAAAAGTGGATATGTGTAAACCCTAGTAATGTGGAAAAGAATAAAAGATGGTATAATACCTAAACAAAGGGTTTAATATTGTTTTGAATACTGTGAACAAAGACGGTTGATAAAAAAGTTATCCACATTTTGTGTTGATAAATTTTGTTTTTTTTTCCCTTTTTATTGTGCTAAACTAAATGTAATGTCGGAGGTGAGCGCCATGCAACAAGAAACACAACATTTTGAAATTTGGCAAGAAGTAAAAGGGCGTCTTGAGATGCAGTTGGAACATAACACTTTCGAAGAAATTTTTAGCGAAGTGGATTCTGTCTTTAAAATAAAGAATAATTATATCTACTTAATCGTTGAAAATGAGTTCATCAAAAAACGTATCGAGATGCTTTATCTCAAACGAATGAACAGAGAACTCGAAAAACATGTTGACGACAAACACGAATACCGCTTAATTACGCGCGAAGAAGCAGAACAGCAGCTAGCGAACGAGAAATCCTATGAAATTAATACACCAGAAGGTCATATAGATCAGACTGAGCGTTATTTTAACACGAATTTAAACCCTTCTTACACTTTTAGTAACTTCGTAGTTGGGAATTCGAATCGTTTAGCTTACACTTCTGCAATTAAAGTGGCTGATCAGCCGGGTATTGTCGCAAACCCACTCTATATTTTTGGGGATGTAGGACTTGGTAAAACCCACCTAATGCAGTGCGTTGGGAATTATATATTAGAAGGGGATATCAATACAAAAGTCCTCTATGTTAAGGCCGATCAGTTTGTAGAAGATTACGTAAAATACGCTTCTAAGAAAAAATTTAATGAATTTAATAATATGTACCGTAATGTCGATGTATTGCTCGTCGATGATATTCAGTTTTTAGCAAAAAAAGAAAAATCACAAGAAGAGTTTTTTAAATTATTTGAACAACTTCATAACCAACAAAAACAGATTGTCATTACATCTGATAGAAAAGCCTCTGATCTAAAAGATGTTATGTCCCGGTTAACATCTCGCTTCGCTTGGGGGGTTACCGTTGATATCAACCGACCAGATTTGGACCACCGCATTAAAATCTTGGAAAAAAAGTTGATGGCAGAAACGTCAGATACCGATTTAATGCCTGAAAAAGTCATCGAGTTTATTGCCTCCGTTTTTGATAACAACGTTCGCGAATTAGAAGGGGCACTCAAAAGAGTTCTATTTTATTGCACCGCATTTGATTACGACTTTACAATTAAAAACGCTGAAACGGCGTTAGAAAACCTTATAAAACCGAAAAAAAACAACAAAGAGTATCTAAAAGATAAAATCCAAAACGTTTTAAGTATTGTCAGCGATTACTTTAATATCTCAACCTCTGATTTAATCAGTAAAAAACGGAAACGAATCTATTTATATCCGCGACAAGTTTCAATGTATTTAATTAAAGAAGTTTTTGATATTCCCTATAAAAAAATAGGCGGGTATTTTAGTGGACGCGATCACTCCACTGTCATGCACTCTGTTGAAAAAATCAATAACGAAATTCAAATTGATTCTAACGTCAAAGTTGATGTCGAAAAACTTAAGCAAAAATGTGGAGAAAACTAGTAATTTAACCCACATAAACTCCTTGAAATGTGGTATAATTACAATGTTAGGAAAAGTTTTCAACAATTCCACACCCCCTAACAATAATAACTAAAAACAAATTAATTATTAAGAGGTGAAGCCAATGCGTTTTGAAATTAATAAAGATAAATTGCTTTATAATCTGTTAATCGCTCAAAAGGCACTCTCAACTAAGACGCCTAACCCTGCTCTTCAAGGCGTTAAGATTGATGTTGAAAAAGATCATTTAGTTTTAACCACAAGTAATTCTGATATTTCTATTAAAGTAAGTGTTGAAGACAATAGTTTAGACATTGAGGAAACAGGTTCAGTATTAATACCAGGAAAATATTTTATTGAAATTGTTCGTAAACTCGATGGACAAGTCGTAAGTCTTTCTTCAGCCGAAGATAATTTACTTCGCATTGAAGCGGATCACTCAGATATTACGTTAAATATGTTGGATTTAGAAGATTACCCTGCATTAACATTTAAAGAAAAAGATGACTTTATTAAAGTGAATGTAAGGACATTAAAAACCATTATTAGACAAACCGCGTTCGCAACATCTTCAATAGAAAATCGCCCCATTTTAACAGGGGTTAACTTCACCATTAATGAGAAGGCCTTGAGTGGCGTTGCGACTGATTCTTATAGACTAAGTCAAAAAACGATTAACTTAGAAGAAAGTTACGAATCAATGAACGTTATTATTCCTGGAAAATCATTAGAAGAACTTATGAAGATTTTAGAAAATAATACCGCAGATGTCGAAGTTCATTTCGATCAAAACAAAGTATTATTCAAATATGAAAATGTGATGTTCCACTCTCGTTTATTAGAAGGAAACTTCCCTGAAACGTCTAAATTAATTCCTTCAGAGTTTCCTGTTCAAATAAAGTTTAATAAAGAACAATTAATCACTGCGATTGAACGTGCTTCTTTACTTTCAAGTCGTGATGGTCAAAATGCCATTGTAAAATTGAACGTGAGACAAGATGATATCGTTGAAATCTCTTCTAATTCACCCGAAATTGGACGCGTGTTAGAAGAAGTTCATCCAGTCGATGAGATTCAAGGGTCACCATTAAAAATCGCTTTCAGCTCAAAATACATCCTTGAAGCGTTAAAAGTTTTTAACTCTTCTGAGGTGACTGTGAAATTCACAGGCGAGATCCGTCCGTTCATCATAGATGGTGAATATGACGAGGATATGCTTCAGTTAATTTTACCCGTAAAAACCGACTAATTCTTCACAAACTCAAAAAAAGTAAAACTGCGCGAAATTGCGCAGTTTTTTTATGGTTCTAATGTTGTGAATCTGACTAAAATATTATATAATACTATTAGTATATATATTATATATAAGAAAGATGAGTGTGAAAAATTATGGAAACTGTTTCGATCACAACCGAGTATATAACATTAGGACAAATGATGAAATTAGCAAACATTGCCAGCAGTGGTGGTGACATCAAAGCGCTTTTAGCTTCGGTTCATATTACAGTGGATGAAACCCCTGAAAATAGACGTGGTCGTAAGCTTTATCCTGGTATGGTTATCCATATCGATACGGTCGGGTCTTTTAAAATTGTCAATGCACAAGATTAATCGTTTATCTTTAAAACATTTTCGATGTTATGACGCACTCGATGTCACGTTTGATGAAGGCATTAATTTAATTATTGGGAATAATGCCCAAGGGAAAACCTCACTCATCGAAGCGATTTATGTACTCGCGCTTAGCAAGTCGCATAAAACAACCTTTGATCAAGTCCTCATCAAAGACGATGAACCTTTTTCTAAAATCCATGGGGACGCGACGTTAAATCAACGAACGAGTCAGCTTGAAATCATTATTTCTAAAGCAGGCAAAAAAGCGCGATACAATCAAGTTGAGTATCGCCGTTTGTCTGATTATATTGGCATTATGAATGTAGTCATGTTTGCCCCAGAAGATTTAAACATCATAAAAGGGGCTCCAGGAGAACGTCGTCGGTTTTTAGATTTAGAGATGACCCAATTCAACCGACACTTCCTCCATCACATGACGCAGTATAAAAAAGTCTTAAAAGAAAGAAACGAGCATCTTAAAACGCTTCAGAAAAAACGTTCAAACGATTATGTATTGTTAGAGGTTTTAACCGATCAATTGGTTCATTACGGAAAAAAAATCATTCAAGCAAGAAAATCGTTTATAAACGATTTACAAGGCCCGTTTGCGGCGATGTATAAAAACTTAAGTGGCGAAACCAATTTAACGATGCGTTATGAGCCTTCTGTTGAAGGGGATTTAAAACAAGCTTATCACAATAAACAAACGTTAGATATTTTAAGTGGAACTACCACAATCGGTCCCCATCGTGATGATTTAGGGTTTTATTTCCAAGAAGAAGATATTAAAAAAGTCGCTTCACAAGGACAACTTAGAAGTGTTGCGCTTAGTTTAAAACTAGGGGTTATAGATCTTTTAGAATCTCAAACACAGGCGGTTCCAATTATTTTGTTAGATGATGTGTTTAGTGAACTTGACCGTACACGACAAGAAAATATATTGAAATATATTAATAAAAAAGCACAAGTATTTATCACCACAACATCCATCGGTTCAATTAATCTTGAAAACCTTAAGCAGTACAAGGTTTATACGATTGATAATGGGCACATAAAAGGAGTGGAAACACATGGATAGTAAAAAGAATTATGACTCGAGTAATATTCAAATATTAGAAGGACTAGAGGCGGTTAAAAAACGTCCCGGGATGTACATTGGATCAACCGGACCGCGAGGCCTCCATCATCTGGTATGGGAGATTGTTGACAATAGCGTTGATGAAGCCTTAGCTGGATACGCCGATAGTATTGATATTAGAATTTATCAAGATAACATTGTTGAAGTTATTGATAACGGACGAGGGATTCCTGTCGATACCCACCCTAAGACCAACCTACCTGCAGTTGAGACCATTCTTACGACGTTACATGCTGGGGGAAAGTTTGATAGCGACTCTTACAAAGTATCAGGGGGACTCCATGGGGTTGGAGCTTCTGTGGTGAATGCTTTAAGTGAATGGTTTGAAGTGAACATCCATCGCGATGGCATTGAATATTATCAACGGTATGAACAAGGAATTACTCAATGCAAATTAGAAGAACGTGGGGCAACGGAAAAAACGGGAACCCGTATTCGGTTTAAAGCAGATACCTCTGTTTTTACAGAGTGTGATGAGTATGACTACGAAACGTTGCGACTTAGAATCCAACAAATGGCCTTTTTAAATAAAGGGATAAAATTTACAATCAGCGACGAACGAAGTGAAGACGGAAATAAAGTCGTTTACCGTTATGATGGTGGAATTAAAGAATACGTTCAATTTTTAAATAAAAACAAAGACGTTTTACATCAAGAAGTTATCTACGCTGAAGGCGAAAGTGATGATATCATTGTTGAAATAGCAATGCAGTATAATAACGCCTTTGCTCAAAATGTTTTCCCATTTACCAACAACATCCATAATGCGGAAGGTGGAACGCACGAAGAAGGGTTTAAAATGACCCTCACGCGCGTTTTAAATACGTATGGGAAGACCAATCACATTTTTAAAAAAGATGAAGCCTTAGTCGGTGATGATACGCGTGAAGGATTAACAGCAATTATTAGCGTTAAACATCCAGACCCACAATTTGAAGGCCAAACAAAATCTAAACTTGGAAGTACTGAAGTCAGAAAAATCGTTGCGCAAGTCTTAAGTGATGGATTAGAAAGACACTTATTAGAACGGCCTAACGATGCTAAAATTATTATTGAAAAAGCGTTATTGGCTTCAAGAGCACGGTTGGCCGCTAAAAAAGCGAGAGAAGCGACCCGTCGTAAAAGTCCCCTAGATGGGTTAGGCTTTGCATCAAAGTTAGCAGATTGTCGGCAAAAAGACCCTTCAAAAGCTGAATTGTACATTGTGGAGGGAGATTCTGCGGGAGGCTCTGCAAAACAAGGAAGAGATTCCGGGTTTCAAGCAATCTTACCGCTTCGTGGTAAAGTCCTAAACGTCGAAAAAGCGAGATTAGACAAAATTTTAGCGAATAAAGAGATTTTATCAATGATTCAAGCATTTGGGACCGGGATTGGGGACGAGTTCAATGTGGACCAATCTAGATACCATAAAGTTGTTATTATGACCGATGCTGATGTTGATGGTGCTCACATTAGAACTTTATTGCTAACCTTCTTGTTTCGATACATGCGTCCGCTCATTGAACGTGGTTATGTCTATATCGCGCAACCACCGCTTTATAAGCTCCAACAAGGAAAATATGTGGATTACGCGTTTACAGAAGATGAGATGGAAGAAAAACAAAGTAAACTTTCTAAACGTGCTTTAATCCAACGCTACAAAGGCCTTGGTGAGATGAACCCCGAACAGCTTTGGGAGACAACAATGGACCCTCACAATAGAACCTTGCTTAAAGTATCGTTAGAAGACGCCATGGAAGCAGATGAAATCTTTAATATGCTAATGGGGGATGAAGTTGAACCGCGTAGAGACTTTATCCAAAACAATGCGGCCTACGCTAAAAATCTTGACATTTAGGAGCGAATAACATGAGTATTGATTCAATGAAACCAACGACGTTTGATCGTATTAATAATATCAATATATCGGATGAGATGAAAACTTCGTTTTTATCGTATTCTATGAGCGTTATCGTCTCACGGGCGTTGCCTGATGTGCGCGATGGGTTAAAACCGGTTCATAGACGTATTTTATACGGAATGGAAGAACTTGGGGTCACCCCTGGGTCTTCATTTAAGAAGTCAGCCCGTATTGTCGGGGACGTTATGGGGAAATATCATCCCCATGGCGATAGCGCCATCTATGATGCAATGGTACGGATGGCACAAGAGTTTTCTTATCGCTATCCGCTGGTAAATGGCCATGGAAACTTTGGGTCTATTGATGGCGACGGAGCCGCAGCGATGCGGTATACCGAAGCAAAAATGGGAAAAATCAGTAGTGAAATGCTCAAAGATATTAAAAAAGAAACGGTTGATTGGGTAGAAAACTATGACGGAACTGAAAAAGAACCTCAAGTTTTACCTGCAAAATTCCCGAATCTATTAGTCAATGGTGCGACCGGAATTGCAGTGGGTATGGCCACTAACATCCCCCCTCATAATTTAGGTGAAGTCATCGATGGTGTGTTGGCCTATATTGATAATAATGATATAGAATTAGACGAATTAATGGAACACGTTAAAGGGCCTGACTTTCCAACAGGCGGAATTTTGATGGGGGTTTCTAACTTAAGAGAAGCCTATCGTACAGGGAATGGTTCCATTAAAGTAAGAGCAAAAACGCATATAGAAGAATTAAAAAGTGGAAAAAAGATCATAACCGTTACTGAAATTCCTTATCAAGTGAATAAAACACGGTTAATTGAAAAAATCGCCGATTTGGCGAAAGAAAAGCGCATTGAAGGCATTACCGATTTACGCGATGAATCCAACCGTAACGGCATCAAAATTATTATCGAATTACGCAAAGATGCTTCGGCTGAGGTTACGCTGAATAACTTGTATAAATTCACCCCCCTTCAAACGAGCTTTGGGATGAATATGCTTGCGTTAGTGAATCATCGACCTCAAGTACTGTCTTTAAAAGAAATGTTGATGCACTATGTTAACCACCAAGTAGAAGTCTTAACCAGACGAAGTGAACACGAATTAAGACGCGCAAAAGATAGAGCCCATATTTTAGCGGGGTTATTGACAGCTTTAGATAACATTGACGAAGTGATTGACGTCATCCGTAAAGCTTACGATGACGCTGAAGCGCAACTCATGGAGAAGTTTGAGCTTTCAAGCGAACAAACAAAAGCCATTTTAGAAATGCGTCTTCGTCGTTTATCAGGGTTAGAACGAGAAAAAATCGAACAAGAACTTCACGACCTTCAATCAAAAATTGAATACTTAGAAAGTATTTTAGCGTCTGAAGATAAAAAACTCGAAGTTATCACAGAAGATTTAAAAGCGATCAAAGATACGTATAATGATACAAGACGGTCTGAGATTTCTTTAGCGCTTGATCTTGATTTAGAAGATGAAGACTTGATCCCACAAGAAGATGTCATCATTACGATTACTCAAGGAGGGTACACGAAACGGATGACCGCCGAGAGTTATAAAACCCAAAACCGTGGTGGAAAAGGAATGACAGGCATTAAGATGCATGATGATGATGCGGTAGAACATATTTTATTTACCTCAACGCATGATTACTTGTTGTTCTTTACCAACAAAGGCCGCGTTTACAAACTAAAAGGCTATAAAATCCCAGTCTTTAGTAGAACGTCAAAAGGGCTCCCCCTTATCAATGTATTGCCGTTTGATAAAGACGAAACCCTTCAAGCCGTCACTACCATAGAAGACTTTGAAAAAGACGAATATCTCTTCTTTGTGACAAAAGACGGAACGGTGAAACGAACGGCTACTACCGATTATCAAAACATCCGTTCATCGGGAATCCGCGCGATCAACTTAAAAGATGATAATGAACTGTTAGATGTGAAACGTACCGATGGCGATAAAGCGATTATTATTGGTGCGTCTAACGGGAAAGCCATCCGCTTTAACGAACAAGATGTTCGTCAAATGGGACGAACTGCCAGTGGTGTACGTGGAATGCGCTTGCCTGAAGGCACCAATATTATTGGCGCAGCGTTAGTCGATGATGTTAAATCTGAAGTCCTAATTGTGACTGAAAAAGGGTATGGAAAACGGACCAATATAGAAGAATATCGTACCCAAAAACGCGGAGGTAAAGGGGTCAAAACACTGAATGTTACTGAGAAAAACGGCCCGCTCGTTCGCCTCTCAAGCGTTCATGGAGATGAAGATTTAATCATTCTTTCTAACAAAGGAACCATGATTAGAATCCCTATGGACCAAATATCGTTATCTTCACGTGCAACACAAGGGGTTCGTTTAATCCGCTTAAACAATGGTCATTATGTAGCGACTACCGCCATTGTTCCCAAAAGTGTCGAAGAAATAGAAGGGCTTGATGAATCAGTTGAAATAGTAGAAAACCACAAAGAATCTCCTTCGAAAGCCGCTGCAAAAGATGAAGTTGATGCCCTTAATGATGAAGAATCTAGCAAAGACGTAGTAGATTCCCTCAACGATGAGGAATCTAGTGAAACCGATTCATCTAATGAAGACAATAACGACGACAAAAAACCACAATTATCTTTATTTGACGAAGAAGAATAATTGACAAAAGAAAATCCGTTTGCTACTATCAATATATACAATACAGTGAAGAGGCCAACGCCTTCATTATGTGTTTAAAGAGAGTCGGTGGAGCTGTGAACCGATAACACTATGAATGGAATTCTCCCTCTGAGTGGATCTAATCAATCCCGGTTCCCTGACCGTTACTTCAGTAAAAGTGAGCATATTTTGCTAACTAGGGTGGCACCACGGGTATATATCCCGTCCCTTCTACGGGACGGGTTTTTTTTATTTTTATTATTATATTAAAAGGAGGGTTTGATATGTTAGATATCAAAGCACTAAGAGACAACACTGAAGAAATCATTGAACGCCTTAATACAAGAGGCGACGACTTTTCTCATCTTAAATCATTACTTAAAAAAGACGAAGAAAGACGTGACCTTATACAATCTATTGAGAAGACGAAATCAAATCGTAACGCAGTCTCTAAAAAAATTGGAGAATATAAGCGTGAAGGGAAAGATGTTAGTGATATTTTGGCGTCTATTGAGAAAGATAAACACGCCATACAGTCTATGCAAGAAAAACTTAAGACGTTAGAACATGAAATTGCGTATACTTTACTTAGAACGCCAAACATACCCCACAGAAACATTCCATTAGGCAAAGATGAATCAGATAATGTAGAACTGAGATCGTATGGAGAAGTTCCGCGGTTTGATTTTGAAGCGAAACCGCATTGGGAGCTTGGAAAAACTCTCGATATTTTAGACTTTGACCGAGCGAGTAAAATCGCAACGTCTAGATTTGTCGTATATAAAAACTTAGGTGCACGACTTGAAAGAGCGCTTATTAACTTCATGCTTGATTATCATATTACTCACCACGGATATCAAGAATTGATGTTGCCGTTTATCGTTAACGAAGATTCGATGTTCGCAACAGGGCAGTTCCCAAAATTCAAAGATGATGCTTTTGAGTTAAATGATGAACGAAATCTATACCTCAATCCTACCGCAGAAGTCCCAGCCATTAACTTACACCGCGACGAGATATTAAAGGGAGATACCTTACCATTACACTACGCCGCCTTTACAACAGCTTTTCGCCAAGAAGCAGGCAGCGCTGGGCGTGACACAAGAGGTATTTTAAGACAACATCAATTTAATAAAGTAGAACTCATTAAATTTGTGAAGCCAGAGACCTCGTATGAAGAATTAGAAGCGATGCTTTTAAATTCTGAAGCGATTTTAAAAGCCTTAGAAATCCCTTATCGTGTCGTTGAATTATGTAGCGGGGATATTGGCTTTGGAATGGCAAAAACATACGATATTGAAGTTTATTTACCTTCTTATAATACCTATCGCGAAATCGGAAGCATTTCGAACGCCGAAGATTTCCAAGCAAGAAGAGGAAATATTCGCTTTAAACGAGATCAAAATTCCAAAGCTGAATACGTTCATACCCTTAATGGCTCAGGGCTAGCTGTTGGAAGAACCGTGATTGCCATAATGGAGAACTACCAACAAGAAGACGGCTCAATTTTAATTCCCAAAGTCTTGCAACCATACATGAAAACCGATATCATCAAATAAGAGACACCAATTATAAAAGGAGAGAGAATATGTTTGAATATCAAGCCGCATTTGATTTAAAAAAAGAACCAAAGCCCTTAATTATAGGGTCTAATGTATTTAATCCACAAGTTAAAGCCATCATTGACACATTAGGTATTGATGCCACTAGCCTTGAAAAAGTCTCGAATAAAAAGGTGGATACTTTAGGAACCCTTTCTAGTCCTACGGTTATTTTCTTGAATGAAGATCACATGCAAGATATCGAGAAAAAAGCTACTGTGTTCTCAGTTTTTAACGACTACGAAGAAGACGGGGTTGTTTTGTTGGATAGTTTCTCCCATGAAGTAATCGAAACCTTAGGTGAAATGATTAGTAAAGCCCTTTATAGTTTTGACACGTATAAAACAAAGAAACAAAAACGCGGTCTCATTACTTATACTGGCGATCAATTTAAAGCGTTTGAAAAAGGAACAATTCTTGGAGAAGCCATTAACTTTACACGTGATTTAGTAAATCGCCCATATAATAAGTTAAACGCAGTTCAACTTAGCGAAATTGCCAAAAGCTTTGATCGTTTAGATAATGTTGAAGCGAAAATTATGGATAAAGATGCTATTGAAAAGATGAATATGGGCGCGTTCTTAGGCGTTAATAAAGGAAGTACAGATGCCCCTAGATTAATACATTTAACATATAAAGGAAATCCAGAAGCCAAAGAATTAACCACTTTAGTGGGAAAAGGAATTATGTATGATACAGGAGGCTACTCCTTAAAAGGGGTTCAGTCCATGCCAAATATGAAAATGGATATGGGGGGAGCCGCTACGACGCTTGGGGCCTTTAAAGCCATTGCGACTTTAGGGTTAAAAGCGAATGTTAGTGCCGTCATTCCTGCTACTGATAATCGTATTGGAGATGACGCCATAGTCCCAGATGATATTTTAACGGCTGCTAACGGAACGACCATTGAAATTATTTCAACAGATGCCGAAGGGCGTTTAGTGCTTTCAGATGCATTATGGTATGCGCAAAAAGAAGGCGCAACACGCATTATTGATATGGCAACGTTAACCGGCGCTGTTGTTGCTGCGCTTGGAGATAATATTGTAGGGGCATTTTCAAATAACGATGCATTTTATCAAACATTTGAAAATACCGTAAAACAATCACAAGAAAAAGTATGGCGTTTGCCAATTGACCCAGCACATCATAAAGCGTTAGATAGTGTCTTTGCTGATATTAAAAACTCAGGGGGACGTCTAGCAGGGTCATCCATTGCGGCAGCCTTCTTAGAAAAGTTTGTGGATAAAAATATCCCTTGGATTCATCTAGATATTGCCGGAACCGCATTTGAAAAAGAAAAAGGCGGAACGGGTGTTATGGTTAAATCATTAACGAAATTATTTGAGTAATATATAAAAACCGATACAGTCACCTTGACTGTATCGGTTTTTTAAAAGTTAAAGGTTCTTTTTTATTGTTTCAGCTACGGCTTGATAAGCTTTTTCATCGTAAGTTTCCATATTATTAGGCGTTTGTAAATCAACGCCATCATTTTCATATCTAGGCACAATATGAACATGGAAATGGAAAACGCTTTGAGTGGGCTTATCTACATTGTTAATGATATTAAATCCAATGGGATTAAACGCGTCTTTAATGGCTTGTGTTATGGCGGGAATTTTTCCAAATATTTGCTTTGCCATGGTGGAATCAAGACTATAAATATTTTTAATGTGGTGTTTAGGAATAACCAATGTGTGGCCTTTTGTAGTTTGAGTAATGTCTAAAAATGCATAAATATACTCATCTTCATAAACTTTGTAAGAAGGGATGTCTCCTTCTAAAATTTTACAGAAAATACAATCCATCATGATTGACCTCCATTTTCTTTTTCTAAAATTTTAAATATATCCTCTATTGTTTCTAACATATAATCAGGTTCTGCAGTTTTGAGCACATCTTTTCCCTTTATACTCCACGCAACGCCAGCGGTTAAAATCCCTGCGTTTTTTCCTGATTCAATATCTGAAATATTATCCCCGATCATAATCGCACGGTTTGTTGTTTTGAATTGACTTAGTGCATGTAAACAAGCATCTTTAGCTGGTTTAGGATTTTCAACATTATCAAGCGTTGATATAACGGTAAAATAGCGCTCTAAATTAAACATTTTAATACTAGGTTCAGCGCTGGAATAAAACTTAGACGTTACGATGGCTAAGTTATAATTTTGTGTTTTCAACCGTTTTAATGTATCAATAACACCATCGTATGCTTTTAATAGTCCTTTTTCATGTTTCACGTAATATCCAAGGTAGCTTTCATATAACGCGTTGATGATTTTTTCATCGCTTGTATGTTTCCTAAATATAGTTTCTAAAGGAGGACCAATGTCATCTACAATGCTCTGTCGGTCAATGTCTAAATGATTGAGGTGTTCTTTATAAGCATGCATGTAGCTTTGTACAATAATTTCATTACTATCTAGCAAGGTTCCATCTAAATCAAAAAGTATAGTATCTAATGGTTTTTCCATAATTATCACCCAAATGTATTTTACCATGTTTAGATGGGAAAATCATTGTATAAATATGATAAATCAACTATAATATGGCTTGATAGGAGTGATTAATTTGTCTGATATTATTACAACATTAAAAGAAAAAATTAAAGGAAAAAACGTCCGCATTGTTTTTCCTGAAGCAAGTGATGCGCGCATTATTAAAGCGGCACAAAAATTAGGAAATGAAGGCTTAATAAAACCAGTGCTTATTGGGGATCCTAATGAAATTGTGGATGATGTTTCTATGTGCGAGGTTATCAATCCTAACGATTCAGAACTTTATAACGAATTCGTTCAAGCATTGGTGGAGAGAAGAGCGGGAAAATGCAGTTATGGACAGGCTCAAGAAATGCTAAAAAAGAATAATTATTTTGGCACTATGCTTGTGTATACCAACAATGCTCAGGGATTAGTAAGTGGGGCTGCACATTCTACTGGTGATACGGTTAGACCTGCTTTACAAATCATTAAAACCAAACCTGGTATTAGTCGTACATTTGGGTACTTTTTAATGGTACGAGAAGACGAAAAGTATATTATGGGGGATTGTGCAATCAATCCTAATCCAGATAGTGAAGCGTTGGCTGAGTTTGCGATAGAAAGTGCGAAAGCCGCAACGATATTTGGGATTGACCCTAAAGTAGCGTTATTAAGTTTTTCAACCAATGGCAGCGCTGAATCTGATGAAACGAAAAAAGTTAGAGATGCTGTTAAAATCGCTAAGAAAAAAGCCCCAGAATTAGCTATTGATGGAGAAATGCAGTTTGACGCAGCGTTTGTTCCTAGTGTTGGTGCGAAAAAATTCCCTGATTCAAAGGTCGCAGGCCATGCGAATACATTTGTTTTTCCAGATTTAAATAGTGGAAATATTGGGTATAAAATGGCCCAACGCCTAGGCAATTTTGAAGCGATGGGCCCAGTCTTAGCAGGGCTTAATAAACCGGTTAATGACCTGTCAAGAGGATGTAGTGTTGAAGACGCTTATAACACCGCAATCATTACCGCAGCTCAAAGTTTAATGGAATAATATAAAGCCTGGAACTTCCAGGCTTTTTTTATAAGTGTTATTTATAGTAAAGTTTGCTACAATATACCTATGGAAGTGATGCCTATGAAGAAGCGATGTGCTTTAATCTATAACCCTGTTAGCGGAAAGAAATCAATTGAATCGTATTTAGATCTGATAAAACATAAATTGGATGTGAAAGGTTTCACGTGTAACATATATAAAACAGAATATGAAAACCATGCAACAGAAATAACGTTTAGTATTGCATCATCTTTAGATTTATTAATTGTGGCGGGAGGCGATGGAACGTTTCACGAAGTTTTAAATGGATTGATGGAGTGTTCAAATCCGCCTGCGGTAGGCTATATACCTGCAGGCACAACAAACGATATTGGATCTTCATTAGGATTAAGTAAAAAGGTTGAAAAAACTTTAGATATTATCTTAAATCAAACGATGGTGAAGATGGATATTATTAAAACCAATTTTGGATATTTCACTTACGTAAGCGGGATTGGAAAATATATTGATATTAGTTATAAAACACCCCAAAAACTTAAGAAATATATAGGCCATTTTGCTTATTTTATTACGGGCATAAAAGAGTTTTTCACCTCAACAAAATTTAACGGTAAAATAGTGTGTAATGGGACGACTTTAGAAGAACAATACGTACTTCTTTTATTAGTGAATTCGAAAAAAGTTGCGGGCTTTAATATGATTAAAAATCCTGTGTTAGATGATGGCAAAATTGATGGTATTTTTTATCGACATATTCCTCATTTTAACAATATAAGGTTTTTGTTTTCGTTTGTTTTTGGGATTAAAAAGTTGCCAGGTGTAAAACATATTTCTTTTAGCAACGCGACGATTGAGTTGTCAAAAAGCCGACAATGGAATCAAGATGGGGAGTTGGTTGGATCTGGGAATCAAAAAATTGAAGTGCTTCCTCAAGCGCTAAAGATTATTATTAACCCAAAAAACAGAAAATTATTTAAAAATCAATCAAAGGAACGATTATGATGGGTCAAATTAAAGAAGTTATTGTAGTAGAAGGCAATCACGATAAATCAAAAATATTACAAGTCTATCCTGATGCTGATGTATTAATTACCAATGGCAGCGAAATATCAAAAGAAACCTTACAAACGTTTAAAACGTTAAATGAAAGTCGTGGATTAATTTTAATGCTTGATCCTGATGTACCAGGTGAAAAAATTCGCAAAATTATTAATGCGTATGCAGGCGATACAAAGCATGTTTTTTTACCTAAACGGGAATGTATAGATAGTGTTAAAGCTAAAGTAGGGATCGAACACGCGCCCAATACCGTTATTGAAAATGCCTTAAAAAATCATGTATATGATTCCACCCTGCCTTTAAAGCCAATAGGAAAACACGATTTATTAAGCAGAGGGCTTATAGGAAGTGAAAATGCGTCTGTAAAAAGAGAAAAAGTCACAAACGCTTATCATTTAGGACTTTGTAATGGCAAAACATTTTTAAAAAAACTTAATATGTTCAATATCAGCTTAAATATGATAGATGCGGTGATAAAATGACAAATACTAAAGACCTTTTAAAAAAACATAACGTATCGATAAAGAAAAAATACGGACAAAATTTTTTAACCGATCAAAACATTATTAACCGTATTATAGACGTTTCTGAGGTGAATGATACGACGAATGTTGTTGAAATCGGCCCTGGATTAGGCGCATTAAGTGACCATCTTCTCAAACAGGCAAAAAGTGTTGTAGCATATGAAATAGATGGGCAGTTAATAAAGCCGCTTCAAAATATGTTTGCGCAAAAAAATAAGGCAGTTTTATATCATAAAGACTTTTTAAAAACTGATTTTAAAGCTGATTTAGAAGCGTTATCCTTCTATGAAGGGAAGGTAACCATAGTTGCCAACCTACCATACTATATAACTACGCCTATACTATTTAAATGTTTAGAATACTCCGAAATTATTGATCGCATGGTTTTTATGACTCAATACGAAGTTGCGAAAAGATTAACCGCAAATATCAATACGAAAGATTACAACGCTTTAAGCGTTAGAATGCATTATTTATGCGATGCTCAATACGCCTTTAAGGTTCCTAAAAATGTCTTTATACCAGCACCTAATGTGGATAGCGCTATTATTACATTAGATGTTAAAACCAACAGGCCCAATATTGATGAACCGTTCTTTTTTGATTTTGTAAAAACAGCGTTTAAGCAAAAACGCAAAACCTTAGTGAATAACCTTTCAACGGGCTATATCACGGATAAGGCAATGATTCATGACTTTTTAAAATCCTTTGACCTTTCCCCTTCTATTCGTGCTGAAGCTATAGATGTTGACACATTTGTTAAGTTAAGTGAAGCGTTTAAAGCATTAATTTAAGTTTCACGTGAAACTTAGGAGGGTAAATATGAAAGAAAAAGCGTATGGAAAAGTAAATTTACATTTAGATGTACTTGGAAAAAGGCTTGATCACTATCATAACTTAGAAATGGTTATGGCGCCTTTACACCTGCATGATATCGTAACTTTCAAAGTATTAGAAGACGATAAAATTATCATAGAATCTAATAAAAAGATTACTGCTAAGCCTGAGGATAATTTAGTTTATAAAATCGCGAAATATTTGAAAGAACGTTTTAACATCCAAAAAGGTATCAAAATCTACATTGAAAAACATATCCCTATAGCAGCTGGGCTTGCAGGGGGGAGTGCAGATGCGGCTGCCACTTTACGAGGAATGAACAAACTGTTTAATTTAAACCTGACTTTAATAAAGTTAGCAGAAATAGGCGAAATGTTTGGCGCTGATATTCCATTTTGTGTGCACAATAAATTATGTATTGCCAGAGGTAAAGGTGAAGCGTTATATTTCTTAAAAGTAAAGTTGAATTTACCTATTTTGTTAATTACCCCCAAAATAAAAGTCAGTACGAAAGAGGTTTTTTCTAAAGTAAAGATGGATACAATAAGGAATGTTAAAATCACAACAATGACCAACGCTATATATAACAAAAATACCCACCTTGTTGCTCAACGTCTTTATAATGCTTTAGAGCCGTTTGCGTTCACATTGTATCCTGAAATTAAAACGTTAAAAGATAGCCTTATCAAACAAGGGTATGAGGGTGTATTAATGAGCGGAAGTGGACCTACAGTCTTTGTTATTGATCAAAAACTTAAGATTTTAAAAGCTTTGGCAGAACAATATCAAGATGACTTCACTGTAAACCTGAGCAAGATACAGTAAACAAGCGTTTAATGTTAATAATTTTATTTGAAAACGTTTTATTTGTGTGGTATAATCCAAATTATAATGAATTAGACATAGACAATGCGGGGTGGAATGATGGAAATAACAGATGTTCGAGTCAAAAAACTCAATAGTGATAACCGTTTAAAGGCCATTGCGGCGATAACTATTGATGATTGTTTCGTAGTTCACGAATTACG
>CAYLQZ010000029.1:0-20360 GCA_964386055.1 uncultured Candidatus Izemoplasmatales bacterium | reverse complement strand
TTTTAGTGGACGTGGGTGGCTATAAAGCAAACCGTAAAAAACAACTTGAAATTTTAGCGACAAAAACGGCTAAAGAAGTCGCAAGAAGTAAAGTTGAAGTTAAACTTGACCCTATGAATGCTTACGAAAGACGTATTATCCATACTAAATTAGCAGAGTGGCGCGATGTTTTAACTAAATCTGAAGGCGAGAGAACAACGCGCTACTTAGTGATTAAACCTAAAAAATGAAACTGATTGTGGGACTTGGTAATCCAGGTAAAAAGTATAGTCGGACCCGTCACAATATCGGATTTATGTGTTTAGAAGCATTTGCGGCGTCAAACGGGGTAACGTTCACGTATGATAAAAAGTTTATCGGTGAAGTCGCTAAGATTAACCAAACTTTTTTATTAAAACCCCATACCTATATGAACCTCTCAGGCAACAGTATAGGGAAGATTGTGGATTATTATAATATTGACCCAAACGATATTCTCATTATTTATGATGATTTAGATTTGCCTACTGCTAAATTAAGGATTCGATACCAAGGAAGCGATGGCGGACATAAAGGCATGCGTTCTATTTTACCGGTTTTAAAAACCAACGCGGTAAAACGCATTAAGTTTGGAATCGATAATCCAACCAATACCGAAGTGACGAATCATGTCCTTTCGCCCTTTTCTAAAAAAGAAGGCGATGAGGTTATTGAATCGATTAACACAGTCAAAGCTATTATGGAAGCATTTGCTAACGATGAACCATTCAACAACATTATGAACCAATACAACTAAAACCCTTTTTCAAGGGTTTTTTGTATGCAAAATGTGAATATATTTGCTACAATAAGGCCCTAGGCATGTCACCATGCCGCTTTTTGATATGGAGGCTACTATGAAAAAGTTATTACCCCTGTTTGAAAATACTGCAGTAATAGCGCGTTTTAACCAAGCATTAAAGCATGAACGCGTGATTGAAGTTACCGATACATTTAGTATGCTCAATACTATTCTTATTAACATTTTATTAAATAAAACCAATCGTAACGTGATTATTGTTAATCACAATCTTTTTCATGCACAAAAAACCTTTGATTTGCTCTCAACCACGTTAGATATCACGCCTTCATTGTTTCCACAAGACGAATTTATTACCACAGATATGCTGGCGATGAGCGAAGATTTTAAATTTGAACGGTTAAATACTATAAAATCTATCTTAAACAAACAATCCCGTGTGGTAGTCACGAACCCAAGCGGATTGGTTAAACCATTATTACCGCTTCATTTTTACCGCGAAGTATACAAGACTTACAGTGTTGGCGACATCTTAGATATAGAAGCGTTTAAAAAACGTCTTATTCAACTTGGATATACAGCAAACAGCGAAGTTGAAAAGGTTGGTGATTTTGCCTCAAGAGGATCAATTATAGATGTTTATGTAAGCGATCTAGACCATCCTATTCGCATAGACTTTTTTGATGATGAAATTGATTCAATTCGAACTTTTGACATTAAAACCCAACGGTCGAAGAAAAAAATAGAAGGCTTTACTTTATTTCCTAGAACAGAGTTTTTCTATAGCAATGAAACGTTGAATACAATCGAAAACAATATTAATAAAACAACCCAATCCTTATCCTTAGATGCGGATGCCTTATCTCGTGTTGATACCGAAATTGAACAATTAAAAAACTATGAGAATCAAGATCACCTCAGTCGTTATATGCAGTTTAACGATATCGAAAAAGAAACACTAAGCACCTACTTAGATGATCCCATTATTATTCATGTTGAAAGCGAAAAAATATATCACGCCTATACCCAATTATTACGAGATTTAGAAGAGTGGTTAAGTGGCAATAAAGACTATGCTAAATTAGGGTTTGAGCTCATTCGTGATATGGATAAAATTTATACGCCACAAAAAATCATGTTTAACACATTTAAATCCAAAGCAAACAAACATTTTTCTATGCCTTTAAGAGCGAAAGAAAGCATGCGTTATGAAAATAATATGCATATGCTGATTAAAGATTTAAAAAAATATCAACAGTATATTACGGTACTTATTACCATTGAAGATAAAACCCAAATGGAAAAACTCTATACCTTATTAAATGAGCACATTGATATAAAATTACTAGGCAAAAACGACCCCCCTTTTAAGAAAAAAATTAATATTCAACATACTAAAAACCCATTAAGCTTTGAATGGTTTGACGCTGAGTTTTTATTACTTAATGACACCACTATTTATAAAGAATCATCACAAACAACCAAACGAAAACCTAAAAAAGTATTTAAAGATAGTGAATCAGTAAAAAATGTTGAAAGTTTAAACAAAGGGGACTACATTGTTCACTACGACCATGGGATTGGCCGCTTTTTAGGCATTGAAACGATGGAAATTGGCGACTACATTAATGACTATATAGTTATTGGATATAAAGGGGATGATACCTTATATATTCCTGTTGAAAACATCCACCTCATTCAACGTTATGTCGCTCATGAAGGGATTCAACCTAAACTCAATAAAATCGGATCGCCCGAATGGGCTAAAACCAAAAGACGCGTTCGCAAAAAAGCTAAAGATATTGCCAAGCATTTAATCGAACTTTACGCCAAAAGAGAACAAGCTGAAGGCTATGCTTTTTCAAAAGACGCCGATTTAATGCAAAGCTTTGAAGCTACCTTTGAATTCGAAGAAACGGCGGATCAATTAAAAGCCATTGAAGCGGTTAAAAACGATATGGAAACCCCTATCCCGATGGACCGTTTAATATGTGGTGACGTCGGATATGGTAAAACAGAAGTTGCACTGCGTGCCGCTTTTAAAGCAGTATTAGATAACAAACAAGTATTATACTTAGCGCCAACAACGATTCTCTCTCGCCAGCATTATTACACCTTTAAAGAAAGAATGGATGCGCATGGAATAAAAGTAGCGCTTTTAAATCGCTTTGTCAAACCCGCCACACAGCGAGCTTATCTTGAAGGCATTAAAGACGGGACTGTCGATATTGTCATTGGAACGCATAGGCTATTATCAAAAGATGTGAATATTCATGACTTAGGATTAATGATTGTTGATGAAGAACAACGCTTTGGCGTAGAACATAAAGAAAAAATTAAGACGATGAAATTACACGTCGATGTTCTTAGTTTATCAGCAACGCCTATTCCTAGGACGCTTCAAATGGCAATGACGGGAGTCAAACAAATGAGTTTAATTGAGACGCCACCAAAAAACCGCTTCCCCATTCAAACGTATGTTTTAAGACGCAACAATCATGTCATTCAAGACGCGATTGAAAGAGAATTAGGACGCGGTGGACAAATCTTTTATCTATACAACCGAGTTGAAAAAATCGCATCAATTAAAGAAAAGTTAGAACGTTTAGTCCCTGATGCGCGTATTGCTTATGCGCACGGACAGATGAATAGAATCCAACTCGAAAACGTGATGCGCGATTTCTTAGACCATCAATTTGATGTTTTAGTATCCACAACGATTATTGAAACGGGGATTGACATCCCCAACGCAAATACGTTAATCATCCATGATGCCGATAAATTAGGATTATCTCAACTCTACCAAATTAGAGGAAGAGTAGGACGATCAGACCGCATCGCATATTCATATTTAATGTATGAAAAAAATAAACAATTAAATGAAGAAGCAACAAAACGTTTAAAAGCAATCAAGGAATTTACTGAGTTAGGAAGTGGCTATAAAATCGCTTCAAGAGATCTCTCAATTAGAGGGGCAGGCGATTTGCTGGGCACTGAACAATCAGGCTATATAGATAGTGTAGGAATTGATTTATTCTTAGAAATCTTAAAAGAAGAAATCAGCAAAGAAAAATCGGAAGAAGACGTTACAGAGAAACAAGACGGTAAAACGCCTATTCCTAAAACCATTAAGCTTCCAACATCACGGACCATCCCAAAATCCTACATTGAAGACGATGATACGAAAATTGAATTACATAAGCGATTTACGTCAATAGAAAGCTCAAATGATTATTTAATCTTAAAAGAGGAAATGGAAGACCGCTATGGAAAAATCCCTAAATCTGTCAACCATTATATGCTTGAAAAACTTTACGAAAATATCGCTAAAAAAGTCGATGTAGAGCGTGTGAGAACCACCAAAACAACTACCACATTCACATTAAGTGAAACCGCAAGCAAACATATTCATGGAGAGATGTTATTCACAAAAGCGAATGAGCTTTCACAATATATTACCTTAGATTATAAGATAAATAAGATAATCATAAAAATTGATCACTTAAAAGTAGAAAAAGGATTACTCAACACCATCATTCCTTTATTAGAAATATTGATATAAAAAAACGGCACGCAATTTATTGTAAATTCCAATAAATGCGTGCCGTTTTTAATTGAATAACTTAACGTTTTTCTTGATCATAAGCTTGTCCAATTGCTTGAGGTGCTTGACTTTCTTTAGAGAAAAACGCGAGAATAATTAAAGTAAATAAGTAAGGCAGTAAACGATAAATCTGTCCCGGTAAATTAATGTTTGATAATATACCAATTGAATCATGAAGATTTGCAAGGACACGAAGCATCGCAAATAAAAGGGCAAAAATAAATAGACGTATTGGTTTCCATTGTCCAGAGATTAAAATAGCTAGTGCTAAAAATCCTAATCCTAAAAAGTCTCCGTTGAATCGATTATCAAATGAAATCAAGTAAGTAGCACCACCTAATCCAGCGAGTAACCCTGATGTCATAACCCCGATATAACGCATTCTATAAACATCAATCCCTAAAGACTCAGAAGCTTGTGGATTTTCACCAACACTTCTTAATCGTAATCCAAGTTTTGTTTTGTAGAAGATAAAGGTCACAACAATGAGAACAGCAATTCCTATAAAGGTTGAAATAAACGCTCTTTCGAAGAATAAAGTTCCTAATACAGGAACGTTTTCTAATAAAGGAATATTTATACGGTAGCTATCGGTGATGTTGATCCGTTCTGTTCCTCCGACTGTTCTTGCGGTAAAAATGGCAAGAGCGGGTGCAAACATGTTCAAAGCAGTTGCCGAAATAATTTGGTTAGAGTTCATATGAATTGCGGCAAATGCGTGGGCAACAGAGAATAACATCCCAATAACGGCACCCCCAAATAAAGCCATTAAAACCATTAATTGTGTGGGCATGTTTAGTGGTCTACCAACATACAGTACCAATAAGGCTCCAACGAATCCCCCCATAATCATGATACCGTCGAGTGCAATGTTAACAACCCCGCTTCGTTCAGAGAATAACCCTCCGAGTGAAACGAGCATTAACGCAATCATAACAGGTATTGCGTAGGAGAATATAAACCCTAAGTCACTTATAAGCTCTACCATTAGACATCACCTTCTTTATCTGGAAGATTCACTTCTTTTTTGGTTCTATGTTTCACCAGGTTTGAAATTACTTGTTTAGTGAAAAGTGATAAGGCACTAAAATAAATAATAACCGCTATGATAATATCAATAATCTCTTCACGAAAAATCCTTTGGGCAGCGTCTCCTCCACGAAGGATTGATCCGTAAAATAAACCTGCAAGCACAACTCCAATCGGACTTGAAAGTCCAAGTAAAGCAATCGCAATGCCTGTAAATCCTTGTTCTAATAATTGTTCGTTTATTCTAAAGGTACGGTCTCCAACTAAGTACATTACGCCACCAGCAATTCCAGCAATTGCACCAGCGATTAAAAACGAGGTCACAATACTGCGTTTTTCTTTAATTCCAGCATATTTAGCGGCGTCTTTTGAAAGTCCGACACTTTTTAATTCATATCCAAATGTCGTATAGTTTAAAATGATATGTAAAATGGCCGCGACAATTAAAGCGATAAAAATACCAATATTAATCGGAGAACGCGGGAAAATAACATCTAAAAATAACACTGGCAAACGAGCACTTGCCGCAGGTCTTAGAGCTTCACTGCGTCCACCATAGATAGTACTAATTACAAGTAAGTTCACCAAATATAAAGCAACGTAGTTTAACATAATAGACGAAACCACTTCATTAACATTTCTATAGGCTTTTAACAAACCTGTTATTCCGCCCCAAATTGCGCCACCCAAAGCGGCTGCTAAAATAGCTACAACCCAATGAATGGGGCCTAAAAACGTCCAGTTGACTCCAACATATAATCCAAAGAAAGCCCCAACAGTAAGCTGTCCAGTTGCACCGATGTTGAAAAGTCCTGTTCTAAATGCAAAGGCGACTGAAAGCCCTGTTAATATGATTGGCGTTGAATAAAACACTAAGAATCCTATATTACGCATATCCGAAAAAGGGCCTGTTAAAATAGTCCAAAAACCGAGTAATGCATTTGAAGGATTCACTATAAACATTAAGATTAACCCAAAAATCATCCCCATGACAATCGCAAAGATACTAGATATAACATTGATGCTATTAGGTTTGTTCGCAATAAAATTTAGTATCCAATTCATGACTTATCATTCCTTTTAGATCCTGACATAAAGAGTCCGAGTTCTTCTCGTGTTACATCGTTAGGATCAAACTCTCCGACTTTTTCTCCTTCATACATCACGAGGATTCTATCCGCAAGATTAAACACTTCATCTAAATCATAAGAGACTATGAGTACAGCTTTGTTGTTATCTCTATGTTTAACAATTTCACGGTGAATAAATTCGATTGCCCCAACATCTAACCCTCTAGTAGGTTGAACGGCAATTAAAAGGTCACTTTCTAAGTAAATCTCTCTTCCTAAAATCGCTTTTTGTTGGTTTCCACCGCTCATACTTCGTACAATAGAAAGCGGGCCACTTCCACTTCTAATATCAAAGCGTTCAATTAATTGATTGGCGTGCTCTCTAATCTCATCAAATTGTAAGAACCCATTTTTTTGAAAAGGGGATTGGTGATAACTGTTTAAAACTAAATTATATTCTAAAGGAAAATCAAGAACAAGACCATGTTTTTGACGATCTTCAGGTATATGGGAAATTCCTTTTAAGCTTCTTTGACGAATTGAATTTTCAGTGATATCTTCACCATTCAATTTAAGATTCCCTTTAGCGATACTGTATAGTCCTGTTAATCCATAAACCAGTTCACTTTGTCCGTTTCCTTCTATACCCGCGATAACAAGAATTTCTCCACGCTTAGTGTTAAAAGAAATATCTTTAACCACTTTTTGTTTTGATACAGGATCCAACACAGAAAGATGATTAATACTTAGAACTGTTTCATTAGGTTTTGCTTTATCTTTTGGCAAAGAGAAATCTACCTTACGACCAACCATTAATTCTGCTAGTTTTTCATTGGTAGTCTTTTTGACATCAACAGTATCAATGTAAGCCCCTCGTCTTAAAATAGTACAACGATTAGCGATTTCTCTAATTTCTTTTAATTTATGAGTGATAAAAAGAATGCTTTTGCCTTCTTTGGCTAGTTTTTTTAAAATTTCCATCAATTCATCAATTTCTTGCGGTGTTAAGGATGCTGTTGGCTCATCTAAAATAAGAATTTCAGCATCGCGATAAAGCATTTTTAAAATCTCAACCCTTTGTTGATGTCCAACAGAAATGTCAGCAACTCTTTTATCTGGGTCGACTTTTAAATTATATTGTTTTGATAGCTCAAGAATTTTTTTTCTAGCATTTTCATACACTAAAACTCTGTTTTTAGTATCTTCAAAGCCCAAGATAATATTTTCAAGTACTGTAAAACGCTCTACAAGTTTAAAGTGTTGATGCACCATACCAATTCCTAGTGCATTTGCATCATTCGGGTTTAAAATATTAACTTTATTTTCGTTTACTTTAATTTCCCCTTCATCGGCTTTGTAAATGCCAAAAAGAACACTCATCAGCGTTGACTTACCGGCTCCGTTTTCACCAAGCAAAGCGTGAATTTCTCCTTTTTTAAGCTGTAATGTAATTTTGTCGTTTGCTTTAATTCCAGGGAATGTCTTAGTAATGTTCAACATTTCCACTGCATATTCCATAGAAACACCTCATTTTGTTATCTTGATAGAATAAGAGAGGAAAGTTTTGCTTTCCTCTCAATTCCATCATGTTGTTATAATTTTATATTATGATCCTTCAACAGTGCTTTGGTCAAATACTAAATCTCCAAGTCCATGCTCGCTAAAGAATGTTTCTAATTCTTCGTAGGTTGCTGGAACCATAAAGTCACCAGCAGCGATTATATCATAAATTTCATCATAGTCATTTTGAGTAAATGTTGAGAAACGTGATGTTTCCATTGGAAGGGCAACCCCATCATCAGCTGCACCTAAGTATAAAGTTTCTCCACCAGGGAATGATTCGTCATCATAATGTGCTTCTAATGCTTGTTGTACAGATTCTGCTAATGCTTTCATCGCACTTGTTAAAACTCTGTCACTTTCACCGGATTGGTCAACGTCTACCCCAATCATCCATGCATCTGCATCTTCAGCAGCACTCATAACCGATCCACCAGCGCCACCAGCAGCAGCGAAAATAAGATCAATATCATCGTCATACCACCCAGCAGCTTGTGTTTCAACATCGCTACCAGCATTAAAAGTTCCTAAGTAAGTATATCGATCTTCAGGGAAATTGATTGTTGTATTCTCTTGATCAGCAGCATAATATGCGCCTGCAATGAATCCGATTCCAAAACGTACAACAGCTGGAACAGCAATACCGCCCATATAGCCTAAATCAGAGTGACCTTCAAGAACCGCAGCATACCCAGCTAAAAATCCTGATTCATGTTCTTCATAGAAAATTGAAAGGGTATTATCAGCTACATAATATTCTTCATCTTCAGATAAAGGTTCAGCATCTAGTAAAATAAATTTAACATCAGGATGATTGCTTTGTGATTCGTAAATCGCTCTCTCAAACAAGAAACCTGGTGTAATAACAATTTGTGCGCCATCTTCAACAGCGGTATCAATTGCGTTTATATAATCACTATCAGATACCTCTGCAGGTCTGTAATACTCATGTGAAATGCCTCGTTCTTCAGCAAACGCTACAATCCCTTCCCACGTTCCTTGGTTGAAGGATTCATCATCAATGTCACCATAGTCGGTAATTAATGCGATTTCCACTTCCTCTAGTTCACCACATGCGGCTAGAGTAAAAATTGATACAAAAAGCGCCAATGCTAAAAAAAATCTTTTCATAAAGTTGTTGCCTCCTTTGATATTTTATTATCTAGTTTAATTTTAAACAATAAAAGCGCTTTATTCAAGAAAAAAGTATTATATTAATTTATTTGCTATCGTATGAGAGCTTTTGTTACAAATAGGATAACTAAAATACAAAATTGATAATAATAAGAAGCCCCTTTAAATCTTATTTATCTAATAAAAACTAGATAAATAAAAAAAGTGTTCAAAATGAACACTTTGTAAGGTCACACTAATTAAAAGGCACCGGTTACTAAAATACTCGATAAAATGGTTAAACGTATAAAGTAAAAATAAAGCAATGTTCCAATTAAATAATGGTGAATAGCGTATAAATCCTTGGGGACTAACTGATCTAAGACATACCGCTTAGTGTAATTGATAAAGAACGCAAACCCAGCCCCTAAGACGCCGACTTCAAATATCACAAAAATAATATCCGTAGCACTTACATTAGTATCGAGGGTAAAAAAGTCATATATTAAAGGAATAAGGGTGTAAACGATTGGAAAAAACGGGATAGAAATCATCACGAAGATGATCGCTTCAGGAAATTCTTTATGATCAGTAAGCTTAATAATCGCTCTTCCATAAAAATAAAGTAACGCAGGGTGGACGATAAATAAGTATAAACTAAAAGCTTGTCCGAATATGACAAAAAAACCATCATCTGCGACAGTCATTCCATATACTCCGATAATTGATCCAACAATGGTCGCAATAATAATTGCGTAGACCGCTTTTATGTAAGACTGCATAATTAGCCCTCCCTGGGATGGTAAATTAGGGGTATTTCTTTAAAAAAATTATAACATATTATATTACTCTGTGTTATGGTTTTTGTAAAGTTTAATAACATTTTTATAAAGTCCTTCGTATTTCTTGGGGGTCGAGCATAAACGTTTGCATTGGGAGATCAGGATGAGCCTATTCTATCCTTGTATTTGCACGCCCTAAAATACAAGCGGTTGATAAAGCCAACCCTTTGTTAATCTAGACGGGGATATAAGGACCTCTTATTACTGGGGAACCGCTTAACTGTAAGGGATTGTCATTATAATTAAGTCTAAAAGATACCGTAAAGGCGGATCAAAATCCGACTGCCTTGTCCCTATAAAATCTTGTTTTTTTTATACCGTTAAACAAAGCTTCAGTCCCCATTCAGCATTCATCTACGGGACTTGTAAAGTCGTAGGTGAAGAGGGGAGGGTTATTGTTGAAGATAGTTATTTAAAAAATGTAACGCATCGAAATAAGATTCAATGTGCTTTCCTTTAAAGGTACCTGCGCATGCCTTTTCAATGACAGAGTGATGTCTAAAGGGTTCTTCGCGTTTTGAAGGGTCCGTTAAATGCACTTCTACTACTGGAAGTGTAATACTTTTAATCGCATCGTATAAACTATAAGCGTAATGGGTGTAGGCCGCCGCATTTAAAATGACACCATCAAATTCAGAGTTATGAGCGTGTTGAAGTAAGTCAATAATGATACCTTCTAAGTTTGATTGATGAATCTCAACGTCAATCTTTAATGTTTTAGCATAATCTTTTAACGCCGTTTCTAATGTTTGATACGTCATCGTTCCATAAATATCGGGTTCTCTTTTGCCAAGCATATTTAAGCTTGGGCCGTTAATGATTAAAATACGCATCAATGGTCACCTCGATTCGCTTTAAGATTTCTGCTTCATCTAGAGTATCTTTTTGGATAATCGCATCTGCGTAATGTTTATATAGCGCCATACGATTATTTTTTAATCGCACCCAATCATTTTTGGTTTTAATTAAGGGTCTATTTTTAATATCAATTCGGTCAATTAAAGCATCATCCATATCAAGGTAGATGATGAAACTATTTTGTTTGAGTGCCATCATTAACGTTTCATCTAAAACAACCCCGCCACCAGGTGCGATGATTTGACTATGGTTTTTAGCTTTATCCATAACAATATGTTTTTCTATTAATCTGAAATAGTCTTCGCCTTTAACTTTAAAAATTGAGTCGATTGATAGTGCCGTTTTTGTTTCAATCGCATTATCAATATCGATAAAGGGACGATCAATAGTTTTAGCCAATAATCGGCCATAATGTGATTTCCCACTAAAAGGAAGGCCAATAAATACAATATTCATTGTGTCTCTTTTGAATGTTTTCATTAAAGCGTCAATCGAGTTGGACGGGGAGAGTCCAAACAGTTTTTGTGCGTGATAGGCTTGTAAAAAAAGCATTTCTAAGCCATTCATGGTTTTGATATCGTGGGCTTTGGCTTGTTGCACTAACGTAGATTGAAACGGATTATACACTAAATCATGAACCAATTTCACCTTGTTATATTTATGGAAATCGATATCAAAGCTCGACTCATTATTAGGATACATGCCAACAGGAGTCGCATTAATTAAGACTTCACTTTCCAAGGGGATGTCGGCGAGTGCCAGCTCGTTTTCTTTAGGATTTCTTGCACAAACATAAACGTTTTGATAGCCTAAATCATTTAAAACATGTTTTAAAGTTCCTTTAGTTGAGCCGTTTCCCAGTATTACAATCATGGTTTCTTGATTGGTAGGATACTTATTACTAATAATATCTTTTAAGGCTGTATAGTCTGTGTTATAGCCATATGTCTTTCCGTTTTGATTCACAATGGTATTCACAGCGCCGATTGCTTTTGCTTTGGCCTCTAAACCATCAAGCATCTCTAAAACTTCATGTTTATAGGGCAACGTCACATTCAGCCCTTTAAAAGGGATATTACTTATAAAATCATTTAAAGATAATGTTTCAAGTAACTCATATTGCAACGTAGGGCTTAATAATTCGTGAATTGGTTTTGAAAAACTATGAGATAAGCTTTTTCCGAGTAGTCCATACATGGTCTCATTCCTTTTTTTGTCTATTTTTGCTTTCTTCGATAATGCATTGATACACTTTTTTAATAGAGTCATCTTTCATTTTATCATAGATAACCGCTTCTCTTGTAGGATTGTAAACAGAAGTTTTTAAGGTTTTCTTTACTTCACCTACCGTATCTGTTACCTCGAATCTTTTTTGCAGTAGTTCAATAATCTGATCATCTAACTGATCGATTTGTTCGCGTAGTTCGGCAATTTTTTTATTCATATAATATCCTTTCTTTGGTCTTTATTTAGCGGTTTACCAGTATTGATATTTCCATTTATATTCTGCATTAACGTTAAAAATCCTGGATAATGAAAGGTAATGGTTTCTGTGTTATAGAGTTTAATGATTTTGTTGCTAAAACTGGCCATAAATACTTGGAATAAGGCAATTCTAAATGATGGATGTAAAATTAACGACTTTGGATTCTTAAATGGCGGTGAAGTCCCATAAATAATTAAGGTATTACTGTGAAATTTATATGCTATATTGAATAATGATAGTGTCTTTAATAAGGCTTCTAGATCACGTGCATTTTGATGTTTATAGTGCTTTAATTTAATTAATGTCGATGCGCCATTACTCAGACTTGCTAATAATATAGCGTGAGGGACTAATCCGCTATGTTGTTTCATAGAAGCTTTAAATCCTTCTAAAGGGGAGTGAGTGGTAAAGTATCCAAATTCATCATAGATAATTTTTCCTTTTGCGCTTTTAATCAACTCCACCACTCTAAAATCAGATTGATGTGAACTATGTTTGATATTATTTATCCGGATTGAAGCGCTTTTCAATCCGGCGATTAAGAAAAACCCTCCAATTCCATAATCGCCTTCAATTTCTATGTTTTTTGGCATATATTTGGCATGTTTAGGTAAATTGATCTCCGTGTCGTTTTCTATTAAGTCTATATGAAACTGCTTCATGGTGTCTAAAGTAAGAACAATATCTAAGGGCCTTTCATCACGCGGGATATCATACTGTGGTAAAGGATTGAAAAAGGGGGCTGCAAGTAAAAACCCACTGATTAAACGTGCACTTTTTAGCGTGCTTACTTTTAGGGTAGACAAATCATTTATGGCTTTTGTAATTTTTAGGGTAGACCCTTTTTGAGTGATAGGGGCTAAAGCAGTGATAGACGCATCAAGTTCAATGCCTTTGGCTATGTAAGTAAAAGGCAGGTTTAAGCTTAGTATTAAAGGTAACGTTAATTTTAAGGTAGTCAAAGAGTCGTTTATGTTCGCTTTTAAGGTGGGGTTCTTTTGGGGATTAATTCCTTTAATTGTTAGAGATTGATGCTTAATTGTATAAGTTGCGCCTAGAGCTTTCATGACATTGAGCGTTGCGCGTAACTCATCATAGGCAATAAAAGGCGTAATGATGCTTTTCCCTTCACAAAGACTGGCGGCAATAATTGCTCTATGCAACGCATTTCTTGCAGACGGGATTGAAACTTCCCCTTTTAATGGTGAAGGGGTTAATATCCAAATTCCAGGCATAACTATTCCTCCTTACCCCTTAGCCTAATTATACTACAAATGCTTTATTTGTCACTTTTCTCATATTGAAAGCGTTTTATTTTGGCATTGAATTAGCGCTAAAAATGTGTGATAATAATACCGAACGATTATTAGACATTATTGAAATGGAGGGTTTTTAATTTGGAAAATCAAGATCTTAAAATTGCCCAGCAAGCAAAAATGAAAGATATTGGAAAAATTGCAAAGCAATTAGGGCTAAAAGAGGAACATATTGAGCGGTATGGGAACTATAAGGCAAAAGTACGCCTTGAAGCTCAAGATGATTTAAAAGATAAGAACGGAAAAGTAATTTTAGTAACTGCGATAACCCCTACGCCAGCAGGTGAAGGGAAATCGACTACCACTGTTGGATTAGGACAAGCCTTTTCCAAAATTGGGGAAGATGCAATTGTCGCACTTCGTGAGCCTTCATTTGGTCCTGTAATGGGGGTAAAAGGTGGCGCTGCAGGGGGCGGACATTCCCAAGTTGTTCCAATGGAAGATATTAACTTACATTTCACTGGCGATATTCACGCCATCACAACAGCGACCAACGCGATCAGTGCCATGATTGATAATCATATGCATCAAGGCAATGATTTAAACATTGATCCTCGTCGCATTACTTGGAAACGTGCGCTTGATATGAATGACCGTGCATTAAGAGGCGTTACCGTTGGATTAGGCGGGGTAGGAAACTCAATTCCTAGAGAAGATGGGTTTAATATCACTGTTGCTTCGGAGATTATGGCGGTGCTTTGTTTAGCGCGTGATATTCATGATTTAAAAGAAAGAATTGAACGTATTGTGATTGCCAACACTTATGACCGTAAAAATATCACGGTTGGAGATTTAGGCGCGCAAGGGGCGATTACATTAATTTTAAGAGACGCCATTAAGCCTAACCTTGTCCAAACGCTTGAAAACACACCAGCTTTAGTACACGGGGGCCCTTTTGCGAATATTGCCCATGGCGCTAATAGTATTATCGCAACCAACATGGCGCGTAAATTGTCAGACTATGTTATTACAGAAGCAGGATTTGGAGCAGACTTAGGCGCTGAGAAATTCTTTAATATTAAATCGCGTCAAGCGGGGTTTGATCCTAGTGCTGTTGTAATAGTGGCTACAGTGCGCGCTTTAAAGATGCATGGTGGCATGAAAAAAGATACGCTTAAAGAAGAAAATGTTGAAGCCTTGAAAGCTGGTGTTGATAACTTAGAAAAACATATCGAAACGCTGCAAGCATTTAAAGTCCCTTATGTCGTTGCGATAAACCACTTTGTCCATGATACTGATGCAGAAATTCAAGCGCTTAGTAAATGGTTGGAAGATAACAATCATCCCTATAGCGTTTCTAAGCATTGGGAAAAAGGGGGAGAAGGTGCGGTTGATTTAGCCAATAAAGTGTTACATGAAATAGAAAATAATACATTAACCTTTACGCGTCTTTATAAAAATGAAGATTCGTTAGAAGATAAAATTACTAAAATCGCAAAAACGGTTTATGGAGCAAGTGGTGTAACCTTTGCGAAAAAAGCACAAAACCAATTAAAACGATTCAAGAAAAACGGGTGGGATAATTTGCAAGTATGTATGGCGAAAACGCAAAATTCACTGAGTGATGACCCTAAATTAATTGGCCGACCAAGAAATTTTGAAATTACCATTAGAGAATTATCCCCATCAATTGGAGCTGGCTTTATTGTTGCTTTAGCGGGTGATATGATGACCATGCCTGGATTGCCAAAACGTCCAGCCGCAATGGATATGGATATCGATGAATCAGGTAACGCAAAAGGATTATTCTAAAATTAATTTATAAAAAGCATGCACGGCCTTGTGCTGTGCACGCTTTATATGAAAGGAGGATGTATCATGAGTGATTTTGATACATTCAAAGCAATACAGAAAAAGATGAAAGCGTACCAAACTGTATTATCAATTGCAAGTTGGGATTCAAACACAGAAGCACCAAAAGATTGTTTCCCGTATCGTTCAGAAATGCTTTCTATTATAAGCGGTGAACATTTTTCATTAACAACTTCTCCTGAATACAAACAAGCTATCAATGCTTTATTAGGGAAAAGTGATGAATTAAACGTAAATCAAATTCGAGAAGTAGAAAAAGCTAAAAAGGGATTGGATAAAATTGATAAAATCCCTAAAGGCGAGTACATCGAATACAATAAAATGCGTACAATGGCGCAAAGAGTATGGGAAGAAGCAAAAGAGAATGATGACTTTGAATTATTCAAACCGTACTTAGAAAAAATTGTGGATTATCAAAAGAAAATGGTCGCTTACCGAAGCGATACAGATACGCCATATAATGTGTTGTTAGATGACTTCGAAGAAGGCATGACAATGGAAAAATATGATGAATTTTTCGATACCATTAAAACAGAATTGGTCCCTTTTGTTAAAGAAATACTCGAAGCAAAAGAGAAAGAAAACGATGCCTTCATTACTAGATCTTATCCAAAAGCGAAACAAAAAGAATTTGTGGAATATTTATTGGATGTATTTGACTATAATTTAGATCGTGGTGGATTAAAAGAAAGTGTTCATCCATTCACATGGAATACCCATTCTAAAGATGTTCGTTTAACGGTTCGTTACTTAGAAAATTTTGTGTTTTCTTCAATCTTTGCGGGGATTCACGAACTTGGACATGCTTTGTATGAACAACAAATTGACGAAGTGTTTGATATGAGTAATTTAGGAAATGGTGCTTCGATGGGAATCCACGAATCTCAATCGAGGTTTTATGAGAATGTGATTGGGCGTAGTCACGAGTTTTGGACGGTCCACTTCACAAAACTTAAAAGTATCTTTCCCGAGCAGTTAAAAGATGTAAATGTAGAAGATTTTTACCGTGGTATTAATCGTGTAGAAGAATCATTTATTCGTGTAGAGGCGGATGAACTAACTTATCCTTTACATATCCTAATTCGTTACGAAATTGAACGCTCAATTTTTAACGAAGGAACGCCGGTGGATGAGCTTCCTGATATGTGGAACCAAAAAATGAAACAATACTTAAATATTGAGGTGGATAAACCTTCAAATGGAATCTTACAAGATGTTCACTGGAGCGGTGGGATGTTTGGGTACTTTCCAACCTATGCCTTAGGAAGTGCATACGCTGCGCAAATTTATTACACCATTAAAGATGCCATTGATTTTGAGTCTTTAATCGAAAAGGATAAAATTCATAAAATTAACGAATGGTTAAAAGATAATATTCATTGTTTTGGATCGTCTTTAACGCCAGAACAAATCTTGAAAAAAGTTACAAATGAGCCGTTTAATCCAAAGTATTATATTCGTTACCTTAAAGAAAAATACAGTGATCTCTATTTATAACGAAGGGGAGGAATAATGTGTTAAAAACCTATCATGAAAACAGTGTAAAACTTTTAAAACAACTTCCTAAAGGCGTTTTCATTACTGTAAAAGATGAATCAGGCAATGCGAATACCATGACCATTGCTTGGGGTCATATTGGTGTAGTGTGGAGCAAACCAGTTTTTATAGCCTATGTACGTTATTCTAGATACACCTATGATGTTTTGTTAAATGCCAATGATTTCACCATTAATGTCCCAAAAGAAGGAACGCTCAAAGAAGCGCTTAAAATTGCTGGGTCAAAGTCGGGGAGAGATATTGACAAAGCTAAAGCGGCTAATATAACGTTCGTCCCTTCAAAACAAGTTAAAAGTCCAGTGATCAAAGAGTGTGATTTGCAGTATGAATGTAATATCATTTATACGCAAACGCAAGAACCAGCCTTGATTCCAGATGATATTAAAGCATCACACTATAAAACTCACGATACGCACATTGTGTTTTATGGAGAAATACTAGATTCTTATTTAATGGAGGATGATTCTTAATGCCAGCGACAATTATTGACGGTAAAGCACTCTCAAAAGATATTCGTGCTTCGGTCAAAGAACAAGTCATAGCGTTAAAAGCACAATACGATAACGATCCACACTTAGTGGTGGTTTTAGTAGGGGAAGACCCTGCGAGTCAGAGTTATGTTCGGGCGAAGGAACGCGCTTGTGAAAGAGCCGGAATTAAAAGTACTAAACTCACGCCAGATCCATCAATTAGTGAACAAGCCCTAGTTGATATCGTAGAAAAACTGAATCGTGATCCAAATGTACATGGTATTTTGGTACAGTTGCCCCTACCAGACCATATTGATTCAAATAGGGTGATTGATACCATTGAACAAAGAAAAGATGTTGATGGCTTTCATCCTTTAAATATTGCGGCCCTCCAAATAGGGACGCCTGGTGTTTTGCCCGCCACCCCAAAAGGGATTTTAACCATGCTTGAAAGCATTAATGTAGATCTTCAAGGCAAAAAAGCGCTCATTGTTGGACGGAGTAATATTGTTGGAAAACCCGTTGCTCAGTTGTTACTGCGTAAACATGCGACAGTCACGATTGCACACTCGCGTACACAAGACCTTAAAAAAGAATGTTTAGACGCTGATATATTAATCGCGGCCGCAGGGAAAGCCAATATGATTACTGGCGATATGATCAAAGAAGGCGCAGCGGTGATAGATGTGGGCGTAAACCGCGTGGATGGAAAATTAATTGGGGATGTAGAATTTGAAACCGCTAAAGCGCGGGCAGCTTTTATTACCCCTGTACCAGGCGGAGTGGGCCCAATGACAATCGCTTCATTGCTTCAAAATACGGTTGAATGTTTTGAAAAATTAGAAAAAGCGAAACATTAAATTATAAAAGTGAGTCAATTGACTCACTTTTATTCCGAGTTTAAAGGCTTTATGATACAATACGACCAGGTGATATTATGAGATTATTAAAACTATTAGTGTGGATTATGTATCCTGTGTTTTTTGTGGCGCTTTTTGCATCAATGTTAACCACAAAAACGTATATGAATATATCAGAAGGACTGTATGAGTCTCACGATAATACTGGGTGGCGTAGAGATGGCACTGTATATGAGTATGATTATACTTATGTTTCTCATAAGATTATCGATTATTTAAATTATCAACACGATGATTTATCTTTTGGTGCATTTGAGACAGAAAGCGATCCGGTTATGCGTGATATAGAAATTCGTCATATGGAAGATGTGCGCGATGTTTATACGAATGTACGTCTAGCGGGTGTGTTTTCTTTTTTTGGGGTCATTTTTCTCAGTGGATTTATGTACTTTAAATCTAAAAAGACGCTATATGAAACGTATAAAAACCTCTTTATTTTACCCCTTTTATTCGTCATGGTGGTAGGAAGTTGGTTTGCGGTGAATTTTTCGGCGGCTTTTACGATATTTCATGAAATATTTTTCGATAATGATGATTGGATTTTACTAAGTGGTGATGTGTTAATAAGAATTCTTCCCCAAAACTTTTGGCTAGTGAGCGGGGTAATTATATTGGGATTATTACTAATCGCAAACATTATTCCATATATTATTACTAAAAAACTCGGAAAACCGAATTTACATGAAAGTTCTAGGAGGTTTTTATGAAAGCTATTAAAGCGCAAGATCAAGAAGTCTATGAAGCAATTATGAATGAAAAAAATCGTCAAGAGGGTCATCTTGAATTAATAGCGAGTGAAAATTTTGTGTCTGATGCAGTATTAGAAGCGGATGGGTCTATCCTTACCAATAAATATGCGGAAGGGTATCCTAAAAAGCGATATTACGGAGGCTGTGAACACGTCGATACCATTGAAACCCTCGCAAGAGAACGGGTAAAAAAACTGTTTAATGTCAAATACGCAAATGTTCAACCGCATTCTGGTTCAACTGCAAATATGGCAGTATTACGTGCTTTAATCAATAATGGCGATGTTGTTTTGGGCATGAGTTTAGACCACGGGGGGCATTTAACCCATGGGCATCCGTTAAACTTTAGTGGCATTGACTATACCTTTCATAGTTACGGAGTAAGCGAAGCGACCCAAATTATTGATTATGATCAAGTTCGCACCCTTGCTTTTAAAGTGAAACCAAAGGTCATTATTGCAGGCGCGAGTGCTTACCCTAGAAAAATTGATTTTAAAAAGTTTAGGAAAATTGCGGATGACGTTGGAGCTTATCTAATGGTAGATATGGCACATATCGCAGGGTTAATTGCGGCTGGGCTTCATGATAATCCTTGTGATGTTGCGGATGTCGTTACTTCAACGACACATAAAACATTACGCGGACCTAGAGGCGGGATTATTTTAACGAATAATTTTGATTTATATAAAAAGGTTAATCGCACCATTTTCCCTGGCATACAAGGGGGACCATTAATGCATATTATCGGGGCTAAGGCAGTAGCGTTTAAAGAAGCCTTAAGCACTGATTTTAAAGTGTATCAAGCCCAAGTAATCGCAAATGCAAAAGTGCTTGGTGAAACGTTAAAACACTTAGGATTTAATGTTATTAGTGGGGGAACAGACACCCATCTTGTGTTGGTTGAAATTAAGTCACTGAGTGGATTAACCGGGAAAGAAGCGGAAGCTTTATTAGAAACCGTCAATATCACATGCAATAAAAATACAGTTCCCAATGATACTGAAAAACCATTTGTGACAAGTGGCGTTCGCTTAGGAACACCAGCTTTAACCTCAAGAGGGTTTGACACTGAGGCTTTGCGTTTGGTTGCTAAATTAATATACGATACATTGATGAATCCCCATAATGATTTTGTATTAGATCAAATAAAAAAACAAGTCGCAACGTTGAGTGAACAATTCCCTCTATATAAATAA
>CAYLQZ010000028.1:1927-20619 GCA_964386055.1 uncultured Candidatus Izemoplasmatales bacterium | reverse complement strand
TTGTTAGGGGTTATTGTTGAAGAATCGGTATATCATTTATATGAACAAGATAGAATATGGAGTCACTATTTTGACCTTATAGAATTTGAATAATGGTTACACCGTCACTTTAAAGTGGCGGTGTTTTTATGATTATCAACATTCACCGTTTATTGTAAGAAAAAAAGCCATTTTCTGTAGCTAGAAAATGGCTTTAAACTGTTTTGATTAAATAAATAACATTTAGAAAAAGTAATAAACCAATAAAACGATTACCAAATTGGTTAAAAAATTAACGCCGCTATTGGTTAAAAATTTGATGCCGCTATGATAACGGGTATCAGCGGTTTTATTATCAACGATTTTTCCGTTTGTTTGGTCTAAATACTTCACTTGTAAAGTGCCCAGGATTGAATCGATAATGGTCCCTAAAAAGGAGAAACCAAATATAATCAACAAATAGTAGAAATCTTGAATAACAAACGCGGCCAAAAGTGTGTAAAAGAGACTCGCAAGGAGTGCACCGCCTAATCCAAGGAAACTGACTGCGCCACTTAAGCCTTGATCCATCGGTTTCCATTTAAATATATGATAAGGCTTATGTTTATCCCGTTTCCCAAGTTCTGAACTCCATGTATCACTCGCTGAGATTCCAATTGAGGTAAAAAACAAGACCATAAATATAAGGCTGCCTTCCGTTGCGTAAAGAAAGGCAAAGATGACGGCTAAAAGCCCGTTACTTAATACTTGGATAGCATTTCTATCGGCAGGGTAGCCTTCATGCGTCTTTCCAATAAGTCCCGATAACACAAAAAATGAAATTAAGACAAAGAAAAAATACGGACCGCCATATTGATAAAGCAACGTTCCTAAGATAATGGCGCTAACGGCCCCGCTTATATTTAATGATTCTTTATAATAAGCAATCAACGCAATGGATGAAGAAAAAATAAACCCAATCATAAACTGAATCATCATAATATCACAACCGAAAGGAAAAATATCATCAAGGGCACACTTAAATTGTCATAGCCATTGACGGTAAACATTTCAAGGAAAGTCGCAATGACCGCGATTAAAATAATGAAATGCCACTGTGAACTAAATATAATCAATCCTATTAATAGCGTAAAAAAAAGCATCGCAAAGGACCCGACGTAAGATTTATGGTGAAAGACTTTTTTCTTCCCATACCGTTTTCCTAAAATGGCCCCAAATCCATCGCCATAGCCCATCGCTAAGACTGCGAATAAGCCTTCTAATCGGTAATCAAAATAAAACGCAATAAACGTAATGATGGTTAAAGAAATAGCGTAATAAACCGTTCCTAAATCATGGCGATCTTCTTGATCGCGTTCCATCGCGCTAAGAAGATTAAACCGATGGGATAAATAATTGATTAGCACAAATGTTAAGGGGATAATCGTCACTAAAAAAGCATTGTCAAATGTGAACATTGCTAAAATATACCAATGCGCTACCGCCACATGGATCAATTTTCGTGCCCCTTCATCGCCAACAATTTGACGTTTTTCAAGCAAAGTAGTGAGTAAAAGTATTCCAATGACAAAGCCATAAGAATACAAAAAAGGCATCACTTAAACACCCCTTTTTGGGTTAATTCTTTTTTAATTTTACGTAATAAAATCCATTTCCGTAATGTCCCAATAGAATGTTTTTTGGTGATGTTGGTATAATTGCCTTTCCGGATTTCATCTAATATCCCTTCGTATAAGCGAGCCGCAGTATAGATTCCTAAAACACTATCTTCGTCAAACAACGCAACGTTATCGTAAAAGACTTTATATTTTGCTTTGGCTTTATCAATATAGGTTTCAACTAATGAGCGATATTCACTCGTTACAACGCCGATTCTTAACGTTTCAATTTTAACGCCGTGTTGCGCAATTGCGTCATCTGGGAAATAGACTCGGCGGCGGATTAAATCGTCTCTTACATTTCGTAAAATATTGGTTATCTGCATGGCTTTACCGAGTTCAATCATCACTTCACGCACTTTATCGTGATTCGTCTTTAAAGCCTCACTCGCAACAATAGGCATGAGCATTAACGCGACTGTCCCACCAACTTTATAGGCATACGATTCTAAGTCTTCATCTGTTTTAATCGGGGACTCATTAAAGTCTTCTTCTAGTCCATCTAAAAAAGTTAAATACGGGGCTTCATCACTAGGGAAATTTTGGAAGGTTTCTGCCATGGTTTCAAAAATAGGATCTTGCGGCGTATCCCCTTTAATAAGGTCCTTAAAATTTTCTCTTAACGCTTTGATAATCGTCACATCTTTATTCACGTCAACCGCGTCATCTGCTTGACGACAAAAAGCGTAAATAGAGAAAACCGCTTTACGTTTTTTGTCTGGTAAATCTTTAAAGGCTTGATGGAAGGTCTCGCTTGATTGTTCAATGATGCTTTCTACATACTCATAGTTTTCCATAAATGTCAGTCCTCTCTTATAAATCACCCCAATTATACAAAATAAAGCGTGGTTTGTAAATCAAGGCGATAGTATATAGACGATAACCGAGCGATCAAAAAACCGACATGCCGATGATTTAATCGCTTAATTCAAAGTGGTCATCGCCCAATAAAATTAATGCCATATTAAAATCGTTGGTGTCTTTGATTATTGCGTTAAAACTAATCACATCTCCAACGTCTAACGTCCGTTCATCGATGCTTTCAAATGCACTGAGTCGAAAACTTCTTGGCCAAAGAGAATTGGAGATATAATCTTCTCCAAATTGGTGGACCGCAATAGAGTGACCAGTGTCGTCTTCGGCGTAGAATGTCATGGTTAAATCGTCAAACGCCGTAATCGTTAGATTTTCAAATCGCGCGTAAAGCCCACTATGCGTTGGCGTAATGTCTTTTATGTCTATTTCGTGAAGGTCATAGGCTAAGTCTGTATCTAAAACTTCGATATCAATATTGGCGTAATCGGTTAAAAAGGATGAATCATAAGGTTTTCCGTTATGATAAAATTGCGCGCCGCTTAATCGAACTTTATTACCAGGCGCTAAATCAGACGTAAAGTTATGGTAATGTGCAAATAAGAAAATCCCGTTTTCTCTTTGCGCATCTTCTATCCATACATGCGCTCCAAACCGTGCAGTGACAATGCCTTCAACGTTAAAGTGATGGAGTAAGTAATCAGGATTATCCTGGTTTAAACGCAACGTTTCTATACTGACATCGCGCACAGAACTATCGTAGGGAAAATACGGATCATTTTCACGCCCATACACCCCTAAATTCAATTCTTGACTCCGCACATCTGCGCGGAACATCGCGTCGCCATATTTTAAGTTCGCCACGCCCGTTGCCGTGGAATAGCCTAAATCAATGGTTTCGATATTTAAAAGCGTATCATCAGCCCAAACATAGCCTAAATAGCGTCCAAAATTCCCTCTTTCTTGAGGCGTCTCAGCTTCTAGGGTAATGTGGTCTGCGTTCATTAACGCCTCGCATACATGAGTGGAAGCTTCTATGCCCCACGGTTCATAAAGATGCCCACTTTCAGGCGTATCAGTGCCTAAAAAACGGACTCTAAAAATTTCATTATCTTCTATAAAATCGGCTGTATCACCGTCTCTACAAGCATGCAGGGAAACGTCACCAACCCCATCGGTTAAAAAAGTTTTGCCCTCATGCTCAGGGGCACTTAGTAAATCAGTATAAGGCGTTTCACTCGTTTCATCGATGGCCCAAGGGTCATCCTCGCTACACCCAACCAACAGGAAAACAACGAATCCTATTACGTTCATAATTAGCAATTTTTTCAAAGTAGTCACTCCTTTATCGTTCTCCCTTTTGATTATAAAGGATAAACGCCCTAATAACTACCGTAAATCCATAAATTTTAATAAGGTTTATAAAATTAAAATACGGGTTTTATGATACAATAATGATGTATACAAGGAGTGAGACCATGAAAAAAATAATGCTGAGCCTAGTGCTTTTTTTACATATAATAGTTTTAAGTAGCTGCATGGTCATAGACCAAGTTTTTCCTGGCGAACAAGCCAAGTTTCAAACCCAAATCATGGAATCTCGCAATCACTTAATCCAAACCAATGTCGGCCTTTATGTGACAGATGAACAACAAGGGCTTTTACCAGGCCGTAGTGAATCACGTTTAGGAAGTGGCGTTGTCTTTTATGAAGATGAAGACTATTTTTATGTATTAAGCAGTTTTCATGTTATAGAACCTACCTTTAGAGCGGAAACGAGCTATGAATTAAGACCGTATAACGTGAGTGAAGATGAGACTATTGATGCGGATTTAATCGATTTTGAAGCGACCGCCGATCTTGCCCTTTTACGCTTTGATAAAACCCTAGCCGATATGGAATTAATTAATATTACCGCGCGTAAAGACGCCCCCTTAAGACAAGGAGAATTCATCTTAGCCGCAGGCAATCCTTCCGGCATCGATTCAGTCATCACGTTTGGCGAATATAACCGCATGGCACGGATTGACCGCGTAAATTTTTTAGTGATTTCGCATAGCGCCCAAATCTATCCCGGTAATAGTGGTGGCTTACTTGCGGATTATGAAGGCAATCTTATAGGCATTAATAACTGGTCTTCAGAAAGTAACGACAACAACTATGCCGTTGGCTTAGAAGAAATCTATGACTTTTTAGACACTACTGACACCACATTTTCATTTCTAACCCCTTTAGAGGAGGATGAATAATATGAAAACCGCCATTATTACTGCGTTTGAACCATTTAATAATGATTCCATTAATCCAACAGAATCAATCTTGAAAAAAATACCCGATACCTTATATGATGTTAAAATCATAAAAGTCACGCTACCGGTCGTTTTTAATCATGCGTTTGAACGGTTACTCCCATTAATAGATGAATATAATCCGTTTGTGATTTTATCGTTAGGCCTCGCGAAAGGAAGAAGCCATATTAATATAGAACGCGTTGCCATCAACGTCAATGATACGTTAATTGCAGACAACTTAGGCAATAAAAAAACCAATTCTCCCATTGTCCCTTATGGACCCGATGGAATTTTCACAACGTTTCCGCTTGAAAAGCTACAAGCGCGTATTGCGAAACATCGCTTACCTATAACGCTATCAAATTCAGCGGGAACGTATGTTTGTAATAACTTATTTTATAATGTCATGCATCATATTAAACAGTTTAACTTGCCAATTGAAGCCGGGTTTATCCATATCCCAGCGACCCCACAGATGGTGTATGCATCCCCAAACATTCCTTCTATGAGTGAAAAAAATGTCTTGGATAGCTTAATGGTTGTTTTGGATACGCTTTTAAATCCAATTGATCATAAAAAACGTGCGCAAAGAGTAGAAAAAGGTCAAAAAGTCTATTAGTATAATGTCTCATGTTGAGCCCTTTTTTAAACGTATTGTAAGTTGCTTATAAACGATTATATAGAAAGCGTTTTATGCTACACTAGGAATAGAAAAATATAAAAAAGGACTGTGCGCTATGAAAAAACTATGGATCTTTGGACTGTTCATGCTAGGCGTTTTCACGTTACAAGGATGTGCTATTATAGATGACTTTGGGTTAAACGATCAAGATTTAGAAGCTGAAATTGTTTTAAAAACGCTAACCTTAGAAGGCAATAAGGAAGGGGTAGTATTTAGTCCCTCACCGCAAAGCGACCACTTGGCTGGCAGTGACGTTTTAGTGAGTGTTGAATTTGATGAAACGGTTGAATTTATTGAGTGGCGCAAGGGCGACACCGTGGTGTCAACGGACGCGTCTTTCACTTATACGGTGGATGATGATGTGACCCTTTTTGCATATTTCACCCCCGTCGAACAAGAAGATTCAAATGAAGAAGACAATAATGCGGGGGATGATTCTGAAAACGATGATGTAGGTCCCCCAGTTTATGAACCCTATGAACATGAAGACAAAACGTACCTTGAAGGGTTTGAAACGCTTGGATTTGAAGGGTCATCTTACGCGAGCGGAAGGTTTATAGGCGATGGCGGGATTGAATGGCTTTACAGTAACGCCCTTGATGGACCAGTAATTGATGGCGACGTCTCGCTGCGGTTAGCTGGGAGTAGAAATTCCTATTTAGAAGCCTATATCCCTGGGGGCATTCAAAACTTTAGTTTTGAATATGCAAAACCTTTTACAGGCGACGCAGGGGTTGAAGTTTATATAAATGATCGCTTAATTGGAAGCGATATTTTAACAGAAAGTGACGTTGTAAAAACATTCAGGGTAGATGATTTAGATATCTATGGAACCTTTCATTTAACAATCGTGCCCACGCACGCCCAAATTACTTTAGATAATATAACGTGGCAAAATAATGACCCTGAAGGGGCTTTATTTTCCCTTACCTTAGATAGCAACTTAGATTCAGCGGTGTTAAGTCCTTCAGAATTTAGTGAATATGATTTTAATCGCTATATGGAGGTCGAAACCAATGACGCTTCGCAGCGCTTTACCTTTTTACATTGGGAAGATCAAAATAATGAAGTAGTCAGTGAAGACAAATCCTTTACGGTTTTGATGAATCAAGATCATCACTACACAGCGATTTATGATTTAAAAGGCGCTGATTATCCTAATAATTCAGAACGTGTAACCGTAACGTTAAGTGATGATATTCAGTATTATTACTCAGTTGGAGACGAATGGGTTCCAGCAGGCTGCACCGCTTATGATAGTGAGTTAGAAGAATCGGTTCCTTGTGATGTTAGCGGAACTGTGTCAACATCGCAAACCGGAGCGTATAGACTGACTTATTACGCAGAAGATGAAGACGGAAACACCGCGTCTAAACAAGTGATTAAATATGTATTCCGTGACGCTACTTTATTAGAGTATGACTATGATTACTTTATGGATGGGATTTATTCAGACGTGCAAGGATTATTTGGGGAAGCCTTATTGGAAGCTTTAAGAGAGATTATTACGGAAGATATGACATTACAAACGTATGATAGTGCGCGTCAAATATTAGAAATTGCGGACCGTGATCCCCTGAATCAAGAGAACGTATTACTGATTTACAACCGCGATTCAGTTCATGGCGTTTGGGACTCAACAACGTGGCACCGCGAACATGTATGGCCTAACTCACGTTTAGGGATTTCCCGTGTGGGTGGAAGTCAAAGAAATATTGGATCGGATTTGCATAACTTAAGGGCGATCAATCCGGGCGTCAATTCATCGCGGTCAAACAAAGTGTTTGATTGGACCACAACCAGTGATACTTTCTACCCCGGTGAAGATAGAGGGGACGTTGCCCGTATATATTTTTACATGGTGACGGCGTGGGACCATCTATCATTGAGCGATGAATTGATCGATCCAACGACTACCTATGAACTCGAAGGCGCGATTCATGGATTTGAATCGGTGTTAATCGACTTTCACTATGACGACGCGGTAGATGATTTTGAAAGACAACGTAATGATGTTATTTATGATTACCAACAAAACCGTAACCCATTTATAGACTATCCGCATTTAGTCGAACTCATATGGTTTGACCACCCTGAAATTCCACTCGATTAAGGACGTGCTTTACAATGAAAAAATATTTAATAATTCCTTTATTAGCGTTATTCATGCTTACGTTGTATGCGTGCAGCGATGAGGAAACGCCGCAAAATAGAGTTCAAATTTTAAATTTTTATTATTTAAATGATTTACACGGTGCGCTTTTAGAAGGACACAGTGAGATGGGCATGGCCCGCATTGGAACCTTCTTAATAGATGAAGCGACCAATCAACAAGATTCAACCATCATCTTAGGCGGGGGCGATATGGTGCAAGGCACTTTAGCGTCGAATGCGTTTTATGGTGAAAATACCGTTAAAGTTATGGATGAAGTATCCTTTGACGCTACGGTCATCGGCAACCACGAGTTTGACTGGGGACTTAAAACCGTAACGCGTTATTACGATGATACAAGAGATGCACCCTACCAAGCACAACACCCTTTATTAGGTGCCAATGTCTTTTATGACAATACGACTGAAATCCCGAGTGGGATTGAGCCTTATGTTATGATCAACCGCCAAGGCTTAAAAATTGGCATTATCGGCACGATGGAAGCTGGATTAGAATCTTCTATTTTGGCAAGTGAAATCGAAGGCTATTATTTTGCGGACCCAGTACCTATTATTGAAGATTTGAGTAAAACCTTAAGAAGCGCGTATGACGCTGATATTGTTGTGGTGATTTCACACGATCGAGGGGAAACGCTCAATGTTCCCTTAGCAAACTTTGATGAAGCATCGCGGATTGATGCCGTATTTAACGGGCATTCCCACCAAGTAGAAGCCTCGAAAATCAATCATATGCCTACCCTAATATCAGGGTCAAGTGGATCGCATGTGGGGCATGTCCAAATCCAAGTAGTAGATGGCGTTGTCCATAACGCTACCAGCAGAAACTTAGGCCCCCAAAGCGACGCGCGATTCAATACGCCTTCAAGGCATATTGAATCCGTTATTGAATCCTACCAAGAAGCAATAAGCCCGTTATATGAACCAGACTTAACGGCGAAAGGATTTCAATCACAACGCGATTTAACGCAGTGGATGAGTCAGTTGATGATGGACGCAACAAACGCTGATTTTGGGTTTCAAAATACCGGGGGAACCCGCGATACCTTTCAAGACAAAGAACCAGTCAGTCTCGCTAGGCTATACGATGTATTTCCATTTGATAATACCGTTGTCACCGTATCCGTCGAGGGACGCGAGGTTCAAAGTTTAATGAATGGCAACCCAAATTACGCGACGCGTATTGATATGGATACGTTTGATTTAAATGAAACGTATAAAATTGCCACCAATAACTATGTGTTTTACCATCCCTTTAATGCCCTGCAAGAAGGACAAGATATTACTTACAAATCGTTAGATTTGTTCGACCTCGCCGTACATGCGTATCAACAAATGATTGATTTAGGCGACCAATTTGATACACAAATGCCATTAAACATTGAATATTATGATCAATGGACAACAAACGATGGGGTGCATGCCACTCCGTAATAAATATGTCACTTTCAAGGGGACAGTTAAGCTCTAGAAAAAGTTATAACTGTCCCTTTTCAATGGCGCGCCCTTGTGCTAAAATTAATTCAAGTTTAATAGTTATTCTATTGACTTAATCGCATTGTTCTTTTTCCGTACCCCCTTTCAGAGTGGACAGTGCAAAAACGAAATTCTTTTAGAAGAATTTCGTTTTTTTATTAGGGCTTGTTTTTTATTCAAAAACGCCCTTTATTCGTGCTATAATTAAAAAAAGGGGATGGTCAGTAATGATAGATGCTCATAACCATATATTACCCGGCGTCGATGATGGGGTAAAACGCGTTAAGGATAGTTTAACTATTTTAAAAGCCTATGAAGCGATGGGGATAAAAGCGGTAGTATTAACCCCACACTATGCACCAAAACGCGGGTATTATAAATCACAAAGTGAATTAAATACGATTTTTTTGAAACTTAAAGAAGCGGCAAAAAACGCCTCTATTGATGTTGCGTTATTTTTAGGGTCGGAAATCGACTATTCGCCTACCATTATTGATGATATACGATTGGCGCCATCTATGAATGATTCCAATATATATTTAATTGATTTTGGGGTGGGGGATCCTGATATTGAGGAAGTGATATACGAACTTAGTATTAGAGACTGTAAAGTGATTGTTGCGCATCCAGAACGTTACCGCAATATAACGTTAACGCAATGGAAAAAGATTAGGCAACTTGGTGGCGTTTTACAAGTGAGTGCTAAACATTTGGTTAAAGGTGGCAACAAGACATCACAAAAGTGGGCAAAAACGTTTTTAAAAGAAGATATGATTGATTTGATTGCGTCGGATTTACATAGTCAAAAAGATGTTCAATCCATGGAAAAGGCGTATAAATATGTAATGAAGAAAAAGCCGAATCAAGCAGAGATGTTATTTAATATAGCGCCTAAAAAGGTTATTTATGGAGCGCTTTAATCAAGGGGTAAGCATCGGGTTGGTCTTTGTGTGGATTGGCCTAATTTTTTCGTTTTCATCGCAGGATGCACAAACGTCATCCGCATTACCGGGGTCGTTTGTGGAGTCCATTGTTGGCGCTATAGAAATTTTCGAACCCAATTTTTCTGATCGTTTTGATACGCGTGTCTTGCATAGTTTTATAAGAAGTAGCGCGCATTTTTTTCTTTTTTTCTTCTTAGGTATATTCAGTTTAAACGCGCTAAGAATCTTTTTTACCGATTGGTTTCGCTTGGTGGTAGATGCGACATTGTTGGCTTTAATCACGAGTGTGGCGCTCAATCTTTATGGCGCGTTATATAAAAATACCATGTTTTCTATGAGCGATATTTTTATCAATGGGTTGGGGGCGCTTATGGGAACGATTTTTTTAGCGTTCTTACTATTTAAAGAACAAAAGAATATTAGGGAGTAGCGTAATAATTATTGTTATTAAAAGGGATTTTTGATATACTCAAATAGATAGAATTTAATAAAATGGGGATGGTTTATATGCAAAATGAGTATAATGAGGAAGAAATTGATCTTTTTGAATTGATTCATATGTTACTGTCGCGTTGGTATTTAATCGCGATGGCAGTATTATTAGTTTTTGGAATAACGGCAGTGTATTCGAATAGCTTTTTAGAGGATGTTTATACGTCGCAAGCGAGTTTTATCGTAAACGTTAGAGAAGGTGAGACGGTTTCGGGTGGACTGGATGCACGCTTTAATGAAACAATTCTTGATTCTTATCCTGAAGTTGCTATGAGTGCACCGGCACTTGAACAATTACGAGACGAAACGAACTCCGATTATACTAACGGGCAATTGGCGGGTATGATTGATGTATCACGAAGCAATAATAACGCTATCATTATATATGTTGATGTAGAGAGTGAAGACGCAATGGAAGCTTCGCTCATAGCGAATGCTATGGTGGATGTTTTAGTGGATATTGCTTTAGAAAACGATGAACTTTTTAGTTTACAACCCTTAGAATCTGCGGTGCCTTCAGAAAACCCAAGTGGCCCTAATCGTTTACTTTATATGACGATCGGCGTTATATTAGGTGGTATGATGGGGGTTTTTGGTGTCTTTGTATTAGAATTTATGGATCGAACGGTGAAAACACCAAAAGATGTCGAACAAAAACTAGGTCTTCGATTATTAGGCGCTATACCAGATTATGAGCTTACAGATAAAAAGGGGGATTCATATAATGGCTAACAAAGAAAACACACTGCAACCAAAAGATATTGAACGCCACATGGTCACTATGATTAACCCGCATAGTCGTAATAGTGAACAATACCGCAAACTACGAACAAACATTGAGATGTCAAATCAAAATACCACATGGAAAATGATTAGCGTTAGCGCTTTGAATGGGTCAAAAAGCAAACCAGAAATAGCGGTAAACTTAGCAGCTGTGTATGCGCAATCAGGCAAGCGAACGCTTTTAATAGATATGGATTTACATCACCCTCAAATACATGAGATATTTACTCTCCCTAATACTAATGGGCTTACCGATCTTGTTAACAAAGAAACTCAACTAAATGAAGGGATCAAAAACGTTAAAGAAAATTTTGACGTTTTACCAGCAGGGAAGCGCGTATCATTCCCCTCTGATTTTTTGATGCACGATGATTTACAATTATGGTTTAATGATTTACAACAACAATATGATAAAATTATTATCGATACCCCACCATTAATGCGGAGCTCAGATGGGGTTATAATTAGTCATTATGTAGATGGAACCATTATTACCATGGAAGCGCGCAAAACAAAAATAGACGATGCGCAAAATGCGATAAAGCAGTTTAAAGAAAATGGCGGAACCCTCATTGGAGCGGTCTTGACACAAATTCGTAAAAAAGATAATCGCCATATACAGTATTTTACAAAATAAAAGGAAGGGTTTTCAACGTATAGGAAGATTATTTTAGGGGGATATTATGAGAATGTTAAGAGGGAAAAGAATCCAATATTTGAAAACACTTCAATTTTTAATTATTGATGCTTTTTCAATTACAATTACGTATTCTTTATTAATTGCCATGTTTCGATTAGTAGGTATTTCTGCTAGTTTTAGTGTCGTTTTTATGTTGCTACCATTTATTATTTTAATAAAGCTAATATTATTTTATAGCTTCGGGCTATATCATATGGTATTAAGTCATGTCGGATTTGAAGATGTCGCAAAAGTATCGCTTATTGCGATATTTTCTAATTCTTTATTCTTTATGATTGTATTGGTGTCACCGATAGATGTGGTACATCCAATTTCGTTTATCTTCATCACTCCACTTGAAGTTGCGTTGATATCTTTACCTAGAGTTTTGACAAGGCTAGGGATCTATTTTCGCTATGTCATTTCACCCAATCGCAGTCAAAATAAAAACACCTTAATTATAGGGGCAGGCCATGGGGGCGAAATTGTCTTAAAAGAAATTTATAAAAACACAACGTTAAATAATTTTCCCGTTGCTTTTTTAGATGATGACCCTAAAAAAATCGGGTCGCGTTTTCAAGGCATTCAAGTAGTGGGGCCAATAGATCAAGTTAAATATTATATTGATCAGTTTGAAGTTAAAGAAGTAATCATTGCGATTGCGAATCTTCAACTCAAAAAACTTCAAGAATTAGTAGCGCTTATTAATCAAAAAGAAGTGATTATTAAACGGTTACCTTTAATGAGTGAGGTTAGTGAAACAACGCCACATTCTGTGATTGATGTGAAAGTAGAAGATCTATTAAATCGTGATGAAATCAATTTAGACAATCATGAAATAAAGCGCTTTATCGAAGGAGAAACGGTATTAGTTACAGGGGGTGGCGGATCGATTGGGTCCGAACTGTGTCGACAAATCATAAAATTAGATCCCAAAAAGCTCATTGTTTTTGATATTTATGAAAATAACGCCTATGACATCCAACAAGAAATCCTGCGAATGATGAATAAACTGCGAAAAACATTCACATTAAAAGTGTTAATTGGAAGTGTTTATCATAAAAAGACGGTGGAAGATTTATTTAAAGCTGAAGCCCCTACCGTTGTTTTTCATGCCGCTGCTTATAAACACGTACCGTTAATGGAAGACGCTCCGAAAGAGGCGATTCGTACGAATATAATAGGGACATATAATACCGCAATTGTCGCTAAACAATATAAAGTTAAAAAATTTGTGCTAATTTCTAGTGATAAAGCAGTGAGACCAACTAATATAATGGGAGCGACAAAACGCTACGCAGAACTGATTATTCAATCATTTAACGGAGATAATACAACACAATTTGCTGCTGTTCGGTTTGGCAATGTACTTGGGTCTAATGGCAGTGTCATTCCTTTATTTAAAAACCAAATAGAATCAGGGGGCCCAGTTACCGTAACCCATCCGGATATTACGCGTTATTTTATGACCATTCCAGAATCGGTAGGGTTAATTTTACAGTCTGCAGTTTATGCAAATGGGGGAGAATTGTTTGTCTTGGATATGGGAGAGCCAGTCAAAATTAAAGATTTAGCTGAAAAAATGATTAAGCTTTCAGGCTATAAACCATATAGAGATATTGACATTGAATTTATCGGATTAAGACCTGGTGAAAAATTATTTGAAGAACTGTTAGTCGATGTATCCAAAAACAAAAATCGTACTGCAAATCAAAAAATTTTCATTGAGATGGAACATAAGAACGGTGACAAGATTGATATTGAAAGTTTATTATCCTATTACGATGAAGGATCGGTTGAAGATGTTAAATCAAAACTTGCAGCTTCTATTCAATCGTATAAAGCCCAATAAATTAAAAAACATCGCCCTCACTAGAGGCGATGTTTTTATTTTGATTATTAATAAGTAAATAAAATAAATTATATACTAAAAAAAATTAAATAATGATAAAATATAATTAACTAATAATAAAGTGGTGGTAATAATGAACAAAGACAAACCTTTATTTAGATTAATTCAAACGTTTTCCCACAAATGGATGTTTATGGTGGGCGTTATTGTGACAGTGTTGCTTGCGGTTTTAACAGTAATGTACTCTTATTTATTAATGATTATCATCGACAGTGCTTTAGACCAAGCACGAAATGAACTTATGATCGCTATTGTTGTCTTACTTACGATGGTACTGTTTACAGTCTTTTTTTCGGCAATAAGAACAAAGTTATTGGGGACATTCACCGAAAAGGGGACCCTTAAATTAAGACGTCTATTTGGCGATAAAGTGATGCGGTTATCGTTTGAAGGATTAGAAGGGATGCATTCAGGCGACTTAGTCTCTCGGGGGACAAACGACATGTCTCGTATTCGGCAGTTTACGATGATGACGTTTCCGCGCATGATTGAGATTCCTTTACAAGCCCTATTAGCCGTTATAATATTAATCATCCTTTCATGGCAATTAACGTTAATTGCCTTAGCGATGATCCCTGTATTAATAATTGGGTCAGCGTTTTTATCAAAACCGATCGCTCCAGCGTCTAAACGGGTTCAAGAAAAACTGGCAAGTGTGAATACCGTTGTCAGTGACTTTATCCAAGGCGCTGACGTCGCAAAAGCGTATACCTTAGAAACGCCTTTAATTGAAAAGAATCATCACTACGTCAATCAAAGCGTTGAAAGTGGCACCATTTTGGCGAAACGTCGTGCTTTTTTAGAAGCCTTTTCAATGGTGATTTCGCTTTTGCCGTTTATCGTGACGTTTATCATTGGGGGCTATTTTGTATCAGAAAACATGATGAGCGTAGGGGCTTTGTTGGCGTTTATTAATTTGCTCAATATGCTGACGTTCCCGCTATCCCAAATGGCGATCATTACCGGAGAAGCGAAGCGGGATATGGCCGCGACTAAACGCGTGTTTGAAACGTTAGATTTAAAAGAAGAACGGCAAAGCGGTACAAGTCACACGTTAACTTATAACGGCAATCCGATGATTAAGATGAACGATGTTACATTTCGATATAACGATTCAAGCGAAGCGGTTATCAACGCCTTATCTCTCACAATCGATCCTAAAACCACCGTTGCGTTTGTCGGACCTTCAGGCGGAGGAAAATCGACTTTAGCCAAACTGTTGATGGGCTTTTATGATGCCTATGAAGGCGAGATTTTGATAGGCGGACATGATATTAAGTCATGGAACTTACACGCCTTACGAACAAACCTTGCGCTTGTGAGTCAAGAATCCTTTTTATTTCCTGAAGCGATTAAAGAAAATATTAAACACGGACGAGAGACTGCGCGTGATGAGGACATCATCAACGCAGCTAAGATGGCGCACGCTCATGATTTTATCATGGAACTTGATGAAGGCTACGATAGTATTTTAAGTGAACTTGGAAATTCATTGAGTGGCGGACAACGCCAACGAATTTCAATTGCGCGTGCGATACTAAAAGATGCGCCTATTTTAATCTTAGACGAAGCGACCAGTGCACTTGATAGTGAATCTGAAATGGGGATTCAAGAAGCGCTAAAACCGATTATGAAGCGCACTACCACCATTATTATTGCGCATCGTTTATCTACCATTAAAGACGTTGATTGTATTTATGTGGTTGAAGATGGCACGATTGTGGAATCAGGAACGCACGATGAACTCACCCGTCATAACGGGACGTATAAAGCACTATACGATAAACAATTGAGTGCGAAAGAAGGTGAATCCCATGAAAAAGAAAACCTTTAGACGCATAGTAGGAGAAATGGGGCCGTTTCGACTTCCTTATTTAACCGGTCTTATTGGCATGGGGCTATTAGTCTTTTTATTTCAAACCCAAATCGCTTTAGTATTTCAAGATTTATTTGACGCTTTAACGACCGGAACGTATGCCGACGTTTTAGATAGTATTATTATTGGCATTTTGGTTGTAATGGGAATCTTTATGATCATCCCTATCTTTATATATTTAGCACAAAAAGCCATTGTGAATATTACAGGTGGTATTCGCAAGAAAGCTTTTGCTAAATTGACGTTATTACCGAGTCGGTATTTCATGGAAAACCATAGCGGTGAAATTACGTCTCGTTTAACCAATGACATATCAGAAATGGAAAAAACATATAGCGATTTACTGTTTGGCTTTATGGTCAATGTGATCGCAGGGATTGGGACAACCATCGTGATGTTTTTTCTCGACTGGCGTCTATCTTTAGTCGGCGTTGGCGCCGCGATTATAACGGTCCTCGTCAATACGGTTTATGCGAAGCGTATTCGAGTGATTTCAACCGATGTTCAATCGTCTTTAGGAACCCTTAATACCAAACTAATCAATATCATTTCAGGGTTGAGGGTTGTAAGAATCTTTAATATACACCGTCTTATCTTGGAAAAATTTAATGTGTCTAATGATCGCGTGCTATCGCATTCTATCAACCGTGTTAATAAACAATCCCTCATTAATGGGGTTAACGCCTTTTTAGGGTTTATGAGTTTTGTTGGAATTACGACGGTAGGGGCGTATTTAGTGTTAATTGGTGAAACGACGGTCGGGACTATTGTGGCGGTCACGCAACTTCAAAATGGGATTCGAGAACTCGCTCGTATGTTAGGCGACTTTATTACGAACTTACAAGCTTCCTTGGCTGCGGGAGACCGGGTATTTGAGTTATTAGATGAACCAGAAGAACCGCTATATTATAAACAAAACGGCGCTTCTAAAGCTAGCGAACTCGCCTTTGATCAAGTTACGTTTGGTTATGATGAAGCCCCCGTGTTAAAGGCGTTAAGCTTTACCTTAGATAAAGGACGTTCGGCTGCCTTAGTTGGCCCTTCTGGTAGTGGGAAATCAACGGTGTTTAAATTATTATTGCAGTTTCACCCCCCACAAAAAGGAACACTGAGCATAGAAGGCAACACAGCCGCACATTCAACATTAAAACAATTACGAGAAAAAATAGCGTATGTGCCACAAGATGCTTATCTTTTTAATGGGACCATCAAAGATAATATTCTTTACGGCAATCCTTCCGCAAGTGAAGCCAGCTTGTTAAACGCATCAAAAATAGCCAACGCTCACGATTTTATCGAAACCCTCAGTGAAGGCTATGAAACTTTAGTAGGTGAACACGGCCATTCCCTTTCAGGCGGGCAAAGACAAAGAATAGCGATTGCGCGCGCGATGATAAAAGACGCGCCCATTATTTTATTTGATGAAGCGACCAGTGCACTTGATAATGTAAGCGAAGCGAAGATTCAAGCCGCCATGAAAAAAATTATGAAAGAAAAAACAGTCCTTATTATTGCCCATCGACTTTCAACTACCGTTGATGTTGATACCATTTATGTGATTGACCGCGGGGAAATCGTTGAACAAGGATCGCACCAAACGTTACTTGAACAAAACGGCCTATATACGATGCTTTACGAAAAACAAATGATCGACGCGCATAAAGTATAATCCCTTTGCAGAAGAGTGAACGTTAACAATCGTTATAATCTAAGGGTTAAAAACACTTAAATTCAGTAAAAAATTAACATCGATAAAACGGCTAATTTTAGCCGTTTTATTATTTAAAGAAAAAAAGATTCTAAAAAACCCAACAAACAACGAAGTTTGACCGTATATACTGTGAAAACAAAATAAAACTTTGGAGGTTTTAAAAAATGAAAAAACTTATGTTACTAGGTGTATTATTTACTTTATTTATTGGAGTGGTGGCGTGTTCGAATGGTGAAGAACCAATTGAGACGACCGATAACTCGGTAGAACAACTTGGAATGTCAGCATTTGCGTCTGTTGGTGCATTGAATGATATGCAAAGAATGACAACGATGTCGAATACACCATCCCCACAAACACTCAGTGTTTTAGATGACATTGAAGTATTAGATTCTATTGATGAACTACAAGAATATTTAGATCTTGTTCGTACCTTTACAGGGGATGAATCATTTGATGTAAATGTTGAGGTTTCTGAAATGGAAGCCTATGATTATGTGATGGCCATTCAGTTTATGAGTATGGAAGGCAACACAGAAGTTTATTATATGCATTATAACGAGACTATAGTAGATGAAGATGAAGACGATGAAGAATTTGACAGTATTATCGAAGGCATCCTAGAAATCGATGGCGAAACCTATCAAGTATACGGTGAACGCGAAGTAGAATTAGAAGAAGAAGAATTTGAGTTTAGAGCATATTTAGATGATGAAAACTACGTTACAGTATCATACGAATTTGAAGACGATGGCGAAGAATCAGAACTTGAACTTGTTATCGAAATGTATATGAATAATCAACTGGTTAAACGTGTAGAAATTGAATTCGAAGAAGAATATGATGAATTAGAACTTGAATTAAAATTCGTCGAAGGGACCCTTGAAAGTACTTTCGAATTTGAAATCGAAACAGACGGCAATGAAACCACGCTTGATATAGAATACAAGATGGTTGATGATGGAACCACACTAGAAGAAGGCGAAATTGAAATCTTAATCGTTTATAACGAAGCGGATGATACGTATACAATTACGTATACAATCGAAACGTCAGAAAACAAATCCACTGTGATTGAAGAATCATCAAACGACAACGATGATGACGACAATGATGACGATGATGACGAAGAAGACGAAGAAGACGACGACAATGATGACGAAGAAGACGATGAAGAAAATAATGAAGTATAATAGCTAAGACACCCTTAATCATGATATAATAAAA
>CAYLQZ010000028.1:0-1827 GCA_964386055.1 uncultured Candidatus Izemoplasmatales bacterium | reverse complement strand
GAAGAAAATAATGAAGTATAATAGCTAAGACACCCTTAATCATGATATAATAAAACCCGATTAGGGGGTGTATACATTGACGCTTGAACAATACGTCAAAGCTATAAAAAACAATGATGAATCAGCTTTTGAAGCGGTCTATCACAAAACGAGACATGCTGTATATGCCATGATTCTTCCTATTGTGAGAGACCGCTCTTTGGCTGAAGACGCCATGCAAGAAACGTATATTAAAATGTTGAAAAACATTCACTCGTATAAAAAACGCTATAAGTTTATGACCTGGCTTTTAACGATCGCGAAAAACACCGCACTTGATAGTTATAGAGCGCATTTAAAAGACTTAAGCATCGATGGCCAAATCAATCCTGATTTATTTATTAGTCAAGATTCATCGGTTGAAAAAAAGTTGGTGAGTGAATATTATCTATCATTATTAAATGAAGAAGATCAACAGATTGTTTTATTACGAGTCGTGGCGGAATTAAAACATCGTGATATTGCACAATTATTGAATATGCCTACGGGCACAGTAACGTACCGATATCAAAAAGCACTTAAAATAATGCGTGAAGGCAGTAAGGAGGGTGAATCCTATGAAGAAAAATAGCAAACAACATATTGAAAAAATTATAAAAGATGATGTAACTCATCATACCCCAGATGTTATAAAAGCCATCGATTTTAACGAGGCATTCACACCGCTGCCGGCTAGACCATCTATCTTTAGACGTAAGCTTTCTTATGGATTCGCGGCCTCTTTTGCGGCTATTGTCATATTGTTAATTGCGGTCATTGGACCCGCAGATTCACTTGAACCGACGAATGGTGAAACCCCAAGACGGACTTTAGAACTTTCAAGCAAAGAGGAGTTTTATTCACTTGGTGCGTTTTCTGCAGTGACGTTACTTGACCAATCTTTAGAAGCTAACACCCCGACACTCAATCAGCCTAATCTTACGTTACTCTCATCGCAAAATACTTTGATTGAAAAATACCTCGACTTCATCAATGGCTATATCAATTTGGTAGAACCCATTATGATGGGCGAGGATAGTTTATCATTCCGTCTCCATCCATCGCCTTTAGATGACTATGATTATAGCGTCCAGCTAAGTAGTATAGATCTAAGCGGTGAAACACATACTCGCACCCTTCATTATAACGAGACTGAAGTGAGTGAAGATGAATACGTCATAAACGGAATCATGATAATGAATAATGTTACCTACAGTGTTAAAGGCGATATCGAAATTGATGGCGATGAGATCGACATGACATTAAAAGCGAGTCATCCAGATAATGAAGATACGTACTTAGAAATCCAGCAAACCATTGAAGACGATGAACAAACTTTAGAATATGAGTTTGTAAGAAATGGGGATACAGTCTTTGAATCGTCATTAGAAATCGAATTTGACGACGATGAGATTGTAGCGGAAATTGAGCACGAAACGCCAATGATTGAAATTGAACTTGTGATTACGCGTAATCTTTTAAACAATCCGGATACACTTAAAATAGAATATGAAATTGATTCTGAAAGGCAAGGCGATGAAGAAGGCGAAATCCAACTTAACGTTATTTACGACGAAGCCACGCAGCGCTACGCATATAAATATAGCATTACGATAGAAGACGGCGCATCGTTTAGTGTCATTAAACCGCGACATTATCAAAATGATTAATCCATACATCAAGTAGTAAATTAAATGATGCTAGAATATGATTAAATAAAACAATATTTATGACACTATATCAAAACCAAGGCCACTCACTTTATGTGTGAGGGACTTGGTTTTTTCTATACTTTTTGAAAGCGTCCGC
>CAYLQZ010000027.1:0-23396 GCA_964386055.1 uncultured Candidatus Izemoplasmatales bacterium | reverse complement strand
TACCTCCTTATTAGAATTCTAAACCTGCATTACGTGCAGCGTCAGCTAATGCTTTAATGCGTCCATGATAACGATATCCACTGCGATCGAAAACGACATTCTTAATGTCTTTTTCAACAGCACGTTTTGCAATATGTTCTCCTACAAATGCTGCACCATCAACGTTTGCTTTGTTTTCAGTGTCAGTATTTTTTTCAAGCGTAGAAGAACTTGCGAGTGTTGCTCCGCTGACATCGTCAATCAACTGCGCATAGATATGTTTGTTAGAACGAAAGACACTAAGACGTGGACGTAACGCTGTTCCAACTAAAGTCTTTCTAGATCTTAAATGGCGTTTTTTGCGCATTTCGTTTTTTGATTTTATATTAATCATATATTGTCACTCCTAACTACTATTTAGCAGTTTTTCCTTCTTTACGACGTACTTGTTCATCGATGTAACGAATCCCTTTACCAAGATAAGGTTCAGGTCTACGTACCGCACGTATATTTGCAGCATATTCTCCAACAAGCTGCTTGTCAATTCCAGTCACAACAATTTCTGTGTTTTTGACAACTTCTACTGAGATGCCTTCTGGAATATCCATTTCAACTGGATTCGAATATCCAGCATTGATTACTAATAATTTACCACGCAGTTGTGCACGATACCCTACACCAATCATTTTAAGTTTTTTAGTGTATCCTTCAGTAACCCCTTGAACAAGGTTGACTAAAAGTGAGCGTGTTGTTCCATGCAATGTGCGTTGAGTTTTGCTATCATCTTGTCTTCGAACGTTCATATCATTTTCATTGATAGAAATGTCCATTGACGGATGAGCAGTCATACTTAACGTTCCTTTAGGGCCCTTTACTGTAACACTTTGATTTTCAAGTGTTGCATTAACGCCTTGAGGTAAGTTTATTGGTTTATTCCCAATACGACTCATGGTTTGTACCTCCTTTAAATAATTACCATACGTATGCCAAGATTTCGCCGCCAACGTTTTGTTTGCGTGCTTCTCGGTCTGTTATAATACCTTGTGATGTTGAAATAACGGCTATTCCAAGTCCATTAAGAACTTTAGGAATTTCACCGTTCTTAGCGTATACTTTTAAACCGGGTTTTGATATGCGTTTGAGGCCTTTAACGACCCGTTCATTTTGAACATAACGTAACGTTACACGCAGTTTGTTGACCGGTTTTGTTTTTACTTCAGTGATTTTCGCAACATAGCCTTCATCGCGGAGTAACTCAAGCACTTGTTTTTTGAGTTTTGACGCGGGAATATCTACGGTTTCAGCTTTCATTTGATTTGCGTTTCTAATACGCGTTAACATATCAGCAATAGGATCTGTCATTACCATATTGAATTGCCTCCTCCCAATATAAGGAATTTAAATTTTACCAACTTGCTTTTCTGACGCCGGGTATTTGTCCTTTGTAAGCTAGTTCGCGGAAACAAATACGGCAAAGTTTGAATTTGCGGATTACAGAATGTGGACGTCCACAACGTTCGCATCTAGTATATTCTCTGACTTGATATTTCTGTGGGCGCTTTTGCTTTGCAATCATTGATTTTTTAGCCATAGTAGCCTCCTTAATTTTTTCTAAACGGCATGCCAAACTGTGTTAAAAGCGCTTTGGCTTCTTCATCAGATTGTGCCGTTGTAACTATAACGATGTCCATACCGCGGACACGATTTACTTTGTCGTAATCAATCTCAGGGAAAATGAGTTGTTCTTTTACACCTAATGTGTAGTTCCCTCTACCGTCAAAGGCTTTAGGACTAACCCCTTGAAAGTCACGCACACGTGGAAGCGCAATGCTAATAACTTTATCTAAGAAATCATACATTCTCTCTCCGCGGAGAGTAACTTTGCAGCCTATTGCCATACCTTCTCGGAGTTTAAAGTTTGCAATAGATTTCTTGGCACGGGTTATTACAGGTTTTTGTCCTGTAAGTTGAGTGAGCTCTTCTACAGCATCATCTAGTACTTTAGCGTTATCTACAGCGTCACCAACACCCATGTTGATAACGATTTTGTTTAATTTTGGTGCTTCCATCAATGAGTCATAATCAAATTTTTCAATAAGTGATGGACGGATTTCTTCATTATATCTTTCTTTTAAACGATTCATCCACTAATGCCTCCTTTCTATTAGTCTAAAACCTCACCGGTTTTTTTCGACACACGTACTTTACGTGTTATTTCTTGTTTCTTTTCTGTTTCAGTAACAGTTTTGTATCCTACTCTTGTTGGGCCTTTTTTATCGACGAGCATCACGTTTGATGCGTGAATTGGCGCTTCGAATTCCAAAATGCCTCCATCTGGATTCGCCTGAGTAGGTTTTTGGTTTTTCTTAACGACATTAACGCCTTCAATGAGAACGCGGTCTGTCTTAGGATATGTTTTAATGACGTTGCCTTCTTTACCTCTATCTTTTCCTGAGATAACTTTGACAGTATCGCCTTTTTTGATTTTCATACGTCTTCCTCCTACTCTTTTAAAGTACTTCTGGAGCCAGTGAAAGAATTTTCATGAAGCCTTCTTCACGCAGCTCTCTTGCTACCGGTCCGAAAATACGGGTTCCGCGTGGTGATTTATCATCACGCACGATGACAGCAGCATTGTCGTCGAATTTAATATATGAACCGTCTTTACGACGCACTTCTCTTTTAGTACGAACAATTACGGCTTTTACTAATTCACCTTTTTTTACTTGGCCGCCCGGCATAGCCTGCTTAACGGTTGCAGTAATAATATCTCCAATTGATGCATATTTTCTTCCAGTTCCGCCTAGGATCTTGACGGCTAGAATTTCTCTTGCGCCGGAGTTATCAGCGACTTTTAACCTTGATTCTTGTTGAATCATCCTAAGAACCTCCTTATAGCTCTACTAAACGAGAACCTTGCTTTCTACAATTTCAAGTAGACGGAAACGTTTAGTTTTTGATAGTGGACGAGTTTCCATAATCTTTACAACATCTCCGACTTTCGCCTGATTGTTCTCGTCGTGCGTCGCAAACTTTTTGGATTGTTTGACGCGTTTTCCATATTTTGGATGTTTGATATAGTTTTCTACGCTTACTGAAATAGTTTTGTCTGCATTTTGCGCAACTACAGTTCCAGTAAGAACTCTACGATCATTACGTTCCATAAAATTCTCCTCTCGTCCTATTTGGCATTGCGCTCATTAAGAACAGTCTTCATGCGCGCAATTGCCTTTTTAACGTTACTTATACGAGCTGTGTTTTCAAGTTGACCTGTTGCTTGTTGAAAGCGAAGGTCAAACAATTCTCTTTTAAGTTGTACTATTTCTTCGTTGATTTTAGTTGATTCCATATCACGGATTTCGTTAGTTTTCACTAAAATCACCACTTTCTTTCTTGATCACTTTCGTCTTCACCGGTAATTTATGTGCAGCAAGACGAAGCGCTTCGTTAGCCACTTCTTCAGTGACACCTGCAACTTCTAGCATTACAGTTCCTGTTTTAACAACTGCAACAAAGCTTTCAGGCGACCCTTTACCGGATCCCATACGAACCTCGAGCGGTTTCGCTGTTTTCGCCATATGAGGGAAAATTCTAATCCATACTTTCCCTTGACGTTTCATGTAACGGTTAATGGCGATACGAGCAGATTCAATTTGACGATTGGTAATCCAAGCTCCTTCTAGAGATTGTAGACCATAATCACCAAAGCTTACTGTAGTTCCGCCTTTGGCTCTTCCTTCATATGATACGCGGTGAGGGCGTCTGTATTTCGTTCTTTTGGGAATTAACATAATTAATTGGCCCCCCTTTTCTTCTTAGGTAAAATTTCACCTTTGTAAATCCACACTTTTATGCCTAATTTTCCATAAGTAGTGTGCGCTTCTTCTATTGAGTAATCGATGTCTGCACGCAAGGTGTGTAAAGGAACGTTTCCTTCGTTGTATCCTTCGTTACGTGCCATTTCCGCGCCGCCAAGGCGTCCGGAAACTAGCGTTCTGCACCCTTTGGCTCCGCTGCGCATTGCGCGCTGAATAGCCATTTTTTGTACACGACGGAAAGATGCACGATTTTCAAGCTGCTTAGCAATTGCTTCTGCAACAAGTTTAGCATCGAGTTCCGGTTTCTTAATTTCTACAACATTTAAAATAATTTGTTTGTCAGTTAATTCGTTTAGCTTTGAAACTACACGTTTTTTAACAGACCCTTCACGTCCGATAACCATACCTGGTTTAGCAGTATGAACAGTAATGACGATTCTCTTTTTTAAACGTTCTATTTCGATTCTGCTTACTGCAGAATTTTCATACAATTCTTCTAATAATTCGCGGATCTTGATATCTTCATGCAAAAGATCGGCAACGTCATTTTTATTGGCGTACCAACGAGAATCCCAATCTCTAATAATTCCAACTCGTAGTCCGACTGGATTTACTTTTTGACCCATTAGATTCCCTCCTTTACTCTTTCTCAGCCACTACAATAGTAGTGTGGCTGGTTCTTTTCAAGATTTGTGTTGCACTTCCTTGGGCGCGAGGTCTAATACGTTTCATAGTTGGACCTTCACCAACAAAGATTTCTTTGATATATAGGTTTTCTACATCCATGTCATAGTTATGTTCAGCATTCGCAACCGCTGATTTTAAAAGTTTAGTAACCATCGGTGAAGCCGCTTTTGGCGTATGTGCCAAAACAGCAAACGCTTCTCCGACATTTTTTCCACGGATTAGGTCAATCACTAATTGGACTTTGCGAGAAGATATGCGAACTGTCTTTGCTTGAGCTTTAGCTTCCATAATATCCTCCTCTACTTTCTTTGAGCTTTCTTGTCTTTTTCGTGTCCACGGTAAGTTCTAGTAGGAGCGAACTCTCCTAATTTGTGGCCGACCATATCTTCTGTGATATATACAGGAATATGTTCCTTTCCGTTATATACTGCGATAGTATGTCCTACAAAATCTGGGAAAATTGTTGAGCGTCTTGACCACGTTTGAATTACTTTCTTTCTACTTGCTTTATTCATTTGTTCCACTTTGTTCATTAAATGTTCGTCACAAAATGGTCCTTTTTTAATTGAACGTGCCATATATGAGTTCCTCCTTTCCTATTTCTTCTTACGTCTAACGATTAGACGGCTACTTGCTTTTTTGTCTCTACGTGTTTTAAGACCAAGCGTCTTTTTACCCCATGGAGATAACGGTGAAGGCAACCCGATTGGTTGACGTCCTTCCCCACCACCGTGAGGGTGATCAACTGGGTTCATAACAGAACCACGTACAGTAGGTTTAATTCCTCTGTAACGGTTACGTCCCGCTTTTCCATAGTTGATTAATTCGTGGTCTTCGTTTCCGACAACCCCTATGGTTGCACGGCAAGTCCCAAGAATTTTACGAACTTCGCCACTTGCAAGTTTAACAAGTACGTATTTATCTTCGCGTCCAAGGATTTGAGCGCGGGTTCCAGCACTACGAGCTAATTGACCACCTTTTTGAGGCGTTAGTTCGACATTGTGAATGGTTGTCCCTACTGGAATTTGTTTTAGTGATTTTGCATTTCCGATTTGAATATCGGCTGCTTCTCCACTTTCAATATTCATTCCAACTTTAAGCCCTTTAGGAGCTAAAATATAACGTTTTTCGCCATCCGCATAGTTTACTAATGCAATATTAGCACTACGGTTCGGATCATATTCAATTGTTGCAACACGGGCTGGAACGCCATCTTTATTTCGTTTAAAGTCAATAATACGGTATTTTCTTTTAGCACCGCCGCCATGATGACGTACAGTGATTTTACCTTGGTTGTTTCTACCAGATTTTTTATTGAGTTTAACAAGCAGTGACTTTTCAGGTTCACTTGTTGTAATCTCGGCAAAATCTAAACTGGTCATATGTCTACGACCATTTGTGGTTGGTTTATATTTCTTTAAAGCCATTACGGTAACCTCCTTTTTCGGTTATTACTTTACGATGAGAATATTTCGATTTTATCGTCTTGGTTAAGATGTACAACGGCTTTGCTTAATTCCGCTTTAAACCCTTCGTACTGTCCAACACGTTTTTTCTTAGGCTTAGTGTTAATAACGTTCACACTTAAGACTTTGACTTCGAATAATTCTTCAACTGCATTTTTAATTTGGATTTTATTTGCACGTTTGTCGACTGAAAAAGTATATTTATTTTCTTTTTCAACAAGTTGCATGCTTTTTTCAGTGATTATTGGGCGCTTAATGATTTCAGAGGCTAACATTATACAAGCACCTCCTCATAATTTTTAACCGCATCTTGAGTCGTGATGATGACTGTACTGTTCATGATGTCATAGACACTTGCTTGTGAAACTGTAGAAACAACCGTTTTAGGAATGTTTCTAGTTGAAAGTTCAACATTTGTGTCGCCTTCTGGAAGAATAATCAGCACCTTCTCCTCAACCTTAAGGTTGGTAAGAATCTCAACCATTGTTTTGGTTTTTGGTGATTCAATGTTAAAGCTATCAAGTACAACAAATTTGTTATCTTGTACTTTTTGTGAAAGTGCACTTCTCAAAGCAAGTTTTCTTACTTTGCGATTTATTTTAATAGTATAGTCGCGTGGGGTTGGTCCGAATACAACGCCACCGCCTACCCATTGTGGTGAACGGGTTGAGCCTTGTCTAGCGCGACCGGTTCCTTTTTGACGCCATGGTTTGCGCCCTCCGCCACGAACTTCGCTGCGCGTTTTCGCTTTGTGCGTTCCTTGACGTTTGTTTGCTCTAATTGCTTTTACAACATCATAAAGCGCTTGCTCATTTGGGGTGATCCCAAAAACTTTATCTTCTAAGTTGACTTCGCCAACGTTTTGTCCGCTTTGATTTAATAATGCTACTTTTGGCATTTCAAATCCTCCTTTCAAGTACTGAACTTATTACGATTCGTCTTTTGCTTCATTTTCATCTTTTGTAAAATTGCTTGCATCTAGTGGTTCAATGTCATCCGCTTTTACAGCATTTTTAATTTCTACAAGTCCTTTTCTAGGTCCTGGTACATTGCCTTTTACAAGCAAAATGTTTTGTTCTAGATCCACTTTAACAACTTGTAAGTTTTGAATAGTTACACGTTCATGTCCCATATGTCCTGGAAGTTTCTTTCCTTTACGAACATGGTTAGGATCAATTGGTCCCATTGAACCTGGGCCTCTATGATAATGAGAACCGTGGGTCATAGGTCCACGTCCTTGATTATGACGCTTGATGTTTCCTTGGAACCCTTTTCCTTTAGACGTTCCTGTTACATCAATAATTTCGCCTTCATCAAATATATTAACTCCGATCTCCTGACCTACTTCGAAACTGCTCATTTCATTTCCGGCAATTTCTTTAACGTAGCGCTTAGGGTTAGAGTTTGACTTGGCTGCGTGCCCTTTTGCAGGTTTGTTAGCTAGAGATTCACGCTTGTCTTTGAAACCTAGTTGTACGGCTTCGTAACCATCTGTTTCAACTGTTTTCTTTTGAAGAACAACATTAGGTTCACACTGAATTACAGTGACTGGGACAAGACGTCCTGCATCATCGAAAATTTGTGTCATTCCTATTTTTGTTCCTAAGATACCTTTGGCCATGAGTACACCTCCTAATTATTATTTCAAAATGATATCGACACCGGATGGTAAATCCAAGTGCATTAAGCTGTCAATTGTTTGCGGATTTGGATCCACAATGTCAATTAAACGTTTGTGGGTTCTACGTTCGAATTGTTCACGTGATTTTTTATTAACGTGGACGCTTCGCAAAACGGTGAACACCTCTTTTTCGGTTGGCAACGGAATTGGACCTGATACTTTAGACCCTGTCTTTTTAACCGTTTCAACAATTTTCTTAGCCGATTGGTCAAGTAATCTGTGATCGTATGATTTCAATCGGATACGAATACTTTGTGCTGCCATGTAAGTTCCTCCTTTCGCCTACAATCATGTATAGACTTGCTCCGCGGAAATTTCTTTAACACAACCCAAGACAACGCTTGTCGGTGTGTCAACAACCTCCCACTTCACAGCCAGACTTTTAAATTGAAAGTCTTTGACATAGTATCAAAAAAAAAGACTAGTTTCAAGTCTTTTTGATTAAAAGTTATCTTTTTTTATAAATTGTTGCCTTTCACGCGCGCGTGCTCTTTTATATAGTGATCAATATACATAATTAAATCCCTATTTGCTGCAGTTTGTTTAAGAGACTCTTTGTAGGTGATTACATCGTCACTAAAATTTACAATCCAACTCTCTAAGTAAATTGGAGGTTTGATATTAAGGGGAAACATATGTTTTGTAATAATATCTTTTTCTATATTGTTAATATCAAAATAAAAATTAGCATTTTCTAAAGCATAAGATGCGTGTTTAAATCCGTGTTTTTTAAACAAGGTCTTTTTCATTTTTTTTCCTTCTTGATGCCAGTCATATAAAAAGAAATCATGTAACAAACTTCCTCTAATGACACTTTTAGTATCAAGAGAAAATGACTTAGAGATTTTATACGCCAGATAGGCAACACTGACACTATGTTCAAAAAGCGATATTTGACCATGTTGAATAAACGACTTTTGTCTTTGATAAATAGGGTGCGCTAAAATATCAAGCCCATACTTAATGAACACATCATAATCACGATTCTTTATCTTCACTGTCTTTTTTGTCATCTTCGTCACGCATTTCATCCTTTCTAAGCACTAATTTAATTTCTGGGAAGGCTTTATAAAAGCGCGAGGATGTAATTTTGTGGCTGAGCTTTTTTAACATTTCAAACTCATTCGTAACGTCTTTGTCTTTAGGGTGTGTGAAAAAATCTCGTAGCGAATCAATTTTAGCTTTTACTTTAGAGAGGGTTTCATTGTTTTTTGTATTTTCTATGATTCCATTTAAACGCGCACGCAAGGATTGAGATAATTGAGAGTGATCTTTTTGAATAAGAATATCACTTTTATTGCGCAAATTTAAAGCACGGCTACGTAGCTCGCGTAACATTTGTTTAAAGTTAAGAAGCGCCACAATCGTAAACATCCAGTCAATAAAAAAGACAATTAAGAATGTGTTGGTTAATACGACCGCAAAAACACCATCAAAATCTTCAAGCCAGGGATAAACATATAGTTCATGTAAAAAGACGTACCCTAATGTTCCCATTATTCCCCATACTAGTGAAAACCGTAAACATATAAATCCATTTAAATTGAATTTTAAGTGCGAATAATCCCACCATCTAGTCTCAAATGCCTTTAAAAGGATATACCCCCCAATAAGTTCTAACATAGTAGAAAAAAATGTAATCAGTACAAAAATCAAAAGAATTGATTCCACATCAATGCTTACTGTGTAGAGCATAAACTCATGAACTAAAAGATGCATAGCGATCATGGCTAAGCCGTAAATAGGAACAATTGGACCATTTAAAAATCCACGATTAACAAATCGCTTTTCTTTGAACATATAATAAATAACTTCTATGTTCCATCCAACAAAACCATAGACAAAAAACATCATAATAACTGGCATGGTCTTCCCCCCAATAATAATATCATTATAGCATTGTCTCTAAAAATAATCGATTAAAAAACCACTCAATTTTGAGCGGCTTTTTAAAATATTAAAAATCATTTGACATCGTTGCAAGCATCACAGCTTTAATCGTATGCATTCGATTTTCTGCTTCATCAAAGACTTTACTTTTAGAAGATTCAATGACTTCATCCGTCACTTCCATCTCGCCATTTTTTAATTGAGGATATTTCGCACCAAAAGATGATGCAACCTCTGCGCCTATTTGAGTGTCGCTACCATGAAAAGCAGGTAGACAATGCATGAAGATAGCATTTTCATCTGCATTATTCATTAATTTTGTGTCTACTTGGTAAGCATGAAGGTCTCCTAATCGTTGTTCCCATACTTCTTGTGGCTCCCCCATTGATACCCAGACATCCGTATAAATGACATCTACGTTTTGCGTTCCTTCCATTTTATCTTCCGTTAAATGGATTTTAGCGCCACTATCTTTTGCAAGGTTTTTACAATGATCAACCAAAGATGTTTCTGGCCATAAATCTTTAGGGGCTACGGCAGTAAAGTTTATCCCTAATTTAGCACACCCAATCATTAAAGAGTTGCCCATATTATTTCTAGCATCTCCTACATAAGTAAAGTTGATTCCTGCTAATTTTCCAAAATTTTCTTTCACTGTTAGAAAATCTGCTAATATTTGTGTGGGGTGATACATATCGGTTAATCCGTTCCAAACTGGAACACCACCATACTTGGCTAACGCTTCTACATCAGCGTTTAAATAGCCTCTAAATTGAATGCCATCATACATTCTACCAAGTACACGAGCCGTATCTTTGATTGATTCTTTTTTCCCCATTTGAGACCCACTTGGTCCTAAATAGGTAACGCCCATACCCAAATCATAAGCGCCAGCTTCAAACGCGCAACGCGTTCTTGTTGAATCTTTTTGGAACAAAAGGACAACATTTTTCCCTTCTAAATGTTTGTGAGGGATTGCGTCAGCCTTTTCTTGTTTCAAACGTGAAGATAAATCCAATAAATATACAATTTCTTCTTTGGTATAATCTAATAACGTAATAAAACTTCTGTCTTTAAGATTCATAAATTCTCCTCTATAAGTTTGATTATTTTAGTTTTTCTCTCTCAAGTGGCATACTCATACATCTTGGGCCACCACGTCCCCTAGATAGTTCGGATGAAGAAATTTCAATGACTCTTACCCCTTTATCTCTTAACAATTGGTTTGTTATATGGTTTCTTGAATACGCTATGACAACACCAGGGCTTATAGCAAGGGTGTTTGCACCATCTGACCATTGTTCTCGTTCGCTATCGACTACATCGTCACCACCACAGTGTATTAAATCAACTTCACATTCTAAGTGTTTTGACAGAATATCTTTCAACGTTGTCACCACTTTATTAATCTTAAGGCCTTCTCCTTGTGCAGTAATCTCAAAAACCGTTAGATACTTCATAATTCCAGGATGTATGGTGAAAACACCATAATCAAGTTGAGTAAACACAGTATCAAGGTGCATAAAAGACCGCGTCTTTGGAATATTAAATGCTAAAATAGTTTCAAATGTTTCACGTTTTAAAAAGAGTTTTCTTGCAAGTTTTTCGATTGCATAAGGATCGGTTCTATCTGATATGCCGATTGCCAAAGTTTTCTCATTTAAAACTAAAATATCGCCACCTTCTAGCGATTCCTCTTCGTTTCTACTGAAATAAAACGGTAACGTTTCTTTTTGGAATCTTGGGTGATATTTTAATAAGTAACTTGAGAAAATAGTCTCTCGTTGTCGTGCTTTTGTGTTCATTTTGTGTACACTAACTCCACGTCCAACACTGGCAAATGGATCTCTTTGGAAGATAATATTAGGCATTGGGTCAGTATAAAAAGGATATTCTTTTTCTAACATATCCATAATAGAGTTTCCGGATTCTATCGGAACTTCTTTTGTTCTAATACCGGCAATCATTTTATCTATCATTTGTTTAGTATTCATCGATTTTAAATACTTGAAAATTGCATCTTTAACGTAGCGTGATTTTATGTTTGCTTCATCCAAAAACTCTTTGATAAAGTGTTCAATCACTTCAGGATTGCCTTCTAAAGCTTCACCTAACATTTTTGTTAAATAAAGTACCTCTACGCCTTCATCTTTTAGTGCTTGTGCAAATTCATCATGCTCTTGTTGTGCCATTTTTAGATAAGGAATTTCATCAAATAATAATCGATTAAGCACAGTAGGGGTTAAATTTTCTAATTCTTGTCCTGGCCTATGCAATAAAACGGTTTTTAATTTCCCTATTTCAGAATAGACATTTATCATAGTATCACTTCCCTAACTTTTGTAAATACGGGGTATTCTTTGAGAAAAACTACACAGTATCTCGTGCGGTATGGTGTTTAAACGTTTGGCCATATCATTAACAGATACATTATTGTCCCCTACTAGTATTACTATATCATTTTTTCGGATAGTTTCATCCACTTTTATAAACATTTGATCCATACAGATACGACCAACAATAGGAAAAAGCTTATGATTGATAGAAACCATTCCATTTTGATTGGCACGCCATATTCCATCAGCGTAGCCAACTTGTAATATTGCAATCCATTCATCTTCTTGGGCTTGATAAGTAATGTCATAACCTAATTTTTCGCCTTTTTTTAGCAATTTAATCTCTTTGATAACACTTTTAATTTTAAACGTTTGGTGTAAATATGTTATATCTTTTTCTAACGTTTCCCCATATAAAGAAATCCCCACACGAGCGTGAGTAGTAAACGGCATATCTTTTTCAAATTTTAACGTTGCTGAAGAGTTAGAAACGTGAACCATCTTTGGTTTATAAGGCAATATATCTAATGTATCCTTAAAAGTTTGAATTTGATTCCAAGCATACGAATCATTACTATCAGACGTTGCTAAATGGGTAAATACTCCCTCTAAATCTAATGTGCGTGATTGCGTTATGCGAGAAAAAGCATTGATTATATCTGACTTATCATTAAAGCCCAACCGATTCATACCCGTATCAACTTTTAAATGGATTTTCAAAGGCAGATTTACATTGCATGCAGCGTTCATTAAATTTTGATTAGGAATGGTTACGGTGATATTATTTTGGCTTAAAGTAAGGAAATCTTCTTCATTGATTAATCCCATAACTAATATATCTATAGTGCTACTAACCGCCCTTAATTCCAACGCTTCTTCAACGGTCGCAACCGCAAAATAATTTACTCCGTTTTGATGGAGAAATTGCGTTATCTTTTTAGCCCCTAATCCGTAAGCATTCGCTTTTACTACAGGGATAACGGTCTTACCTTTAACAAAATTACTAATCAACTTATAATTATCATAAACTTTGTCTAAGTATACCTCCAAGTAGGTTTTTCTATATAGATTTAACATAAACTTTCTCCACAAAATCTGACGTCATCAATGATAAGAGCGATCCATACGTTAATTTAAAACGCATAATATCTCCCATTTTATAAGCGTCTGGATTATTCCAAATCCCAGCGATAATATGGTCGCTACTGCTGCCTAGTAATGTTATATTTTTATCCAATGATTTCAATTCATAAAAATCAACATCTTGTTTTCCTATGCCTAAAATTGCACGGTTTACTACACCCAAATCTTCGAAATGTGGTTTTTTGCCGAAAGCATTCATACCGATATCGCCCTCGGGCAACGAAGGTTTTTTCTTATATTCAATAATATCAGTCTCTAAAGTAAACACATCATCATAAAGCGATTTAATAATTTCTCCGTAGGCCGTTTCTCTCCCTAAAACAATCGCTTCACCAATTCTTAGATTATTTATTTTATCAATATGAATATCTTTATCTAATAAATGAAGATGAGAAGAGTTCCCTCCTGATATTATATCTAATTCAATAGAAAAAGTTTTTTCTATTGTTTCCGTGATATCAACTAATTTCTGCAGCGTTTCTTTACTAGGGATAATACCACCATAACAAGTTAAATTAGTTCCAATCCCTTTTAAAATAATATTACTCATATTGAGTATCTCTTCAATATAGCTAATAACATTTTCTTTATAGAATACCCCTTCACGCAAGTCTCCAATATCTAACATTAAAATGATGCCATGTTTTAAATTGTATTTTTGCGCTGCATCATTTAATTTTCTAATTGTTGTGATTTCTGAATTTAACGAAATATCAGCAACATTGACGGCTCTATCAACTTCATACTGCGATACTAAACGCAATAGTACTTTTGGAATTGTTGTGGAAAACGATTCTAGATTTTTTAAGCGAGAATCAGCTATGTAATCAACACGTTCTTCTTTCAATACATCCATTAAAGGGGTCACAGCACAAAATACTTTTGTGACCGCCATCATAGTCAAACCGTGGCGAGAGGCTAAATGTCTAATTTCTTTTAAATTATGTCTGAATTTTTCCGTATTAATAATTATTCTAGGATACATTTTAATGCCCCCCTTTTATTTAGTTTGAATAGTTAAGGATTTCTTTAATACCTTTTTTGCAAAATCAGGATGTTTTAATGAAAGTACACCCATACTAGACATAATATAATCATGGTCTTTGTAGACTTTTATAGTTTTAGGTAACATTTTATTAGGATGCGTTTTAAAATAGTCTTTGATTATATGTTCCGTATCATTAAGGTTAATTAATGCACCGCCAGTAAGGACTACCGCTTGCAATTGTGTTAAATCTCTACCTTCTGGAATAACCTTTTGTCCACTTGTTGTATACACGTTTCGATAATCACCAACATGTCTTTTTAAAGCTATGACGACACAATGTTTAGTCAGTTCATACACTAATTTTCTTTCCAAAGGTGTAATAGGTTTATACTGATAATTCATAATCAAGTCTTCTAATTGATCAAGAGAAATCTCAAGGGTTTTAGCGAGTGTTTGTTTGCCTATCGATTCTATTACCTTTTTAAAGTTAACAAAAACCCCTAAATCTCCTTCTACAGTTCTTTTTTCTTTTGGCTCACCCTCTTGATAATCTTCAAATTCTTCACTAGGGGTTGTGATAGAGTGAATGTCTGTGGTTGCACCACCAACATCAATTGTCATAACATTACCTAACATTTCTTCTAAAACTATAGTTGATTCCATAACAGACCCTGGGGTGGGCATAATTGATCCGTCTACAAGATTCTTTATGTTTTTCATGCCTTTGGCATGGATTATATGTTTCTCGAATGTTTCATAAATTTTTTTGCGTACAGGTTGAATGTTCATTTGATCTACTCTTGGATAAACATTATCCACAATCGTTAAATACTGACGTTGATTGCTTGATTCAAAATGATTTTTTATTCGGTACTGATTGTCAATGTTTCCAGCGTATATTATCGGAACATTTAACGAAAGCGTTTCAATTTTTAACAAGTTATGAAACGCTACGTCTTTTTCCCCATAATCTGTTCCGCCTGAAACTAATATTATATTAGGATGAATTGCCTTGATTTGGTCTAAATCGTCGTCTGAGAGATGCCCAGCTGAAATCAAGTGAATATTTGCTCCAGCATTTGTTGCGGCTTGCTTTGCTGCTTTAACAGTCATCTCATAAACCAACCCTGATACTGTCATTCTTAAGCCCCCTGCTGCCGAGGATGACGCAAACATTGAATCATAGGTTAACGTATCAGCTTTTAAATATTTTTTTAATACCTCCAAGGCGTTATTCAATCCAATGTTAACGTCCTTTTCTACCGTCGTCGCTTCCATCCCTTTCCCTAGAAGTCCTTTATCCTTAGAAAAAGCATTGACTAATGTTGTGGTACTTCCAATTTCAGCGACAATCCAATCAATTCTCATTTTTTATTCATCTCTTTATGCTTATTCACAATAAAGCTCGCAACATGAAGTCCTTTAGTCCCTCTACCAAATCCTTGATCCATGTTATTTTTTTTAGCAATTTCAGGGGTGACTTGTGTTCCACCAGCAATTAAAATTAATTTATCTCTTACCCCTTTTTCAACTGCATAATTATGGAGTTTTTTCATATTTTTATAATGTACATCATCATGAGAGATAATCGTAGAAAGCAAAATAGCATCCGCATTCATCTCAATCGCCGCATCAATAAATTTTTCAATCGTGACACTTGTCCCTAAATACGTATATTGTATGCCATACTTTTCTACACCACCATGTTTAATATCCAACACTTCTCTAATGCCAACACTATGTTCATCGTCTCCACCAGTTCCCGCAATTACTTTTAAAGGATACTTCTTAACATAATCAAAAATTTCATCTTCAGTCATCGTTTTGATTTCCTCTGGTAAAACGAGCTTGTCTGTGTCGATATCAAAATTTACGCGCCCTTTTATTTGGACTCTGGTGCCTTCTGTTGGATGTAAAACTTCACTGTGGATTGCTTCGACATCAGTTAAATTCATATTTTCGCCAGTTTTAACCGCTGCTTCTACTGCAATCTTTTTACTTGTTGGAAAAAATAAATCTACTGTAACTACACCGTCAGCAAGCCATTCCACTTCTGGTTTTAAAAGATTAGTATTTCGATACTTTTCGGTTTCGTCCATTCTTAAATAAACATTGTCTGATTCATCGAGTTCATCGATAAAAATAATTTTTTCAGGTTTTTCAAAAGTGCAGCCATCAATTAAAGCAGAAGGGTTTGTCTCATACGCTTTACCATACTGTTTTATATTATTATATCCATAGTGTGCAGTGACTGGAGCCATATAATCTGTATCGCGCTTAATAACCGTACCGGCTCCAATTCCACCGTCTATATCACGTTTAATGCCATCACCGTTACGTTCAGGATATTCCCCACTATCAACAAACATACCAGCTTCTACTGCTTCATAGTATCCTCCAAGTTCGATTATTTCTTCCATCATTAATACTGCTCGTTCTTGGATTTCTCTTTTTTTATCTTTAATATATCCTGTATCTTTTATTTCTACCATACTTAATAAATCATCCATACCAATCATTGATTGTTTGGTAGTATCTAAGGCTTCGATATTATAAATATGCCATGGAACATTTCTACCTTCATCCGGGGTAATTGTACTTTGAATATCTGCAGATGTTAATCGAGAAATCAAAAGATTTAACACATGAGTTACGGTTGCTTCCCGAGTAGAAGAGTCCATATATTTAGTATTCATCTGAGCGCGCATCTTATATCTATCAAAAAATTCTCTTAATGCTACAGCATAAGGTAAATTTAATTTAAGATCAGGGCTCGGTGGAGCTGCAGGTGGTACTGTTGAAAGGGCAATATTTTCTGGCTTTATTCCGATTTTTTCACTAAAAACTGAATTAATAGCATGTTGGACTAAAAGTTCAGGCATAACTTTCCATGCATCTCTGGCAGTTGCATTTGCGTTATGTGCTCCATCAATTTGAGCAATATTTGCATATGCCATTATTTTTTTACTCTCAGCCGCATCTACATAACTTCTCACCATGTTTATATTTCGATATAAAACATTATATTGTGGGTCTTGATGTGCTCCATTAACGCCTTCTTCTGTAAATAATACAGCTATTTCTGGACCTGCAACACCAGAAACATAGGAATGATAATTAATTTTTCTGCCTACTTCTTCTTCTATTAAGTCCAAAGCTTTTCTCTGCGCTCTTAACTGTTTTCTAGTGATTGGGATTCCACCAACTCCTTGAGGAGTCCCTTCCAATAATCCATCAAAATGAGATTGACCTGCTGTTCGAATAACCATAATATGGTCTGCTCCATGATAAGCAGCCATACGCATTCTACGTATATCATCTTCAAAACGTCCAGAAGCAATCTCGGCAGTTACAACGGCATCAGGTTGTGGATCAATATCACCTAAATATGTAGCACTTTGAAGTGGTACAGAGTTTTTTAAAGATGGACTTGCTTGCTTAAACTCAAAAGGTCCAAGCTCAATAGGTTTTTTATCACGCCATGTCCACCCCCGTTTATTAGGGCGGTATTTATCTAGATCTTTTAATATATTTCTAATATCTAGTTTTTCATTCGGTTTAAGAGGATTCATGAAGAAAACACCTCCTTCAAGTAATCAATACCATCTTTATCAGAAATTTCAAGCCCTGCTGATTTAATATCAATTTGTTTAGCTTTAGATAATTTAAAAACACAGTGGCCAGCCCCTTTTTTCAATAAATCATACTCGCCTAATTTATCTACAATCGCTTTTGCTTCAATGCTTGAAAATCCCATTCTTAATAAAACACTTCTTTCAATTGATTTTGAAGTATATTTATATCCCATATCCACAAGAGGATCTACAATTTTCTCAGACAACTCATAAAAGTATTTTTTTAGTTCTGTATCACTCATACTTTTAACTTTCTTTCTTCTTGTATTAAAATCATCATTTCTTTCCTTCATCTTTAGCCTCCTCTAATAAGCGATTAACTTTATCCTTATCTAATCTTAGTTCCGCTTTTAAAAAGTCATAATCCAGATCACTTAAAGCCGTTTTAATATATTTTTTTAAATAAGATTTTTTTATCTTATCTAAAGATACTTTTCTGATGTCTAAATCTTTACCCGAACTTGGGAAAATAATATTTTTGCCTGGAATTTCTTCTAGTGTGTTGCCAAACTTTAAATCAATTCCATTATTTTTCGCAAAACTTAATTGAGGTTGATGGTGCTTTCCAGCCCCTGTGTATTCAGACTCTTGAACAACAATAATTTCATCAGCTTTCATAGTTTGAGCTAGCTTAAACGCAACTGCTAAAGAAGTATTACCAGCCGGACCACGTTCTAATCCTTCTAATACAGTAAGTGCTTCGGTAATGAAAAACACCGAACCTTGGTTAACCGTATAGTATTCATCTATATACCTTAAAGGTCTTGCTGCAGATCTTGGCACATCACTTCTGTCAGGGTTTACCGCAAAAGGAATTCCGAATCCTGTATGTCCTGTAGTAAATGATTTTCTATTAAAATCATCATCACTCGCCATATGTAATCCTTCTAAATTAACAGACGCCCCTATTATTTTTGTATGGTTAGCGCCTGATTTTTTTAAGCCCCTAGCAGTTCCTGTTAAATTGCCACCTCCGGCATTTGTACAAATAACTGTTTCTGGAAATTTGCCTTCTTGTTCTTTAATAGATTCAGCTATTTCTTGGCCTAGTGTCTCAATACCCATAACACCATAGGGAGAATATAAAGAAGCATTGAAATACCCGGTTTCATCTAACAAACTTAAAAAAGCATAGAAAAGTTCTGGTCCTACACTTAATTGTATAACTTCAGCACCATAAGCTTCACATGCCCTAGCTTTTTCTAAAATTTCAGGCTGTGCAACATTCGATGAATCAAAACATTCTTGTATAATAATACATTTCAACCCTTGTTTCGCAGCTAAAGCAGCCACTGCAGCACCATAATTACCACTAGTAGCAGCTATCACACCTTTATAACCCATTTCTTTAGCTTTATGAACACTAATTGCGGCACGTCTTGCCTTAAATGAACCGCTTAAGTTTGAAGCCTCATCCTTTAAAAATATTCGAGCTCCATACCCTTTTTTAGAAAACTTTCTTGCATAGTTTGTTATATTTTTCAACTCAATGATTGGAGTATTCCCAACCATCGAAGCATTTTGTATATTTTTAACATCTTGTAAAGTCAATCCAGAATCATTCATCATAGTCTCATAATCAAATCCGATACCATCTAACTCATAATTATTGTAATCAAGCCCAACTGATTGCTTAATAATTTTTTGTTTATTTTCTTGGAGTTTTTCAAGATTAATATTATTCATCTCTTTCACCCCAAACCTCTTTTAAAATTATTGTTCTCATTTCATGTATCTCAGAAACAAAATCACCAAATGTATGTTTATATTTTGGTTCAACTTCCTTTAAAACACCCGTGACTTCTCTTTTTGTTGCAGTGACAATTTTTGCTTCTTCATACATTTCTGATTCAGAAACAAGATATCCCTTTGTCCAACTTTTAAATGGTACTTTTTGAGTGCTACTTGGTAATTTTTTATCTCTTTCATTCGGACTAATTAAATGATTTCTAACTCGAACATACTTTCCTTTTTCTACTAACATTTAAATCACCTCACATACTATAGTTCCATACGTTTTTATAATATCATAAAAACCCTTACATTTCATAGGCAAAAGATAGAAATAACCCCTATAATCAGCTAAAAACCCCTGACTTTAGGGGTTTTTATGGAAATACGTTTATTATTCGTTTATTTTTTCCCTTATATCACCTAATATCGCTCTTGGTATCGGTAAGTCCAACATAGTTTTTAAGCCCGGTGATGCATTAATGACATGAGGCATCATATTCACACACACTGCAATTGTGCCAAGGCCGCCTTCTATTTCAGGTGTAATAGCCATTTTTATATTAGGACTGCCATATAAAATAATATAATCCCCAGTATTAATTCCTTCATCTTCCGGTTCAATTTGCTGAGGATGATTCATTACAATGAAATCTTTTCCTTTAACTCTTCCTTGAGCACTCATGTCAATTCCAGCAAGAGTTCCTTTTTTAGCTTCACCAAACTTACTTTTTCGATCAACGTTCGTTACAATTGGTTTCATTTGTTGCTGAAAATCATCTAACTCTAATCCTAATGCATCCGCAATCATATAAACACTTTCTTTAAACCCAACATGACCTGCTAATTCATTATTATTAGAGCGTTCATCAAATTCATTCAAACTGATTCCAACTCCCTGTTCTTCCATAACAGTCTTGCCGAAAGGCGATAAACTATTCACCCTTTTAACTTCTATTCCGGTTACATTAGTCATTGCTCCACTTAAACTTATTGCAAGAACATCCATCACAAAACCGGGGTTTATACCTGTTCCTAAAACTGTTACATTATTTTTCTTAGCTGTTTCATTAATTTTTTTGGATAGTTCAGGTTCACTTGCAAAAGGATAGGCCATCTCTTCAGCAGTACTGATTACATTAACCCCAGCTTCTAAAGCAGTAACAATTTTAGAATAAGATTTAGAAGTATAAGAATCAGTAGCCAAAAAAAGAACATCAGCATTTTTTTCTAACACGTCATCAATATTATCAGAAATTTTCACAGTGCTTTTACCTTCTCCTAAAACACTAGATATTTCTTTTCCAACAATTTTAGGATTCAAATCACAAACGCCTACAATCTCTACACCTTTTTTCTTTAAGAGCATTTCAGCAATCCCTTGACCCATTGCACCAAATCCCCAAATAATAGTCTTTACATTTTCCACTTAAACCACTCCTTATTTTGATATTTTGCAACCGTTTTTATAATATCATAAAAGCCCTTACATTTATACCTTTTAAAAAAAACAGACGGTAATTAATACCCGCCTGTTTCATCTTTTCTAGTCATCATTGGAATATACAACCTATTATAAAAGTCTTTCATAATTGGTGTCCATCTAACCTTTTCTATAACATCAATATTTGCAACATTAACTCGATGGAATTTACGATAAAATGCCCTTTTCGTTTCCTTGTCAATATAGTCTTTTGGTTTTACCCAATAAACATCAATAATATAGTTTTGTTTTTCTACCACATCGGTTGACTCAACTGTAAATATTTTCTTTCCAACATCTACTGGCATGTCATATAAAATTTTAAAAGTTTTTTCTAAAACATCTTCTGGTGTTCTGCCTTTGGTCAATATATCTCCTGGTAATTGACACCATTTTTCTCTTCTAGTTCTTCTTCTTTTAACATCCAATTCTTTCGGAGAGATAAACTCTCTCACATAACAAAATCCTGGTCTTTCTCTAGTAAACCCCCAAATAAGATGTCTTTTTGGTTTTTTTGCTGCCACTTCTTCCGCATCCGCAAAATGTTCTGGATACCTTATGTCAATAACATCATCAATGTACATAATCCTAACCCCTTTTTGTAAATTTATAATGTGGTGTTATTTTGCTTAATGATAAATCTCCAGTTTTTACAGCATAAATATCGCTATCTTCAGGTAAATCTCCTATAGGATTTACTCTCGTTAAGCTTAAAACATAGCTGTCTTCCGAAAAGGCTTTAACATCTTTACTGTGTTTATATTGAATACCATAAACATGAGTATTGCGAACCTTATTTATTCTTGAATGGTCTTTTGTCGGAAAATTTACATTAATAATATAATTCCCTAAATATATCTCTTCTTTTATAAGATAGTTCATTACATTTTCCAAATTATATTCAACAAGTTTAAAATCATCTGGATCACCAGAAATGGCAATAGCATTAAAACCATGATATTTTGCGTTTATAGCAGCTCCAACGGTACCAGAGTACATTGTGTCTACTCCAAGATTAAAACCTTTGTTAACTCCAGAAACAACTAAATCCGGTCTAACCTCTAACCCATATAGTGCAACTGTAACACAATCGGCTGGAGTCCCTTCTACAGAAAACATAACTCCCCCATCAGGGTCTGGAACTTTATAGTATTTGATATCGCCAATCGTTATACTAGAACTTTTACCTGATTGTTCAACGGAAGGTGCTACAACGATTACTTTACCAAACTTCTTTAAAATTTCTTTAGTAAATCTTAATCTTTCAGAATTTATCCCATCGTCATTAACTAATAATATATTCAATTACATCATCCCCAAACTATATTCCATTATAAAACTATGCGTTTATCTGTAGCAAAATGTTAACTTGATCTTTCAGACACTATAAACATATTAATATATTTTGCTAAATGTTCCAAGTTGTTATTGTTATAAATTATATGTTTTTTTATTGGAACGTTCAAACTATACTCTGGCATACCGATAAAAGCGTATATAAAAATGTCTTTTCTTTTAGGTAAATAATTATTAACTAGTTCTTTATAAATAAGTAATTCCGCTTCTTTCCGTTGCCAAGTACTAGAAACGTTTGGAAATTTATTAGATATTCTAAATTCGAGCAGCAAAACTTTTTCTTCATATTCCAAAATAAAATCAATACGTCTATTTTTAGACATTATAATTCGATACTCAGAAAACAATTTAATTTTATCATATTTTTCTTTAGATAGAGTATCTTTTAAAATTAATAGCAGTTTGTTAATCAAGTAATAGTTATCTACAAACGATACAAGTTCTCCAATTGATAATTTGCGTCTGAATAAATGTTTTTCATCAAAAAGTTTTCTAAAAGTCTCCGCATATGAACTGTGTCTTATTGCTTGGCCACGATCGTTCACATACTCATCAGTAATTTTCCAACCATTAATTGATAGTTCTTCATAAAACTTACTAAACTCTGTTGGTGCTTGAAAAGAAATCATTGAATTTTCATTAAACATTTACATTTACCTCTTTCGATTTTTTTTGTCCTTCACTTATATTAATACGCACGAAAGAGATTTTTTTCTTTTACAAAATAAAAAAAAGCCTAAAAAGGCTTACCGATTGAATGGTGGCTCAGGGCGGAATCGAACCACCGACACATGGATTTTCAGTCCATTGCTCTACCAACTGAGCTACTGAGCCAAAAAAAATGGCGGTCCTGACGGGAATCGAACCCGCGATCTCCAGTGTGACAGACTGGCATGTTAACCGCTACACCACAGGACCATTAAAATTGGTTGCGGGGGAAGGATTTGAACCTCCGACCTTCGGGTTATGAGCCCGACGAGCTACCAGACTGCTCCACCCCGCGATATAGATTGTTGCTACAACAATAGTACCAACAATGCATGTAAGTGTCAATGGCGGAGGAAGAGGGATTCGAACCCCCGCAGCGTTCTCACGCCCTGTCGGTTTTCAAGACCGATCCCTTCAGCCAGACTTGGGTATTCCTCCGTGAATTTATGTCAACACTATTGGTGGACCCGGCAGGATTCGAACCTGCGACCAACC
>CAYLQZ010000026.1:0-23983 GCA_964386055.1 uncultured Candidatus Izemoplasmatales bacterium | reverse complement strand
TTTTATATAAATAGAATATTAGTCAGTCAGTTCAAAATCAGTCACAACAATACGTATGTCACCAAAATGTAATCTGTAAACGACAAACTCAACATAATTGAGTTCTAATCCATCGGCGTAGCCATTATCTTCTTGTGGGAAGCCAATATCTTCATGATTACTTAACCCAATTATAAGGCGTCTTTCATCACCTTCATTATCGTCAGTAATGTCATCATTTACCGTTCCAGAAGTACCGATAGATGTAGCACCAAAATCTAAGTCTGTCACAACAATGTCTTCTAAACGATACTTAAGTGCGTTAACACCAGAATCGCCTTGGTTGTCATCGCCGTCTGAATCAAAGCTTGTCCAATCTAAGATAATATCTTCAGGCGTCATATTTTCAATTACGTTCACGGTGTGGCCACTTTCAACTGAAGTTAATAGCTTATCATTTGTGATTTGACGTTCGTTATTGCCCCAGCTATCGTATCGTCCAAGATCGCCATAAACAGAAATTTTATCACCAGGTTCTACATCTTCAAACGCATCCATATCACGTGAGAATAAACGAATGTAAATACCGGGTCCATCTTCTTCTTGCATGAATACACCATCAGCATATACATTGAAAGCTGTTACAATTCCTTCAACGTGAACGGCTTCGCCATCATTAAGTTCATACGCTTCTGAAATACTCATTGTTTCAGTTCCAACCACAGTTACCGTTACCGAAACATCTTCTGTTAATGTTCCTAATGTAGCTGTAGTGCTTAAGGTTACGTCAGTCGTCTCTGTAGGACGAGATACAAATGAACCATCGTCTGCGATCAAACTATCATCATCAGAAGTCCATCCACTGAAGACAGTATCATTATCACCAGTCGTTGGGAGCATTACATTATCTTCGAATGTTAGGTATGAACTGCCATCAACTTGTGCAACGTCAGCGTCAAATAACTCTTCATCACCAAGTTCAACTTCGCCTAAATCGGCTTCTTCACCTTGGAAGGCTACCAATACGCCATCACGAGAGTGTTCTGTATAATATACAACTGTAATTTCGACAATTTCACCTTCGTTATCTTCTAGGACTTCAATATTTGAGCCCCAAGATTGATGATAAACCATGAAATATAAATCAGGATCGTTAAGGTCTACGATTGCCATGTTGTCGTACTCACCGCGTGTTTCAATACGGCCAGTAACCGTAAAGTGATGCCCATGGAGTTCAACGTCTTCTAAATCTTGATCATGGAAATCTGCTAAAGTCGTCACAGTAGGTGTAACTGAATAATCATTTCCTTGACTCAGGACTTCTTGATCTTCAATACTTCCTAATTGGTATAGTGTATTGTAGCGAGAATATTCCCCAGTAACACTAACTTCGTCACCGAGTTCCATACCATGGTCAAAGTTATAAATACCAATATGTTGAGTTCCATCATAAATGAAATATCCAGCATTAAAAGTAGTAGTAACAACGCCTTGAGCTGTAATGACATCTCTTATTGAAGTGTTCGCGTAAAGCTCAGAGAAATCAGTATAATTATTGACTTCAACTTGTTGACGAACGCGGCCTTCAAACTCACGCGTTGCTTCTGCATCGTCTTTAATAATCGTTGCAGTTAAAGTGATATCTTGGTCGCCTTCACCAGGTTCAGGTCTAGTAACAACCACTTCTAATTCAGGGTATAAGTTCCCTTCAACCACGTTACCAAATTCAATTAAGTCCTCGCGGTCAACTTCCCAAGTTATATCTAAGCCTTGGATTTGGGCTGGGACTTCAAAGTTTCCACGAACATTTGACATATCTTGTGCAATAATTAAGTTTCCCATTGCTGTATCAACCGCTTCTTGGTCTTCACTATCGCCGCATGCAGCCAAGGTTCCAACCATTAGAAGTGTTAACATAAAAGCAAAAAATTTCTTCATTATAATCCTCCGTTTGTGTTTTAGTGGTGTTGCGATACTACATTGTAAATTAAGGGGTAAAAACTTTAAATTTTATCAACTGTTTGAGTAAAAAAATTATCATGATATTCACCCTCGCTTAAAGCAAGGGTGAATAATCAAGTTAAGTTATCTAATTAAGTCAGCAAGTGCATCTTCTAAAGCTTCTTCAACTGTAGAACCAGTGTAGAGTGCTTCAATTAAGAATCCAACTTCTTGACGTGCGTTTGCTGATGAAACGCGGCCAGTAAATGGAGGTTCAAAGGCAAAATAATCCGTTTGTGCTTGTGCAACACGGTTTGCTAATGAATATGGATAAGAAGGATCATCTTCGTTATCAGGGTCTTCAGCAATCGCTAAGAAGTCTTGGTAGTCTGGTAGGTCATAAGCAGAATCCCGTACTGGAACATACCCTGTATTCATTGAGAAATACGCTGTGTTTTCAGGGGTTGTTAATTCTTTAATGATTTCCCATGCAACTAAACGCTCAGCGTCAGATGCATTAGCCATGATTGCAATGTTTGGACCTTGCTGAATAGCAGAATTTGGTCCATCAGCATTTTGGATTGCTGGCATAACACCATAGTTGAATACTCCAAATTTACCATCAGGGTTATTTGGAATGTTGTAACGTGTTCCCGCAGTTGACCCTTGAGTCATTGCGACATCCCCATCAATAAATGCAGCAGAACCATAAGCGGTATCCCATTCAATTGGAAGCGCTAAAATATTTTTGTCCATCATATCTTTAAGGTAAGTCATCATTTCACGAGTATTATCGTTATCGATTAAAATCTCTCCATCAATGTTTGTGTAACCAGCTTCCCATTGTGAAGAAGCGTTGATGAATAAGTTACTTTCAGAATCATAATTGAATAAATGTTCTACTTGGTTCTCTCCTTCACCAAGCATGTCATGGTCTTCAACCATTTGTTCAAGTTGTTGCCAAGTAATAGGGTCATCTAGTGAGAATTCAATGTCATAATGATCAAAGAAATCTCTGTTATAAACAAGCATTTCGGTTGATTTTGCTACAGGCATTGAATATTGGAACCCATCTACATACTGTTTGTTTTCATTGATGAATGCGTCGTTGTAATCATCAAGATCAATTCCAAATGTATCATGGTCGATATATTCATCTAATGGGACCAATGAATTTCCTTCAAGATACCCTACAAAGTGGTCAGGATACCCCATGACAAGGGTTGGTGTAGATCCTGCAACGTTTGCTTGAACGGTTGCAGATCGTAAGTCTTCATAGTTTCCTTGTCCAATTTGTCTCATAGACACGTTAGGATGTTCTTCAAAGAAATCTTCTAACATGTTGTTGATAAGATTTTGGTTGTCATCTCCAAAAGCATGCCACATAACGATTTCGATTTCCTCTTCTGGAAACGCATCCGGTATGTTTACTTCTACTTCAGCACCACCTGCTCCACCAAGACACGCACTTAGTGCAAAGACAGTAGTAAGTGATAATAGTACTGCAAAAATCTTTTTCATCTTTAATAATCCTCCTAATTTTTTTGTTAATTTATTTAATTGGCTACAAACTTGTAACCAGTTAATTTTATTATAAAGTAACTGCTTTCATTATTAAGGGTTTTATTCTAAGTTGCAAAAATAAGACAGTGTATGAATTACCCTTTAATCCCGCTTCTAGAAACACCACGCATAATATATTTTTTAAGTAAGATAAATACAATGATTAATGGAACCGTAACAATAATGGCGGCCGCCATTTGCTCATTGTGCATCATTCTACCATCAAGTTCGAACCCCGCATTACGAAGTCCATTAGAAACTAAACGGAATTCTTCGCGCTGTCCAACAAGTTGAGGCCAAATATAGGCATTCCACGTGTTCATTGCGTTTAAAATCGTAATCGTAGTAATGGTTGGAATGGCGATAGGAACCATGACACGCCATAAATACTGCCAGTCTGTTTTTCCATCAACTTTTGCGGCATAATAAAGCTCATCAGGAATTTGCTTAAATGCTTGACGCAAGAAGAAGATGAAGAAAATACTAGTCATAAATGGGACTGTCATCGCTAAAATAGCTTGGAGATAGGTCTGTTCAATGTGAACCCAACCCAATCTAGATACAGTGATGTAGTTGGTAATAACAAAGATTTCTCCAGGTAACATCATGGTTGCAATGAAGGCCATAAATAAGATGTCGCGACCTTTAAAGTTTAACCGTGCAAACGCAAAAGCAGTAAGGATCGTTGTGATAACTGTACCAGCGGTTGCTAAAGTTGCGACAACCACAGTATTAATAATAAAGTTAATAAAAGGAGCACGTTGCATCGCATTTGAGAAGTTTTCTAAACTCCAATTCCAAGGCGCGAGCCATAAAATAGGAGGATCAGCTTGGACTTCAGCCATCGTTTTTATTGATGTAATAAGCATCCAATAAAACGGAATAATAATTAAGATTGCAAAGAAAACGATAAAAGCATAGACAATTCCGAGTCGAATCCGTTGTTTACGTTTAATTTGTTTTTCGCTACCATATAATACTTGTTCTTCCATTTATTTCAACTCCTAGTAGTGAACTCTCTTTTTACTAACTTGCATGTTGACGATAGTAAAAATGAGAGTTACTCCGAATAGAATAAGTGAAGTTGCTGCAGCTTCACTGAGTGCGCCTGGCGCTTCAGAACGATCAAGTGAATCATAAACAATCGCAACAACGGTTGTCATTAATCTTGGCTGTCCTGCAGGACCTAGTCGCTCTCCGAACATACCGATAACTTCAGTATAGGCTTTAAAAGCCCCGATAAATGAAGTAACCGTAATATACATAATCATAGGCGAAAGCATCGGAACGGTAATATGACGAAAGACACGTGCTTTTGAAGCTGAGTCCACGCGAGCGGCGTCGTAATATTGCTTGTCAATTCCTTGCAGTCCACTTAAGAAAACCATAATCTTAAATGCTAAGCCTAACCATGTAATATAAACCAGTAAAGCAAACATTGAAGTCCCCCATGATGCTCCGGTTCCTACCCAGTTTACTTCACCAATTCCAAATAGGCTGATGAACCAGTTAATCAATCCGTAGCGACGGTTAAACATAAATGAAAATGCCATACCAATCGCAATTGCATTGGTTACATAAGGTAAAAAGAATATAGTTTGGAAAAGGCCTTGTAATCTTTTAATTGCGTTTAACCAAACAGAAATTAATAACGAAATAATAACGGACACTGGCACAGAAACGAACGTGATCATCATGGTATTAATCATCGCTCTATTAAAGTGTCGGTTCGTCAATACGTATCTAAAGTTTTCGGTTAAAGTAAATCCACTGAATTCTCCTGTTTGGTAGTTGTAATCACTAACAAACACTAAAAACAATGCGTTAACAATTGGGAAAAAGATAAATATCCCTAGAAGAATTAAAGCAGGTGCTAAATAAAACCAGGCTTTGACATTACTTTGATCTTCTAACATTTAAATGAGTTCTCCAGTTTCTCTATTAAAGATATGCATTTTATGTGGTTTAACATTAAATTTAACAGTGTCGCCTGGTTCAACACCGAAATCAGCATCCACAATTGCTCTGAATGTTTTTGATTCATCATTTGGATGTTCGATAATTAATGTTGTATCGCGTCCAATTGTTTCCACTAAATCTACTTTAACAGTAAAACTAGAGCGCTCTACCATTTTAAATCCTTCTGGACGAATTCCAACATTTACTTCTTGGTCTTCAGCATCAACTTTGTTAGAAATTAAAGCATCGCCAACGTATAATTTTTTATCTTCAATACGGCCTTCAAAAATATTGATAGGCGGCGTTCCTAAGAATTTCGCAACAAATTGATTGTTAGGGTTATTATAAACGTATTGAGGACGTCCAACTTGTTGAGTGACCCCTTCACGAAGCACCACAATCTCATCAGAAATACTCATTGCTTCTTCTTGGTCATGGGTAACAAAGATTGTAGTAATTCCGGTTTCTCTTTGAATACGCTTGATCTCTTCACGCGTCTGAAGTCGTAAGCGAGCATCTAAGTTAGAAAGCGGCTCATCAAGTAATAAAACACGTGGTGACTTTACAAGGGCACGCGCAATCGCAACCCGCTGTTGTTGTCCCCCTGAAAGTTGTTTTGGTTTACGGTTCATTAAATGCCCAATCCCAACTAAGTCTGCAATTTCTTGCGCTTTTTCTAATGCTTCTTGTTTGTCCATCTTCACATTCTCAAGTGGGAACATGATGTTTTGACGTACAGACATGTGTGGATAAAGTGCATAGTTTTGGAATACTAGTCCAATGCCACGCTCTTCGGGTGGAACTGGCGTTACATTTTCATCCCCAAAATAAATTTCGCCTTCTGTTGGTCTTAAAAGACCCGAAATCATATAGAGCGTTGTCGACTTTCCACAGCCTGAAGGTCCCAGTAAACCGAAGAGTTTACCTGAAGGAATGGTAATGTCTAAGTTGTCAACTGCAACAGTTTCCTCTTCTTTTTTTGACTGGAAAACTTTGGTTAAATTTTTCAGTTTGATTTCCATAATTTATTCTCTCCTAAATCTTAAATTATTTATATTTTTAGTTAGATGCAATTTTGACATCACTACAGTATACAAGAAAATACAAGCGTTTTCCATATGAATTAACAATTTTCTTGAATTTCACCAATTTACATATATTACATGAAAACAAGGTCAAGACTATTACGACGAATAAGCTTGACCTTGTTTGATATAATTGTGGCTATTTGTGGGATAAGTAAAGTAGTGGTTATCAAAAGTAACCAATGAACGACATTGAATCTTTTGGTTGAAATTGTAAGGATGATGTTTGAAGCAAATTGAGTTATTGTTCATCCTAGCCCTTCTTTCGTTCAGCAGTATTTTACACTATCATTATACCACTATGCCATTATTATATAAGGCCATTTTTTAAGAAAACGTTTACGAGGTTAAAAAGCAGGTTATCCACCAAAAACCCCTTGTTGGAATAAAATTCCAATGGCGATTAAAATCGCAAGAACAATGACAATTTTAGCGACAGCTTTAATAAGTGCAAATGTTCCTAAAATAACGATAATACCAAGTAACACCAAGGCCCCTAATTGTGCAAAATAGGGTAGGTCTATAAAATAATCACTAGCCCAATTGATGAAACGTTCAGTATCGATAAGCCCTTTTAAAACGTCTTCTATACTTTCAATAATCGAAAATATAAAATCTATGACCATTAGGTGTGGTGCAAACGTATTGCCCGTTAAATGTAAAAAATTAAACATGGTTTACCCCCTTAATAGAATGAATTTTAGTTTAAAATTTCTTTCTTCCTTCTAAAGCTTTATTGATGGTGACTTCATCGGCATAAGAGATATTTCCACCAGCCGGCATTCCATATGCGATTCGTGTTACTAAGATATCGGTGTCTCGTAAAAGTCTTTGTAAGTAAAGTGCGGTTGTTTCGCCTTCATCTGACATGTTGGTTGCCAATATGATTTCTTTATGGGCTTCGTTTTTCAAACGCGTCAGGAGTGCTTTAATTCGTAAATCTTCAGGTCCAACTCCATTAGAAGGGGATATGGTTCCTCCTAATACATGGTAAAGCCCTTTATACATTTTACTTTTTTCAATAACCAATATATCTTTACTTTCTTCTACTACTAAAATAGCACTTGTATCTCGAGTGGCGTCTTTGCAGATGGGACAAATAGGATGATCGGTTAAGTTTCCACACGTTTCACAAGGGTTAATTTCATCATCAGTACGTCTTAATGCGTCGATGAAATCTGCGTAATCATTCGAATTAAATTGACTGATTGTGTGAAACGCATAACGTTCAGCGGTTTTTCTTCCTACGCCAGGATAGCGCATGAATTGTTCAATTAGCTGATTGAGTGCATCAGGATAGTCCATTATATTTAAAACATTCCTGGCATGCCTTGAGTGAATTTGCCCATGGTTTCTTGGGTTTCATCTTCAATTTTTTTCATGCAGTCGTTAATCGCAGCTGTGATAGTATCTTGAAGCATTTCAAGATCATCAGGTAAATCAAAGGCATCTTCAGCAATTTTGATAGAATGCATTTCTTTTGCCCCATTGAATTCAACCTCTACGGTTTTACCGCCGGCTTGTCCGTAAAAGATGGATGCTTCAAGTTGCTTTTGAGCTTCTTGCATGTCTTTTTGCATTTGTTGTAGTTTTTTCATCATACCTTGGTTCATAATTAACTATCTCCTTTCTTTACTTTCACTCTATCACCAAAAAGGTCTTTTGCTTCTTTAACCGATTCGTTGGTGACATCTTCGTAACTTTCTTCTGTGTCTGGTATTTCTACGAGCCTTGGATGGTCAATCCTTGAGAGTTTAATCGGCGTATTATCACCGCTATTTTGTTTAAATTTTTTAATAAACTCACTCGATAATTTATTCCAAACTTCTTCAGGGAGCGCTAAAAACATCATTTTACGTCCGAAGTAAGCTTGTAGGATTTCTAATACCTTGCTTTTAATCTGCGGTTTCATCAATCGATTACAAACCGCAGGGGATTCATACGTAACTAAAATCATCGATCCGTTAGTGGCGACAAGGGTACCATCTGTTATCATTTTAGCATACTTTTCGTCGTCGTCATCTACGAATCGCTCGATGTCAAACCACTTTTTAACCATATCAATTTTAATTTGACGGTCTCCAGTATTCAAGACATCTTCGACATATCGCACATCGAATGTCGTATATTTTTTCTTAGAAAATTTATCGTATAAATACTCAAAATGTTCGATTTGTTCATCTTTTGGGGTTTTAGGTTTCACGGTGTCGTCGTGTTGTGGGGGGCGAGCAGGGTCAGAAGGTTTTGTCGTGTCGCTATCTTTAGAAGCTTCCGCGCGCTTATCATCGTCGGCATCGCTGTCGCTTTCAGTGCTTTCCATGTTATCAAAAAGCTTATCGGCTTCGCTTTGTTTAGGCGCGTCTTCTTTGGTTTCTTCGGTCGCGTCTTTATTAAATAAAGTAGGATCTTTGAGAGTGGTTTCTACCATATCCAAACGCGCTTGAAGCTTTCTAACATCTTGCATTAACGTTTCATTTAACTCTTGGATTTTACTGTCACTTCTTAAAGAATCATCGACCATTTTAATAAAGGCTAACTCTAAATACAGTTTGCCTTTAGAGGCAAAGCGCATTTGCTGTTTGGTTTCGCTTAAAATATCGATGTAATGGAATAAAATAGGGTTACTTAAATCCGCTTTTAATGATTGGAATGTCGCTTTTTCATATATCGATTTAGCCTCAGTTGAATCTGTGTTTTTTACCATTAAAATATCACGATAAAATCCAATCATATCATTAATAATATTGTTGGCGTCTTTTCCAGAAGCGATTAATTTATCAATGAGATTGATGACTTTAACGATGTCTTCTTCTTTTAAGGCACTCGCTATTTCTAACATGAGGTCTTGACTAACCGACCCTCTTATCGCGTGAATATCATCGACTTGAACCGTTTCATTTGTATAAGAAATTACTTGATCAAGTAAACTAATCGCATCTCGCATCCCCCCTTCAGCGGCTTCGCTGATTAAAGTGAGGGCTTCATCTTCGATGTTGATTGCTTCTTTTTCAACGATTTCATATAATTTTTTAAGCATCGCTTCTTTTTGAATGCCTCTAAAATCAAAGCGTTGACAGCGCGAATGAATCGTCGCGGGTATTTTGTGTGGCTCTGTAGTTGCTAAGATGAAAATCGCATGTTTTGGTGGTTCTTCTAACGTTTTAAGTAAAGCGTTAAAAGCGCCAGTAGATAGCATGTGAACCTCATCGATAATATAGACTTTAAATTGACCGACGCCGGGTAGATATTTCACTTTATCGCGAATTTCTCTGATTTCATCAACGCCATTATTCGAAGCGGCGTCAATTTCTACGACATCACTGATCCCATTACGATCAATGGTTTGACAAATCTCGCACGAATTACAAGGATTTGCGGTAGGTGCTTTTTCACAGTTTACCGCTTTTGCAATAATTTTTGCGATGGATGTTTTCCCTGTCCCTCTAGGGCCACTAAAAAGATACGCATGAGAAAGTTTCCCTCCTGCAAGCGCATTTTTAAATGTTTTCGTGATGTGTTCTTGTCCAGCAACTTCATCGAAATCCCGAGGTCTATAGGTCCTGTAGAGTGCTCTATGTGCCATTTTTATCACGCCCTAGATTATGATTGGTTGTTTTGTTTGTCTGGTCCATCATCATTGCTGGATGGAGTGGACGCTTTATCTTGTTCTGCTATTAATTTACTTGTCTCATCCAATACGATCTGTGCTGCATCTGCTGCAAATTCTTGTTCGGAGAAATGATTTTCTAATGATTCAAAGGTTTTCCCATCTTTTTCACCGAAACGATAGATTTCAAACATATCACGGTAGAATTCTTGAAATTTCTCATCTTCTTGTAATTTTTGAAACTTTTCTTTATCGTAATCTAATTCGTCGCGTACACGCTTAGACGTCCGCATTAAAAACGCTTGTTCTTTTTCTTTTTGAACATCAGGTTTCGTAAATTTAGACGCTACAAAATTAAAAATAAACAAGAAAATTACAACCAGAAAGGGAATGTGGAATAAAAGCTCCACGGTAGTGAAAAAATCTTCTGCTGGCCAGCCTGTAAACTGCGAAATGACCCCAACAATTAATACCGCAAAGACGGCGGAAATAAACATTCTAATATAATACGCAAAATCTTTTTTTCTTCTTCCATAACTCATAATAATCACCTGTTTCATATTATACTATAAATTGTCGGTTTATGATATAATTAATTTAGGTGATTATCATGAAAAAAGACACAATAGCCGCCATTTCAACAGCTTTAGGACACAGTGCAATTTCTATCGTTAGAATGAGCGGTGATGATGGACTAACCATCATCAAAAAAATCTTCAAAGGCAAAGATTTAACCCAGGTAAATTCACACACCATCAACTACGGTAAAATTTATGATGATAAGCAACTAATTGATGAAGTTTTAGTGAGTGTTTTTCGTGCGCCAAAAACCTTTACCAAAGAAGACATTATTGAAATTAATTGTCATGGGGGGGCTTACGCCGCTAAAAAAATCTTAGAACTATTACTTTCACACGGGGCACGGTTAGCGGAAAAAGGCGAGTTCACAGAACGGGCTTATTTAAATGGTCGTATCGATTTAACACAAGCTGAAAGTTTGATGGATGTCATTGAAGCGCGTAGCGAAAAAGCATTACATCTTGCGGCTGAAGGGTTAGATGGGAAAGTATATCGATTAATCCAAGATTTAAGAGAGAAGCTTTTAGACGTTGTTGCGAATATAGAAGTTAATATCGATTATCCAGAGTACGATGATGTAGAGATGTTAACTGATTCGGTGTTATTGCCTCGGATGGAAACCTTGAAATCAGAAATTGATCACGTGTTAAAGCAAGCGTATGTTGGAAAAGTGATTAAAGACGGAATTAAAACGGTCATTATAGGCCGACCAAACGTTGGAAAAAGCAGTGTTTTAAACGCGTTATTAAAAGAAGATAAAGCCATCGTCACTGCGATTCAAGGCACAACGCGTGACATTGTTGAAGGACAAATTAATATTGGTGGAGTTATCCTTAATTTAATAGACACAGCCGGCATTAGAGATTCTGATGATTTAATTGAAAAAATCGGAATCGATAAGGCGAAAGCGTTAATTGACGAAGCGGAACTCGTGTTATATGTTTTAAACAATAACGAAGTTTTAAGCTTTGAAGATGAGCAGTTATTAAAAATGACGGCACACAAAAAGCGTATCGTCATTATCAATAAGATTGATTTGGAAAGTAAAATCGATAGACACTTTGAAAACAGTGTTCAAATCAGTGCCTTAAAAGGGACCAATATCGCTGCTTTAGAAGTGAAAATTGAATCTTTATTTTTACAAGGTGGACTTGAGACAGAAAACGAAACGTATCTATCCAATGCGCGTCATATCGCAAAAATGCGTCAAGTTCAAAGCAGTTTACAAGACGCTATTGATGCAGCTAAAATACATCAACCGGTAGATATGATAGAAATTGATCTTAAAACTGCTTGGGAGACACTGGGTGAAATTATTGGTCAAAGTAAAAATACCGATCTTTTAGACGAACTCTTTTCGAAGTTTTGTCTTGGGAAATAATCAATCATCAAAGCGGTATTTAACCCCATCTTTTTCCCAGCCGACCACATGATCAAGGTTGATGTTTTGGGTAGCGTTAAAAATGGTTTTATCTATATCACCAAATTGGCGCTTAAGCGTTTTAATCAGTATTTTTATGTCTTTTCGCTTTGAAGCTGTTTCATCAGCCGCTACAGCGCACGCACAATCTAAGGGGTCGATGTGGTTGCTTTCCATTATTTTTTTGATAGCATCTTCGCGTACATAGTATAAAGGACGGATAAGAGAGATGCCTTTATAATTATCGCTGTGTAATTTTGGGCGCATCGTTTTGATACTTCCGGCATAAAACAGATTTAAAAGGGTTGTTTCAATCACATCATCATAATGATGCCCAAGCGCGATTTTGTTACATCCATACTTTTCAGCAATGCCATACAAGGCACCCCGTCGCATTCTAGCACATAAAAAACAGGGGGACTCTGGGGCTTTATGCGCTAGAATTTTAAAAATATCGCTCGATTCTATATGTAAATCAATTCCAAGTAATTTAGCGTTTTCTTCTAACTTATGGCGATTAAAAGCGGTGTATCCAGGATCCATAGCAATAAATTTTACGTTAAAATCAACCAACGGATGCTTAGTTAATTCTTCTAAAAGCTTTGCGAGTAAAAGGGAATCTTTTCCCCCGCTTATAGCCACCATTACGGTGTCACCGTCTTCAATTAACTGATAATCTTTAATGGCTTTAACAAAAGGGGACCATAATTGTTTTCGGTATTTTTTAATCATATCTCTTTGAATATTTTGTGCACGGGTCATATTATTGCCTCCAAACCATTATCACTATACCACGTCCATTTAAGGAATAAAAAATAATTAAATGTAATACATTTGAAATTTTATGAATTTAACGGTATGATTAGAGTCATGGAGGTGATAGTGTGGCATTTGAATGGACATCGCGGAAACCGAGTGAAGGAATCGCGACAATTTATGAATCAAATATTACACTTAATAAAAGTGCAAGTACGCATTTTGAAACAGCATACCGAGTACTTTTAGGGCTTGATCGTGAAAATCAAAAGATTGCAATTAAGCCAATTAACAAACAAGAACATGAACGAGGGTCTGTTCCAGATGAGAAGCAGCATAAAATCACGGTAAGACCAAGTTATGCACGCGTCTCGAATAAGAAATTTATTAAAGAAGCTGCACAAATCGCTAACATTAACCTTTCAGAAAATAATGCGGTTAAATATAAAACATTATGGAATTCTCAAGAAGGGTGTTTGGTGATTGATCTTGAAGCACATAGGGGGGAAATACGATGACACTCGATGTTAACAATTTATTTTTATTAGTATGGTTTATCATAATCATAGTCGCAGCAGTCATTGAAGTATTAACAATGGATTTAACCAGTTTATGGTTTTCCCTAGGAGCGCTAGTCGCGTTTATTTTAGGCATCGCCGGGATAGACTGGGTCGTACAAGTTATAGTATTTGTTGTGGTGACGGTTATCTTATTATTGAGTGTTAGACCACTTGCTAAACGATACTTTAGAACCAATATTGTAGGAACAAACGCTGATAGACTTGTTGGGAAAATTGCGACATGCACGTCTGAAATTCCCGTCGGAGAGCGCGGTGAAGTGAAAGTAGAAGGAAAGTATTGGTCGGCAATCTCGACTAGTGACCAAGCAATTGAAGTGAACGAAAAAGTTGAAGTATTATCCATAGAGGGTAATAAATTGATAGTGGTGAAAGTATGACAGCAGGCCCGTTTAAACGACTCGCAAGCTTCATGATCGATTTTACTTTAATTATTGCGGTCGTCTTTACAACATGGCGAATATTTGGACAAGGTATTTTAGAACGCATTGTTCACTTCGAAGTGACGATTGAAGATCCGCTATATATTTATTATATTGTGGCGTATCATTTCTTGGGCTTTACGTTGTTTAATTACCTATACCAAGGCATTACAAAAGGAAGAACGTTTGGAAGACGCTTTTTATATCTTTCCATGACAGGCCAAGTAAACTGGTGGTCATTGTTCGTTCGCGAAGTGATTTGGAAATCATATATTTGGTTGTTTGCCATCACGTTTATAGACATCAATTACTTATACGCATTATTTTTTCTTTACCCCGTTTTATTCTTATTTGACTTCGTTTTAATGGCGTTCACACGCTCTAGAAAGACTATACGTGATCAAGTGACACATACAAGAATTATACTTGATGATGTTGTATATCCGTTCTAAACCGTTTATAATAAAAACTAACATTACCCAATAGGAGGAAAATTATGGGACCAGTAGGTATTATATTATTTATCGCCGTACTCGCTATATTATTAATTTATGTAGCAACAAGATTTACCATTGTAACACAAGCTAACCGTTTTATTGTAGAAAGACTCGGTGGTTATTATACGACATGGGATGTGGGAATCCACTTTTTAATCCCGTTTATTGATCGTGTAAAACTTAAAGTTTCGATTAAAGAACAAGTCGTGGACTTTGATCCACAACCAGTGATTACAAAAGACAACGTAACGATGCAAATCGATACCGTTGTATTCTTCCAAATTACCGATCCAAAACTTTATACTTATGGGGTAAACTACCCAATTAAAGCAATTGAAAATATTACCGCAACCACGTTGCGTAATATTATTGGTGATTTAGAACTCGATGATTCATTAACATCACGTGATTACATTAATGAAAAAATGCGGACTATCTTAGATGAAGCAACGGACCCTTGGGGAATTAAAATTAACCGCGTAGAGGTTAAAAACATCATTCCACCAAAAGATATTCGTGAAGCGATGGAAAAACAAATGCGTGCAGAGCGTGAAAAACGTCAATCCATCTTAATTGCTGAAGGGGATAAACGTTCAAGCATCTTAACCGCTGAAGGTGAAAAAGAAGCGCGTGTTTTAAGAGCTGATGGGGAGAAACAAACCCGTATCTTAGAAGCTGAAGGACAAGCAGACGCTATCTTGAAAGTCCAAAATGCGACAGCAAAAGGAATCGAACTCATTAAATCAGCCGGGGCGGACGAAGCATTCTTACGCCTTGAAGCGTATAAATCAATGGAAAGAGTTGCGGATGGAAATGCAACGAAACTCGTGATTCCATCTGATATGCAAGGTATGGTTGGACTCGCTTCAACCCTTAGCGAAGCCTTCAAAACAAAAGCACCAGAACTTCCTAGCGACGCTAAGAAACAACTTGAAGAAAAAGGGTACTCAACTTCAAAAGCGGCTACAGGAAAACAATCAAGTAAAAAATAGTTATACTAAAAGGATCATTTCCGTCAAAGCGGAAATGATCCTTTTTTCTTGTCTTTATTCACAAGCTATCTATCAATAAAGCGTTATTATTATAATTAAAAATCACAGTTCTTTGGGGTTCTAGGGAAAGGGATAACATCGCGGATGTTTTCTACCCCAGTTAGATACATTAACATCCGTGCAAATCCAAGTCCGTACCCGGCATGTGGCGTGGAGCCATACCGTCTTAAGTCTGTATACCACCAGAGTTCTTTTTCGTCAACATTCAGTTCTTTCATGCGTGCGCTTAGCACATCCAAACGTTCTTCTCTTTGAGACCCGCCAATTAATTCACCAGCTCCTGGGACTAAGAGGTCCATGGCCGCAACGGTTTTCAAGTCATCATTTAGGCGCATGTAAAAGGCTTTAATATCTTTTGGCCAGTCACTCACAAACACAGGGCCGTCAAAATGGGTGACTAAGTATTTTTCGTGTTCTGTGTTTAAATCTTTATTAAAATCAGGGGTGTTTTCAAAGGGGGTATTGGCTGATTTTAAGGTTGTGATTGCCTCTTTGTGGGTGATGCGTTTAAAGGATTGGTCTTTCACTTTTTTGAGTCGATCAAGCAATCCTTTTTGAACAAATTTATCAAAAAATGCCATCTCTTTAGGGGCTTTTTCTAATACCGTTTCGATGATGTGTTTTACCATCGCTTCGGCTAAGTCCATATCATCGGTTAAATCCGCAAATGCGATTTCGGGTTCGACCATCCAAAGTTCACTAACATGCGTCATCGTATGTGATTGTTCAGCACGAAAGGTCGGTCCAAAGGTGTAGACGTCTCTAAATGATTGTGCAAACACTTCAGCTTGAAGTTGACCCGATACAGTGAGAGAAGCTTTTTTACCAAAGAAATCTTTTGAATAATCGATGGGGTCATCCTTTTTAAATATATTTTCTCCTAAGGTTGTAACTTGAAACATCTCGCCAGCTCCCTCAGCGTCAGACGCTGTAACGATAGGAGACGTGAGATATATAAAATCACGCGATTGGAAAAAATCATGGATCGCATGCGCCACAATGCTTCTGACGCGGAACATGGCTGTAAATAAATTTGTCCGTGGACGTAAGTGTGCGTTGGCACGTAAAAATTCTCGGCTATGTCGTTTAGGTTGAATGGGGTAATCTTCTTGTGAATCGCCAACCAATTCTACATAGGTGGCTTTAATTTCAAATGGTTGTGGTCGGTTAGGGGTTAAAACAATGGTGCCTTTAATCTTAACACTCGCGCCGACTCTTATTTTTTGTGTGGCTTTAAAATTATCCAGTGCATCATCGTATACCACTTGGACACTATCGAAATCTGTCCCATCATTTACATTTAAAAACCCAAATGACTTTTGGGCTCGATTGGCTCTAGCCCACCCAAAAAGGGTAATCGTACTGTCTTTATATGATTCGTAAGTATTCATTAAATGTCGAATAGATGTTTTCATTGTTTTTTCCTCCTTATAATTAAAAAAATCGTCCTTCTAAAAGGACGAACATTAGTCCGCGGTACCACCTTAATTCAAATGCGCTTAAGACTTTTAACGCAAGTCACACGGATGGGTCTACTGGTTTCTTCCATCTCTCCCGGTGTTTTTCAATGGCTTTTTCTCCCTAGCTTGCACCACCCTAGGTTCGCTTCATAAGTGTTAAGTCCATTTACTCGTCCGTTCAACGATTTAATCTAATCTTATTATAATAAAGGATTAAGATTTGTCAATGAAATTAGGGGTATTTTGTTGGTCTTTGTGATTTAAAGTGGTAAGATATAGATATAACCATTCACCATTAAGAGGGGGCATTCAGATGTCATATCGATTTAATGTTACAGTGCCAAGAATCTTAGCAGCCGCAATTGACTTAGTGATTTTAAACTTTTTGATTTTAATTTCACAAGCCTTTTATTTTCCGTTTGAATTTTTTGATGATGGAGTAAGTGAACTCCAGACGTTAAACTCGCCAAATCCTTTAACAGCCATAGACCCATCTACCCTAATCATAAGTGTCTTTGTGATGTTGTTAATTGGGCTAGTGTTATACGTTTACGTCCCTTATCAAAAAGATGGGAAAACGATTGGGAAAATGTTAATGCGGGTTAAAGCCATCGACGCTTCAGGCAATCCTCCAAGTTTAACCCAACACTTTTTACGTGCGATTATTGTGTATGAATTTTATTTATATGTATTAATTGTATGGTTAATTTTTATCGATCCAGAATTATTTGCGTTGGCTGAAGTCGGCGTCTTAGGAATCACAACCCTTGCGATTTTCTTCTCTTTATCGATGATCATTTTTTCACCCGATGGCGCAGGATTTCATGATCTACTAGCTAAAACCTATGTTGTGGATGAAAACTATGACCCTGTATTAGAAAAAGAAGTTGATCCAACTAAACAAAGAAAAGATTGGGCATTTCAAGAGACACAAGATAAGGAAGATGATTTCTTAAAGGCTTACGATGACCGTGATCCTTGGAAATAAAACCTTACCTGTCATAAGAAAGGACATATTATGCTTGAAGTGAATAATGTAGAACTACGCTACGGCGATTTTATTGCAGTCCACCACTTAGATTTCACCTTAAAACCCGGTGAAATCTTTGGTTTGCTGGGGACCAATGGGGCTGGAAAAACAACAAGCTTTAGAGTCATTATGGGATTGTTATCTCCATCAAAAGGGAGTGTAAAGTATTTTAATGAAAAAGTCGGCTACCATAATGTCGATGATATCGGCTATATGATCGAAGAGCGGTCGCTGCTTCAAAAAATGAAAGTGAAAGACTTAATGCTTTATATAGGACAGTTAAAAAGCATGAATAAACCGACCATCCTCAAACGATTAGATTATTGGTTAGCCTTTTTTGAGATTCCTGAATATAAAGATACGATGATTAAAGAACTCTCTAAAGGAAACCAACAAAAAATCCAGTTCATCTCAGCCATCATCAACGAGCCGAAATTGTTAGTGCTTGATGAACCGTTTAGTGGATTAGACCCAATCAATACAACTTTATTTGTAAAAGCGATTAAACAATTTCAAGCGGCAGGGACGATGATTATCTTTTCCTCGCATCAACTCGACCATGTCGAAAGTTTTTGTGAAAAAATTGTGGTGCTTGAAAAGGGACGCTCCATCATCGAAGGCGACATCTTACAAATCAAAAAAGATTTTAAAAAATTGACGATTAAGATTGATGCGGATGTTGATATTGAGCATATAAAAACTTTACCCGGCGTTTATAACGTAATCCCTAATAATACCTTCATCAACGTTAAAATAGAATCTGATGATTATATACAAGGGGTTTTTGATTATGTAAAAACTTGCGATCAGGTGATGCGGTTTGAAGTAGAAAGCGCCTCTTTATCAGAAATATTTGTAGCGAAAGTAGGGGGATCACGTGAAAAAGTTTAAATTTCTTATCCTCTTTGGCCTCAAAAAAAGACTCTTTAAAAAAAGCTTTATTATCACAAATGTATTATTGGGACTTTTGATTATGACCATTATTAACATTCCGGCCATTTTTGATGCCTTTTCAAGCGATGATATCGAAACGATTAATGTAAAGATTACCAACAATACGACCGATCAGGACTATCCCTTAGAAACAACGATCCTTTCGATGATGAATATGGCCTATGAAGAAACGCGGTATGTATCTAAAGAAACACGCGAAGCGCCGGATGATTTTTGGGATGACGACACATTGGATATATGGGTGGTGTTTGAAGGCGACTTAAACGCGCCTGATGTTGACCTTTACTTAAAAGATGTGAGTGAACAAGCCGGCTTGATGAATACCATTCGAAATGGGTTATTAGACTATCAAAATGTACAATACGCTACCTATAATGTGATTGACCCTCCCCCGAGTGATGATGGAGGATTAGACCCAACCACTAGAAATATGGTAGAAGGCATCATTACCTTACTGGTTTTACCGGTGTTTTTATTGATTATAATGGCAACGCAGTTTTTAGGCGTTGATATCATAGAAGAGAAATCGTCTAAAGTGATTGAAACCATTATTTCAAGCGTGCCATCAACGTACCATTTCTTATCAAAAATCATTGCCAATATAGCATTTTTAATTATCCAATCTGGATTGCTTTTAGGGTTTGCGGCTATGGGCGCTTTAATTGGCCGTATCATTTATGCATCAAGCGATATTGAAGCGGTATCGTTAATTGCAGGACTGGTAAATAATATTCCGAACCTTGCGTCCATTTTGATTATCTTATTTCTATTCTTAGTAGTCGGGACATTATTATTTTTAGCCCTTGCGGCCTTAATCGCATCGATTGCGACGACCCAAGAAGATTATCAACAGTTTCAAACGCCGCTTATTTTCCTTTTATTAGGGGGATTTTATATTGGCATCTTTATGCCGATGATCGGCATTGATTCTGTGGTTAGAGTGGCGGCTTATATTCCGTTTTTCTCTACAATGGTAGCGCCAATTGCGTACGCAACAGGAATCATTTCTTTATTAGAAGCAATCTTCATTTTAGTGCTTTTGGTGATTACCGTCGCACTATTCTTATATTTCATGACCCCAGTATACAGAGTAGCGATTCTTTCCTACGAAGAGACCAAATTTTTTAAACGCATCCGCTTTTATGTCAAAAAAGCATTTGCCAAAAAGCCGTAATATAAAAGGAAAACCGTTTAGTTTACGGTTTTCCTTATTTTTTTGGCAATCGATTTAAATCTTCATAATAGCGATCAATAATGGCGTAAAACGCTTCTAAAGATTTACACTGTGAAATCTCTTTTTTAATGACCGTTGCGCCTGGTAATCCTTTGATATACCACGCCGCGTGCGACCGCATTTCTAAAAGCGCAACCCGTTCATTTTTATGGGTAGCTAAACTGTGAGCATGCCTTTTAATCATTTCAAGCTTTTCATGATAAGAGACGTCTTTTTGATACGTGCCAGTCGATAAATACGTATTTATTTGTTGAATAAGCCAAGGGTTGCCTTTTAAAGCTCTCCCCACCATTACCGCATCGACGTTGGTATAGGTTAACATATGTAAGGCGTCTTCAGGGGTTTTAATATCGCCATTCCCAATTACAGGGATTTTAACCGCTTCTTTAACCGCCTTTATAATCTCTAAATCGACGACGCCACTATACATTTGACTGCGCGTTCTTCCATGGACTGCGATCATCGCTACGCCGGCGGCTTCAAGCTTTTTGGCAACGCTGACGGCATTTTTCTCGCCGTTATACCCGGCCCGTATTTTAACGCTGATGGGTTTATTAGCATTTAATACCATTGTTTTAACTATCTCATAGAGTTTCGCTTCATCTTGCATTAAAGCGGAGCCAGCGCCGGTTTTAATAACCTTTGGGACTGGGCACCCTACATTAAAATCGATAAACATCGCAGGACTATTTAGCGAGGCATAAGCGGTGGCTTGTTTTAAATGTTCTTGATCCGCCCCAAAAAGCTGAAGCGCAATAGGCCCTTCGCTTTCTTCAACTTCCATCATATCAAGCGTACGTGCATTGCGGTGGTTAATGGCCTTATCACTGACCATTTCTGTATAGATTAAGGCAGGGTTAAAAGCTTTAAGGATTTTTCTAAACGCAATATTCGTAATCCCAGCCATTGGTGCCACAACGACTTTACTCTCATCAAATAACTTTTCAATTTTCATAGTCTCACCCCATAAGCACATGTATTGTGCCATAAAACAAATCATAAATCAATTGATTTGTTGTCAATAACACAACGTTTTATAAACTGAATGGATGAACAGCCCTTTGCTTATCACTTCTCACCATCAAAGTGACGGTTTTATTAAGAATAAAAGACCGAACCGTTATAATTTATAATATTTGTAAAGTGTATGTCATAAAATATATTCCTAAAAATCACTTTTTAAGGCCTTAATATAGGTATTTTATTATTTATTATATTTTTCATATTCATTTGACATTCACCTTGAAAATCGTTTAAAATAAGAGTGTGTTTTTATTTTTTAACCCAACATGAACGATGATTCTCTGTTGAAAAAAACGGTTAAGAGAGCAATCAACTGTTAAAAAATAGAAACAATTTTATACGTAGTTTAGAAGGGTTTCTAATAAAAACCCTTGAATAACCGCTAAATTATTGTATAATATAATAAATGTATCCTTAACGCAATTACGAACAATTTGAAAGGGAGGGATTATGTAAATACTTTTTCAACTTTGTAAAAAGGTTACATTAAGTGTCAAATTTTTTGGTAATAACTAAAAATTTAGAAAATAAAACAAGGAGGTACAAGGGTGTTAAATTTAAACACTCGTATGACAATTATGATGAAGATTAAAAGAATTTTACTTGTATTTGTCTTTACCCTTTTCCTGTTTTCACTAGCTGCTTGCTCAGGCGATCCTGGTGACATAGGACCAGAAGGTCCAGAAGGCCCACAAGGCGAACAAGGTGAAGAAGGTCCAGAAGGCCCAGAAGGCCCAGAAGGACCACAAGGTGAAGAAGGCCCAGAAGGTCCAGAAGGCCCAGCCGGTGACGACGGCGTTGACGGTGACGATGGTGTTGACGGTGATGACGGTGAAGATGGTGATGACGGTGTTGACGGTGATGATGGTGTCAGTGTTGATGACGCTGTTGTGACTAATGGTGCTTTAGTGGTAACACTAAGCGATGGGACCGTTATTAATGCCGGTGACGTTGTTGGCCCACAAGGCGAACAAGGTGAAGATGGCGTTGACGGTGACGACGGGGTTTCTGTTGAAACTGTTGAAATGAATGATGATTACGAACTTGTAATCACGCTATCTAACGATGATGTATATAACTTAGGAAACGTTAGAGGCGAACAAGGTGAACAAGGGTTAAGCGCTTATGAACTCTATGTGAATAACTTCCCAGGCTATGAAGATGATGAAGAGACATGGATTTATGAAAAAGCTGCAAACGACCTTGTTTTGACTGTTACAGTCAATTATGATAATGACCAAGTCGTCGAATATCCATTTCTTAAAGGTCAAGCTGTTCCTGAAGATGCAGAATGGTATGTTGTTGACTTAGATGATGAAAACGAATTTGATGATGATGAAGATGACAAAGCTGACTTTTTATTCGAAAAGGATTATGTTACTGAAAGTGTAACTGTTTGGAGCGAAGACGAAGTAGATCCAGACGACGAAGTTGTGCGTTTAGTCTTAGCAAACCGCGTATTTGAAGTAGCGAGTGCGACGACTGAAAGCGGTGTGCAGTTTTATGATGGATCAAGATATAAGTTGCATGAAGATGTAAACTTATTCGAAGCCGATGAAGATAGGTTACTAAAAGGCGGCATTGTTGATGTAGCAGACGAACTTGATAATAAAAAAGTTACACACGTTGTGGTTGAAAACGGATATATCACTGAATTAAGAGTTGCAAGTGATAACACCGATATCAAAGCAACCGATGACGATGTTGTATCTGATGTTAGTACTTCTGGTGCCATTACCCTAGCAGCATTTGGTGTAACGGTAGAAGAATTACTTGATTCAGTCGAGCCAGACGGTACCGTACGTTCTCAAATTTATCGTGTATACGATGAAGACGATAACCGTGTATTAGAAGGCGAAATTGGATTAGATTACACATTAAGAGTTATTCCTGAAGTTCGTAGCGAGTATCAAGTTTACGATATTAGTGTCGTGAACCCACAACTAAGCGAATTAGAAGTGAATGAAGAAGAACTTTCAACTACGCAAGCTTCTTTATCCTTAACTGTTGGTGCATTGGTTGCGGATGTTGATGTTTTAGCTGACACAGACTTAGAAGGAACCGTCATCACTATTGATGGGGAAGAATTGACAACACCTGGTGCATTATATAATGTTCTTTTAGAAGACCGTGGCGAGGAAACTGAAATTAAAGTTGTCATTATGTCTGCTATGCACGAGGATGTTAAATTCGAATATACTATTACAGTGAACAGAGAACTCTCAAACAATAATGATCTTGAGTCGGTTGAAATTGATGGTATCGAGGTTGACTTAGAAAAAGCAACGACAGAGTCAGCTGTTGAGCTTGACTTTGATTGGAACGTTACTTCAGTCGCTGTAGAAGCTGTTACATCTGATTCAGCTGCCCAAGTATGGTTTAAAGCTGATGACATAGATGCTACTACAGATAGTAGTATTTCGTTTATAGAAATAGGCGACGAAGATGATGTAGAATTAGAAATTTATGTTATAGCACAAGATGGAACAACTGGAGCATCATTCTATGTTACTTTAACTAGAGAAAGTGCAGATGCAACTACTAAGCTTGATGCAATAACGGTTGGCGGCATTTCTGTTGATTTAGATAATTTATCAGTAGAGTTACCATGGGATACTACTAAATCTACTCAAAAAGTTACAGCTAGTGCTTTATATGGTGCTACTATTGAGGAAATTTACACTGATGATGCTGGCGCAACTTGGTACATTGATGTTGAATCAAATGATGAAAGTGAAACACAAACATATGAAGTCAATGTAACAACAGCAGAATTAATCGACGAAGCATCACTTGAAGCTGTTACAGTTGCTGGTGTAGAAGCAAGTATCGTTGATGGTGAAA
>CAYLQZ010000025.1:23076-24365 GCA_964386055.1 uncultured Candidatus Izemoplasmatales bacterium | reverse complement strand
TTCAAATCTATGATTAAGTGGTGGTGTAGTTCACACAATATAATGATTGACAAACGCAGCGACTTATCATTATAATAGACTAAATTTTTGGGATGCATTCATTCATTTTAAAGCGACCGCGGAAAATAAAGCATGGATTTTACCCCTTCAAAGAGAAAAAAGATATCATTTAAAGCGCAGCCCTTTTTACTTAGGCCGCTATCAGGTAAGTAAAGTGTAAGGGGGTAGCGCGATATAATCGCCCTTTTTAAGGGGGTTTTTTAATATAATGAGGTGACATTATGTATCAGCCTAAATTAACAATCATGGAAACAGAAGACGCAATTAAACAAATCAAAGATGCATTTGAAAAAGCATTATCAGAAGCGTTAAACGTCCGTAGAGTCTCTGCGCCTTTATTTGTAGAAACCGCTTCAGGGCTAAACGATCAATTAAATGGCATAGAGAAACCATTAAATTTTCCTTACCATAATGAGCGCGTTGAAGTCGTTCAATCGCTAGCGAAATGGAAGCGCAATGCCTTATATGAGTATGGGTTTCATATAGGAGAAGGGCTTTATACTGACATGAATGCCATACGTCCGAGTGAAACCTTGGATGCGACGCATTCGCTTTACGTTGATCAATGGGACTGGGAAAAAGTGATTGATGAAAAAGACAGAAATATTGACACCTTAAAATGGCATGTAAATAAAATATATGGCGCCTTATTAACCCTAGAAACATTGGTTAATAAAACGTACCCGATATATCAAAAAAAATTACCAGAAACAATTTACTTTATTGATACACAGACGCTTTTAAACCGCTATCCCAACGCTACCCCTTCAAAGCGTGAAGCGTTAATTACTAAAGCGAAAAAAGCAGTATTTATCATGAAAATAGGAGACGCTTTAAGCGATGGGTCTGTGCACGATTCAAGAAGTCCAGATTATGATGATTGGACTTTAAACGGCGATTTAATGGTTTGGCACGCGCCATTAAAAGAAGCGTTAGAATTATCGTCTATGGGCATCCGCGTCAATCAAGAAGCTTTGAGCATTCAACTTAACAAAACCCCTAACTGGGCAACTGGCGACTTTCATGAATCACTACGGAAAAATGTGTTGCCTCAAAGCATCGGCGGTGGCATAGGACAATCTAGACTCTGCCAATTTCTATTAGAAAAATACCATGTTGGTGAAGTTCAAGCGTCTTATTGGCCCAAGGCTATTAAAGCCTACTGTAAAACAAATCATATCCCTTTATTATAAGCAAACCCTTTAAATCTATAGCCCAAATTGAGGGGG
>CAYLQZ010000025.1:0-22976 GCA_964386055.1 uncultured Candidatus Izemoplasmatales bacterium | reverse complement strand
TATGGCTATATTATTGCGTGACGTTTTTTAAAAACGTAGCTTTTAACGTTTGGTAGTGCTTTAGTGTGGCTTCATCTTTTTTATTAAGGTTATTGATCAGTAGTTTTAAACGAGGATTCCGTTGAATTAACGATTTATGATCGCTTAAAAACATATAAAATAAAGCGTCCCATGTTTCACTCCAAGGGCCGTTTTTAACGCCCATTTTCTTTAAATAGTTTGCGCCGCTAAAATACGGCTTTGTTGTCATTAAAGGCCCGGCCGCAAACTGACTCATGCCGTATATATTAGGCGTCATTACCCAATCATACGCATCAATATGCATGGTCATGAAATACGAATAAACATCCTCAGGGTGAATATTAGATAACATCATAATATTACCAAGTACCATCAAGCGCTCTATATGATGCGAATACGCATAGCGATTGAGTTTTTGAATGGTTTGATCGACAATCGGGATTTGTGTTGTGCCTTTAAACCATGCGTCTGATACTCGATTGTGATGATTGAGTTCGTTTTGGGTTTTAAGCATATTGCCTTTTAACATGTATACAGCGCGCATGAATTCGCGCCATCCAATTATTTGACGAATGAATCCTTCTTTAGACTGAATAGAAACGCCCTTTTTTAATGCTTCACTAACAATTTCTTTTGGAGAGAGTAAACCAGTATTTAAAGACGACGATAGATTAGAATGAAATAAGTAAGCATCAGCTTCACTAAAAGCATCTTGGTAAGGGCCAAACCACTCAAATTTATAGTCTAAAAAGTAACGAAGTTGTTTTAAAGCGTCTTGTCTATGAACCGGGTAATTAAAGGTGTCGCTCATGCCTGGGTTGTTTGGGAAATGATCTTCCACCCACGCGGTCGCTTCATCAATATAAGCATTTTTAAAGGTTAAACCCTTTGGGATGTCTATATCTTTAGGCAATTTTTTACGGTTATCTTGATCAAAACTAAATTGTCCCCCTAAGGGGTTCCCTTCATCGTCCATTAAAATATGCGTCGTTTTTCTTTGATGAATGTAAAAGTAATGCATGAAAAAGGATTTTTTATCCTTAAAATAAGCGTGAATATCATCAACACTATTGATAAAGTTTGGCGTATCCATCCATTTGATAGGATAGGCGCTGAATTTTTTTCTAAGCGAATGATCGACGGGGTCGTACGCTAAAATACGGTCGAACCCTTTCAACGTTTCCGCTAATGCATTTGTGTCTAAAGGATACGAGAAATACTGTGCTTGCGCTTGATATAACTGATAATGATGCTGCATCGATGCGCGATGTAAAATGAGTTTATGTTTATGAAATTGAATCGTTCCACGTGCAAAAAAATGCTCGTCTTCTATGTAGATAAGCGTCTGGGTTGCGGTCGGGGTTATAAATAACTGATTTGGAAAAACGATTAAAGCTTCCATTGAACCACCTCTATGGTGATTATAGCATATCGATAGCGTTTAAATATATAAAAATACCTTCATATTATGGGAATATGAAGGCATTTTTTTGAAAGGGATTTGTGAAGAGGGTTAATATAAGGATTAGCGTTTTTCTTGGAAAAACGTTGAATTAGGGTGTGCAATACGGTTTTTATAAAGTGCATCGTTAAGCATGATTTCTACTTTTTTTGCGGTTGTTTTATCCATGTCTTCAATGCCGTCTAAAGGGTATGATAACCCTAAGGCTTCCCATTTATATTTTCCGTGACTATGGTAGGGCAACACTTCAACTTTTTCAATTGCGCGGTAATGTTTAATATACTCTTTAAAACGCTGTATACTCTCAGTATCATCATTGACTGTGGGAATTAAAACGTGTCGAATGATGGTTTTTTGTTGGCGTTTTTCTAAGACGTCTAAAAATTGAAGAACGCGCGTATTGGTAGCGTTGGTTAATGCTTTATGGGCCAAGGGATCTATATGTTTAATATCTAATAAAACCAAATCGGTATAATCGAGTACTTCTTGGATTAACGGAGCGTTTTTAAGACTAAAGCAGGCCGCTGATGTATCGAGGGTGGTGTGGATATTTTTTTCGTGTGCTTTTTTAAATAAAGTTTTCACAAATTCGGCCTGCATGAGGGGTTCGCCACCGCTAATAGTTAAACCGCCTTTTTTGTAAAAAGGTTCATAGTTTGCATAGTCGTTTAAAATATCGGATACACTTATTAAAGTATTTTCTTGCGTCGACCAGCTGTCGCGGTTATGACAAAACTTACATTGAAAAGGACATCCTTGTAAAAATAAGACGTAGCGGATTCCGGGTCCATCAAATGTCCCAAAGGGTTCAATGGTGTGGACGTTTCCTTTAAAGGGTTTCATGGAACGTTCTTTCAATGACTTCTTGTTTTTGTGGGTTGGTAAGTTTTGCGAAATTTACCGCATAGCCTGAGACCCGGATGGTAAGGTTAGGATATTTATCAGGGTTGTGATACGCATCAATGAGTTGTTCTCGATTTAAGATATTAATATTGACGTGGTAGCCCCCTTTATTAAAATATCCATCGATAATACTAGCTAAATTATCATAATCATTGTTTAACGCAGTTGGCACTAAAGTGAATGTATTAGAAATCCCGTCTTCACAGTTATCAGCGTTGAGTTTCGCTACGCTTAATAAGGAGTTTAAAGCGCCGCTATGATCGCGTCCATGCATTGGGTTCGCACCTGGTGCAAACGCCTCACCTGCTTTTCTTCCATCTGGAGTATTCCCCGTTTTTTTGCCATAAACAACATTCGAGGTAATGGTTAATAAACTCAGTGTGGGGACACTTTCACGATAAGTGTATTGCGTTCTTATTTTTCCCATAAAACGGGCTACTATATCATCAGCAATTAAATCAACGCGATCATCGTTGTTGCCGTAATAAGGGAAATCGCCAGTTATCGTAAAGTCAGTAATTAACCCTGAATTTTCATCATAAACGGGGGTAACAGTCGCATATTTAATTGCGCTTAAACTATCCGCAACAACGCTTAATCCTGCAATTCCTGTTGCGAAATAACGCGTTACAGTTGCGTCATGAAGTGCCATTTGTGCGCGCTCATAAGCGTATTTATCATGCATGTAATGGATGGTGTTTAAAGCGCTTATATAGGTTTCACTTAACCAATCCATTATGGTATCTAAGCGTTCAATGACGTCGTCATAGTTTAAAACAGTTTTATCATATAAGGGCATTTCGGGACTCACTTGTGCGCCTGTAATTTCATCGCGTCCACCATTTAAAGCATATAACAAGGCTTTTGCAAGGTTGGCTCTGGCCCCGAAAAATTGCATCTCTTTTCCAACAGTCATCGGACTCACACAACATGCGATGGCATAATCGTCCCCATGTTTAGGCCGCATAATCTCATCATTTTCGTATTGAATAGAACTTGTTTCAGCGCTTACTTTTGCACAAAAGTGTTTAAAAGCTTCTGGCAATCTTTCACTCCATAGTACCGTTAAGTTAGGTTCTGCACTTGTGCCAAGATTGTATAAGGTCTGTAAGTAACGAAATGAAGTTTTTGTGACCAATGACCGTCCATCTTCACCCATTCCTCCTAGTGATTCTGTTACCCAAGTGGGGTCCCCGGTAAATAGGTCGTTATATTCAGGGGTTCTTGCGAAGCGAACCATGCGCAGTTTCATAATGAACTGATCAATTAATTCTTGCGCTTCAGTTTCATTTAATAATCCGTCTTGTATATCTCGCTCGATATAAATATCTATAAATGTCGCTGTTCTCCCTAAACTCATCGCCGCACCATTTTGTTCTTTCACAGCTGATAAGTAAGCTAAGTAAGTCCATTGAATCGCTTCTATAGCATTCTTAGCAGGACGTTTAAGATTGAATCCGTAAATAGTACCTAAATCAATTAAGGCATTTAAGGCATTAATTTGTTCTTGGATTTCTTCGCGAAGTCTAATATTTTTTTCGTTCATAGGGGTTTTAAAAAGGGATTTTTCTTTTTTCTTTTCTGCAATTAAACGGTCGATTCCATAAAGCGCAACTCTCCGATAATCCCCAATAATACGTCCCCGGCCATACCCGTCTGGTAATCCGGTAATAATTCCACTACGTCGGGCCTTTCTTACATCTTGGGTATAGGCATCAAAGACGCCTTGATTATGGGTTTTACGGTAGGTGTTAAAAATCTCATCCATTTCATCTGAAATTTTATAGCCATACGCTTCAACGGCTTTTTTCGCGACATTGATTCCCCCGTAAGGATGAAATGCACGTTTAAACGGTTTATCGGTTTGAAGTCCAACAATCTTTTCTAAATCTTTTTCTATATATCCAGCGTCATGACTCGTAATAGAGGCTACCACGTTAGTATCCATTTCTAAGACGCCACCAGATTTTAGTTCTTTAAGCAATAAATTATTAACTAAGGTATTTAATTGTGTACTTGCATCGGTAGGCCCTTTTAAAAACGTCCCATCTTGTGTGTGTTCACTATAATTATTTTGTATAAAATCACGTACGTTGATTGTGTTTTCCCACGCACCACTTTTAAAGTTTTTATAAGGATTCATATGCTTTCACTCCTATAATACAGATTACTGTTTTAAACAGCATGTATCATTTTAAATTAGCGCTTTAAATCTTGCAACAAATATTGGTATTTTTCTAAAGTTATCGCTTACATTGAATTATATAGAGCGTGTAAACTATCATGTTATTTATAATTAAAAAGCGCTTTGATATGATTTTTTAAATCATATTTGTTTTATGAAAACGCATTTTTATAATGATGGCGTTTCTAAATAAGCGTTAATTTCTGTAATACAAAAATATAGAGGAATTGCATTTGGTTTGATTATCTAACCAATGAAAACGTATTCTTTGATTTTTCTTTGTGATGTTAAAAAACTTTTTGTATAATTACGATAAGTGAGGGGTGAAATTATGTGGACTAAAGAATCCATATTGAAAGACGCAAATGCACAAAACGTAAAATATATTCGGTTATGTTTTACCGATATTCATGGAACGATTAAAAATGTTGAAATCCCATTAAATGGGTTAGAAGATGCTTTAAATAATAATGTTATGTTTGATGGGTCATCTATTGATGGCTTTGCGAGAATCGAAGAAGCGGATATGTATTTATATCCTGATGTCAATACGTGGTTAATTTTAACGTGGGAAAATAGTATGTATGGCAATGTTGCTAGATTAATATGCGATGTATATAAACCAGATGGAACCCCATTTGAAGGGGATCCTCGAATGGTTCTTAAAAGAAACTTGAAAAAAATGCGTCAATTAGGGTTTGAAAATTTTAAAATAGGGGTAGAACCCGAGTTTTTCTTGTTTAAACGAAACGGTGAACAAATGGTGACGACCGATTTTAATGACCATGGGGGCTATTTTGATTTAGCGCCTGTTGATGGCGCAGAAGAATGCCGCCGCGATATAGTTTTAGAACTTCAAAAACTCAATTTTTCAATGGAAGCGTCGCATCATGAAGTGGCGCCTTCACAACACGAAATTAATTTTGAATTCAACGATGCTTTAGAAGCGTGCGATCAACTTCAAACGTTTAAACTCGTTGTCAGAAACGTTGCCTCAAGGCATAATTTACACGCGACGTTTATGCCTAAACCTATCCAGAAGGTGAATGGATCAGGGATGCACACCAATTGTTCTTTATCCAACGCTGAGGGAGAAAATGTATTTTATGATCCCGATAAACCCTATCAGCTTTCAGATTTATGTCAGTATTTTATCGCAGGTCTGATTCACCACGCGCGAAGTTTCACCGCCATTACCAACCCAATTGTTAACTCATATAAGCGGTTAGTGCCTGGTTATGAAGCGCCCATTTATGTTGCGTGGAGTGACGCAAACCGTACGGCGATGATTCGGATTCCATCGGTTAGAAAAAAAGCGACGCGCGCTGAAATACGCTCGACGGACCCGTCTGCCAATCCCTACTTAGCGATGAGCGCTGTATTGGCCGCGGGATTAGACGGAATTGAAAATAAACACGACCATATAAAACCCGTCACCCAAAATCTTTATAAATTAAAACGCGACCAAAGAGAAGCGTTAGGCATTGCTAATTTACCAGAAAATTTAAAGGATGCGTTAAAAGCTTTTAAACAATCAGCTTTAATGAAAGAAGCGTTAGGCGATCATATCTTTAATAAGTTTTTAAAAGCGAAACATGATGAATGGTCTGAATATAGAAAGACCGTGAGTGAATGGGAATTATCTAAATATTTAAAAGCGCTTTAAAAAAATAGCCTAACGATTGCGTTAGGCTATTTTTATTAAGCGTCATGACTCCAAAGCGAGTTAAAAACCGCGCGTTTGTCCTTTATAAGGAGGAGGGGTCCCTTCGTCGAATTCATCAATTCCAGGTCCACCGAGTTTTTTTAATCTATAAATCCCATAGACATAAGTGATAATTAAAATCCCAATGGTTAGAGGAAAGCCAAAAATGGTACTCATTAGCGTTAAGCCTCCAACGTTATCAGTGAGATAAAAAACGACTTGAATCATGGCGCGCAAAGCGAAATATAGGAGCCATAAAATCCCGGTTTCAAAATAAGCAGGATAAATATCTTTTCTTAAAAACCATTCAAACGTCCACCCTCTTGTAAGATGCGATAAAAGAAGTGGTAACGGTCTTTTAAGGATAATAGACCCTAACGTAACAAAAGCGACCGCGACACTTCCGATAATCCCTGGTAAAAAGTAATCGCCGACGCTCCCCAATACATAAGCGAATAATGCCGCAACTAAGACGCCTAAAAACCCTAAAACACTATAAAGGATAGACGCTTTAGAGGCTACGCGCCATAGCGTAATGAAAAGCGCAAATCCAAGCGATAGTAAAACCGACATGCCTAGTGTTGTAACCATATTAACCAAAACGAAAATAATCGGGGGTAAAAGTGTATCGAGCGTTTTTCCCTTTAAGACACTGTTAAGTTCTTCTTTAATCTCAGTTAGTTTCATCTACATCATCTCGTTTACGATACTTGATGGCGTGTTTTCCGTGCATGGCGGTTAAAAGGTCTCCGTTTGATTGATGGAAGACATAAAAAAGATAGACGCTTGCGGTTAAAAACCCAAATATCATCATCAAACCTACTAACACGATTTGGACGAATAAAGATGATTCGCGGTAGATGATCCAAAGCGAGAAAATGACGAACCCAACATATAAATCAACTAACGATACAATCCCCCAAGGGTTTTCCATTAACGCAGATCCATCGTCAAAAAAACTGCCATTAATAAAGCCGTTCAATAATACTATACTCATTGCTAAGGTACCTAGTACCCCTACCCATTTTACTATTTTCATTTTATCAACTCCCCATATTTTATTTTATTGTATCATTACTTTGAAAAGATGCTAAGAAATAAACGTTTAATTTATAAATTATAATGTATGGTGTCGATGGTTAATTGTTATCATGACCCTATCGCCCCATAGGTCTATAAAGTCCTAGATTAACTTTTTTATAATTAACAGTGTATTTATAATGATAAATGTAGCGTTCCATGCTATTATTTAATCATCAAAGGGAGGCTTACAAATGGATTATGTATTAATGTATGTATTTACTTTTTTAGTATTTTTTGCAGTAGACTTAGTATGGCTCGGTGTTATCGCTAAAAAACTTTATAACCAATACCTTGGCTACATATTAGCAGACAATGTAAATTGGGCTGCCGCAATCATCTTTTACTTACTGTTTATTTTAGGCCTTGTCTATTTTGCGGTGAATCCGGCACGTGAAAACGACTCAGTAGTATTGGCATTAAGAAACGGCGCGTTGTTTGGCTTTTTCTGTTATGCAACGTATGATTTAACCAACCTAGCGACATTAAAAGATTGGCCATTAAAAATTACGATCATTGATTTAATTTGGGGAACCTTTGTCGGCGCTTCAAGCGCAACGTTAGGCTATTTATTATTCACACTTATTTAAAAACAAAAATTGGAGACGATGTTTATGGAAACAATGACGTTAAATAAAGATAAGTTTTATTTATCATTAATGGCGGGGGCTAAAAGTGTCTTACGTCATAAGGATAATCTAAATGAAATTAATGTATTTCCGGTTGCGGATGGGGATACTGGGACCAACCTAGCATCACTCATGCATGCAATATTAGATGAAACAAATTTAAAAACCGATGATAAATTTAAATTGCGTGCCATTGCTGATCGTGCCTTAGAAGGCGCAAGAGGAAACTCAGGGATTATATTTGCGCAGTATTTAAACGGTTTATTAATGGAATTAGAACCAACAGAAGGCGATATTGATGTCAATCAATTAATCGAGGCGTTACAAAAAGCGGTGCCTTATGCCTATGAAGCAGTCAGTGAACCTGTGGAAGGGACCATGATTACGCTAATGAAAGAATGGAGTGAAGCGTTAAACGCTTTAAAACAAAAAACCAAAGACTTTATTATATTGTTAAGCGAATCATTCGAAAGTCTAAAAGCGTCTTTAGCACAAACGACAGAAAAACTTGATGTTTTAAAACAAAACAATGTTGTTGACGCGGGTGCGAAAGGCTTTTTCCACTTTATAGAAGGCTTTATGCACTATTTACGTGATGGCGTCATGGATGAAATGTATGAAGACAGCTTTGATGCGAAAGACCCAGAAGAAGGCAAACCTGAAGAAAGTCACGAAAGTTTTAACGAAGGCGATTATCGCTACTGTACTGAAGCGTTAATTACGGGAGACAATCTTTCGGCTAAAGCCATTAAAAAAACTTTACATGATATTGGAAACTCAATGGTTGTTGCGGGAAATGAATCAAAAGCGCGCATTCACATCCATACCAATGAACCATCAGACGTATTTTTCCGTTTAAGAGACTATGGACAAATTGTCCAACAAAAAGTCGATGATATGAAACGCCAACACGAAGTGCGAAACGCCCGTAAATATGACACGGTCATAGTAACCGATTCAATTGCCGACTTACCTCAAGCGTTGGTCGATCAATATCAAATCCAACAAATCCCTTTAGTCTTAACCATTGAAGGGTCAGATTACTACGATAAACTCACCATTACTTCTGATAAATTCTACAAATTTATGGATGAATTTACCGATTACCCTAAAAGCACACAGCCAAACTTAAAGCACATGCAAAACTTCTTTTCTTATTTAAGTACGTACTATAAAAAAATCATAGTCTTAAGCGTATCATCAAAAATGAGTGGAACCTATAATGTCTTTAATCAAGCTAAAAAAACCGTCAAAGACGATGTAAAAATCGAAGTCATTGACAGCTTACAAAATTCAGGGGCACAAGGATTACTTGTCATGCGTGCCGCAGAGATGTTAGATCAAGGCAAATCGTTTGAAACCATCGTTGATACTTTAAAACCTTTAAGAGAAAAAGCGCGCATTTTAGTCAGCGTTAAAACCTTAAAATACATGGTTCGTGGTGGACGTGTATCAAAAGTGACAGGGGTTATAGGAAAAATCACTAACTTAAAACCCGTCATCTCAATCGACGAAACGGGCGAAGGGATTATTTTCTCTAAAGGACTGTCGATTAAAATGTCTACCAATAAAATCTTTAAACACCTAGAAAAAATCAATCAAGAAAAAGGCATAGAGCGTTACGCAGTTGTTCACGCTAAAGCCCCATCGCGCGTGAGCGAATATATCGAAAAAGCTAAAGCTATTACGGGGTTAGACCCTGTTTATACAATGGATATTTCATCAATTGTGGCCTTAAACGCAGGAATCGGAACCGTCGCAATTGCTTATATAACGAAATAACGCAATAAATTATTAAAGTAAAAACGCAAATCAATTGAGAATTTAAAGAACTCCGCTTATAATAACTATATAATTTAATGAAATTGCTAGAGCAAAGAGCGCAAAAAAACAAAACAGTTTTTTTGCGCTTTTTCTATTTGAAAGGATTGATTCGATGCAAGAATATATCATTATTGGTGGCGGTGTCATAGGGACATTTATCGCCCATGAACTTTCCCAAACCACCAGCAGCATTACCCTTATTGAAAAAGAAGAAGATTTAGCGTTAGTCCAAACAAAAAACAATAGTGCCCTAATCCACTCGCCAGTTATGGTTCCGCCTCATAAAGGAGAACTTAAAGCCAAATTGGCTTTAGAAGGCAATCAAATCTACCAATCGCTTGTAGATGAATTTAAGGTGCCGCACTTAAAAAACGGAGCTTATGTTTTAGCGTTAAACGAGGAAGAGATGCGTGATGTAAAAGCTTTATATGAAGACGCAAAAGCCCGTAATTTAGACGCGTCCATCGTAAGTGTGAATACCTTAAGACGCAATGAAAAAAACGTTTCAAAAAAAGTAGTCGGCGGATTAGAACTAAAAGACGCAATGACCGCGGATACCTTTGCACTTTGTCAAATATTAGAAAAAAGTGCCAAATCGAATGGAGTCCGATTTGAAAAATCAACGACTGTCACTGATATAACGGTTTTAGATGATGGTTTTTTAGTCACAACCAATCACAACAAAAGCTATAAAACCAAACATGTGATCAATGCGGCTGGTGTAAAAGCGGAACATATTGCGAAAATGGTTGAAGCCCAACCACCTTATAAAATGATGCCACATAGAGGCGAGTATATGGTCCTTCCAAGCACGTACCGAAACTTTGTGAATCATACCTTTTTCCCTGTGCCCAAAAAAGACACAAAAGGCATTTTAGCTATTCCTCAACCAAACGGCACGATTCGCTTAGGCCCTACCAGTACATTTCAAGAAGCGTTAGATGAAGCCAAAGTAACGCAAGAAGGATTAACCGCCATTAAAACGACGATGAATCAATTATTAAACTATGTCCCTTACAGTCAAGTTGAAAAAACATACGCTGGGATTCGTTCCACGATCAACCAAGATGATTTTTACATCAAACGATCGTTTGAACATCCTAACTTTATTCACGTCGCCGGCATCGATTCACCAGGCGTGACAGCCGCTCCGGCAATCGCAAAATACCTAAAAAAAGAAATTCTCAATCTCAAATAAAAAACTTTAAAGTATGGATTGCCATACTTTAAAGTTTTTTGGTTATTTTTGTTTAAACCAAAGCGCCTCTTTAGACGTTGTGATGGCGCTAGCCCCTTTTTCGATGCACGCTTCAACTTCAGATTCAGTCTCGATTAGCCCCCCCATGAGAATAGGTTTATCCACATGATATAAGATATGATGTATTTTGCTGGGTAACGCTGGTAAGACTTCGATCATATCGGGTTGGGTTTGTTTTAAAAGATTGATGCTTTGATTAAGGGATAATTTATCTTTTAAGAAAAAGCGCATAATCCCAAGTATGCCACGTTTTTTACATAATTGAACAACTTTTGGTTTCGTGGTTATAATCCCATGTACGTGTAATTCTTGTATTAAATAAATGGCGCCGTATTCATCATTACTTAAGCCCTTAATAAGTTCTAAATGAACAAAAATCTTCTTATTCCATTTTTTCATCTCCCGGATAATTTCTGGCAGTTGTGATAATTGAAAATTCATTAATAGTCCAAATTCAATATCAGTTTGGCAAAACTTTTTAATACTTTGATGGGTTGATAACGCTGGAATAATTTTATTTTTATTTAACATATAATCGCCACCTTTCAAGGAATATTATATCATAGGGTACTGAATCTGTATGACTAAAATAGTTAGACATTAAAAATATATAAAAATAAAAGCCTTTACATTAAAAATCATGTATGATATAAATAGGGTAAGTTAATAACCAATTTCTGAGGAGATTTAGAGCCCAGAGAAGTAACCTTGTGCATATGCATGCGCAAGAATATTTCTCTGGGTTTTTTATTTTTAGAAGAAATAAAAATTATTTTAGGAGGAAGTTTTATGAATTACATGGACATTTTCATCGGTGAATTTTTTGGTACTATGACTCTTTTGATTTTTGGGGTTGGAGTTGTAGCAGGCGTTGTACTTAAAGGTACAAAGTCTAATGGATCGGGCTGGATTGTTATTACATTCGGTTGGGGTCTTGGTGTTGCAATGGCAGTTTATATTGCAGGACATCTTACTGGAGCACACATTAATCCAGCGGTTACCTTTGCTGAGTATACAGCCGGTGTTTTAACGCTTGGTGAAACACTAATGTATATGGGATCACAAATGTTGGGTGCATTTGTTGGAGCAGGACTAGTGTTAGCGATGTATTATCCGCATTACAAAGCGGAAGAGGATCCAGCAGCAAAACTTGCGACATTCTCTACAGCACCTGAAATTCGTCATACCCCCGCAAATGTTTTCAGTGAAGTACTTGGTACCTTTATGCTTTTATTCGGTATCGCAGGTATTAACTTCACAATCGGGATTGAAGGCGGCGGTTTCTTACCACCACTACTCGTTGGTCTTCTCGTTACAGTTATTGGTCTTTCATTAGGTGGTACAACTGGTTATGCTATTAATCCAGCGCGTGACTTAGGTCCTCGCTTGGCGCATTTCTTCTTACCAGTGCCCGATAAAGGCGATTCAGATTGGTCATATGCATGGGTACCAGTCGTTGCACCACTTGTAGGTGGGTCTTTAGGATTATTAACATTCGAAGCAGCATTTAACGACAATTTCTTAATAGCATTACCTATTATGGCAGCAGTCTTTGTAGTACTTCAAGTTGCATCGTTTTATATCAGTGTTGAAAAGAAATAAAAAAAAATATACGGAGGGTTACAAACCATGGAAAAAAAGTATATCATGGCTTTAGATCAAGGAACAACGAGTTCACGAGCAATCTTATTTGATAAATCAGGGACCATTGTAGACACAGCTCAACGTGAATTTAAACAAATTTTTCCGAAACCAGGATGGGTCGAGCATAACGCAAATGAAATCTGGACATCAATTTTAGGGGTTATTGCTGAAGTATTAAATCAAAACAATGTATCTCCTAAAGAAATTGCCGGAATTGGAATCACTAACCAACGTGAAACGACCGTTGTTTGGGATAAGAAAACTGGAAAACCTGTTTATAACGCTCTTGTTTGGCAATCGCGTCAAACCTCAGAAATTTGTGATGAGTTAAACGCTGCTGGGCATCAAGAAACCTTTAAGAGTAAAACAGGATTACTGATTGATGCATACTTCTCAGGGACTAAAGTTAAATGGATTTTAGATAACGTAGAAGGCACACGTGAGCGTGCTGAAAACGGCGAATTATTATTTGGAACCATCGATACATGGATTATATGGAAATTATCAGGTGGAAAAGCACATGTAACAGACTACTCAAACGCATCTCGAACCTTAATGTATAATATCCACGAGCTTAAATGGGACGACGAACTCTTAGATATTTTAGGTGTTCCTAAATCCATGTTACCGGACGTTCGCCCTTCTTCAGAAGTGTATGCTAATACTGTAGATTATCATTTCTTTGGAGAAGAAGTGCCTATTGGTGGCGCAGCAGGCGATCAACAAAGTGCATTATTCGGTCAAGCATGTTTTGAAAAAGGAACAGCTAAAAACACGTATGGAACCGGAAGTTTCATGTTAATGAATACCGGAACTGAAGCGATAAGAAGTGACTCAGGTTTACTTACTACCATTGCTTGGGGTGTTGATGGCAAGGTAGAATACGCGCTTGAAGGGGCTGTATTTGTAACAGGGTCAGCCGTTCAATGGTTACGAGACAGCTTAAAAGCGATTAAAACCGCAAGTGATACCGAAGCGTTGGCGAATTCTCTTGACAATAACGAAAGTGTTTACGTAGTTCCAGCCTTTGTTGGACTAGGAACTCCTTATTGGAATTCGGATGTACGGGGTGCCGTATTCGGACTCACCAGAGGAAGCGGGCGCGCCCAATTCGCAAGAGCGGTATTAGAATCTATCGCATATCAAAGTGCAGATGTGTTGCTTACGATGAATAAAGATTCAGGGATTCAATTAAAAGAATTACGCGTTGATGGCGGCGCCGTTGCAAACGATTTCTTAATGCAGTTCCAAAGCGATATCTTAAATGTTCCCGTATTAAGACCAAGTGTCCAAGAAACAACAGCATTAGGTGCAGCTTACTTAGCTGGTTTAGCGGTAGGATTCTGGAAAGACAAACAAGAAATTGCCAAACAATGGGCCATTGATAAAACCTTTGAACCTAAGATGGATCCAAAACAACGTGACATGCTTTACGATGGTTGGAAATCAGCTGTAAAAGCAACCATGATGTTTAAACCAATTAAGTTTTAATATAACAAGGCTTTACCCAACAAGTTAATAGTAATCTAGAGATTAAAGAGAAAAATGTTCCAAGCAATTGGACGTTTTTCTCTTTTTCTTTATTCAGGGGGCGTTACCGATCCAAACTATCATTCCAGCAATATCAAATCATTCGAAGTTAAAGAAATTTTTAAAAGGGCCTTTAACCATGGGCTTGGTCATGGATTTTCAACTAGCAGAATTACCCCACGTTATAGAATCAATGCAGGCGCATCAAAAACAAGTGTTAATTCACTTAGATCTTATTAAAGGCTTAGCGTCAGACCAATACGGCGCAATATATTGCATACAAACGTTTAACATTGCGGGTATAATTACCTCAAAGCCTAGAGTCATTTCAATTTGTAAAAAACGGGGGGTTATTGGGATCTTACGCGTATTCTTAAAAGATCGCCACGCCTTGAAAAAAGGACTTGATGTCATCGATGAGTGTAAACCTGACATCATCGAGGTGTTGCCTTATATGCCGCAAATCCTGCCTACTATACAAAAACATTTTGATAAACCAATCTTTATGGGGGGATTGATCACCCAACAAAATCATATAGTGCAGTGCTTAGAACAGGGTGCTAACTCAATTACTACATCATCACATGAACTATGGGAATATGAACCAGTCAAACTTGAAAGGAAGATTTAATATGACTTACGATTTTTTAATTATCGGTTCAGGCATCACCGGTGCCTCAATCGCACGAGAATTATCTAAATATAACACGAAAACCATTGTTTTAGAAAAAGAAAATGACGCGGCGAATCATGCCACTAGCGCAAACAGTGCCATTATTCACAGTGGGTACGACCCAGATCCTAATTCCCTCAAAGCAAAGTTAAATGTTGAGGGGAATCGATTATATGATGCGCTAGAAAAAGAACTCGACATACCGCTTTATAAAAATGGGGCATTTATGGTCGCACACGATAAAGATGAAGAAGGACTTTTAGAACGGTATTTAGAACGCGCTAAAACCAATGGTGTACCAGGGGTTGAAATTCTTGATCAAGAAAAGGCAAGAAAACTTGAACCCAACTTAGCAGATTCAATCACAAAAGTCTTGAATCTCCCATCCACAAAAGTCACGTATCCTTGGGAAGTTGCGATTGCGTGTTTAGAAAACGCGATTGATAATGGCGTGACCTTAAAGAAAAACCAAACCGTCAATGCGATTGAAAAAAATAATGGAATTTATACCGTAAAAACAACCGATGGTTCAACGTATCAAACGCGGTATGTGATCAACGCAGCAGGCGCTTACGCAGAAAAAATTGCCAAACTCGTTGAGAAAAAATTGCCTTATCATATAACGCCTAGAAAAGGCGAATACTTAGTTTTAGACCGTCGTGTACAAGGGTTTTTACAACGAACACTTTATCCGACTCCGGATGAAAAAGGAAAAGGGATTTTAATGGTTCCCCAATACCACGGCAATATCCTCATCGGTCCAAACAGTGAACACCAAACGTCTTTAGACGATGTATCAACGACTAAAGGTGGATTGAATGTTGTTAAAAAAGGGGCAATCCTATTGGCTAAAAATATTCCCTTCCATAAAAATATTCGAACGTTTGCTGGGGTAAGAGCCTCATCAACGCACAAAGATTTTTATATACAAGAATCACACGAAAACGCCCGTTTTATTCATGTGGCTGGAATCGATTCTCCAGGGCTAACCGCTGCACCAGCCATTGCTAAATATGTTTTAGAATCAATCATTTTGCCTAAAGACCCTTTAAAAAGAAATGACGCGTTTAATCCGTACAGACGGGAAATAAAATTGTATGACGACATGGATAAAACAGAAAAAGACGCAGCGTTTAGTGAAGACAATCGTTACGGAAACTTAGTCTGTAAGTGCGAACGCATCACTGAAGGCGATATTGTTCGCCATATTCACCGTGCCATAAAAGGCGATAGTGTCAAAGCCATAAAAAAACGTTCGCGTGCTGGGGCAGGAATTTGTCAGGGTGGATACTGTGAACATCAAATCATCAAAATATTAGCCCGTGAACTCGGTAAAACCCCTTTAGAAATCAATTATTTTGCCGACCAATCTCCAATCTTAAAAAGCGAAACGAAGGTGAAAAAATGAAACCATATGATTTAGCAATAATAGGCGGTGGCGCCGCAGGATTAGCCGCCTTAAAAGGCGCATACGACGAACAATTAAATATTTTACTAATCGAACGCGATAAAACGTTAGGGGGCATTTTAAAACAATGTATCCATAACGGATTTGGCTTACATCATTATAAAGAGGAACTTACCGGACCAGAATATGCAGAAAGAGGCATAAAAGAAGTACTTGGGTTAAACGTAGATGTTATCACCGATTCGACAGTAATCGATGTATTAAAAGAAAATGGTCAGTTTGACTTAAAAGTGATAAACACGAAAAAAGGCGAACATTCTATTAAAACAAAAAGCGTCATCATCAGTAGTGGCTGTTATGAGCGTACAAGAGGGGCTATCCAATTACCAGGCGATCGTCCAGCGGGCATTATGCCTGCAGGAAGTGCGCAACGATATTTAAATATTGATGGCTATATGGTCGGGAAAAAAGTCTTTATCTTAGGAAGTGGGGATATTGGCTTGATCATGGCAAGACGGATGAAATTAGAAGGCGCTGAAGTATTAGGCGTCGCTGAGCTCATGCCCCATTCTAATGGATTGACAAGAAACATCGTCCAATGTTTACACGACTTTGATATTCCATTATTTCTCTCGCATACCATTAGTGATATTAAAGGAAAAGATGTTTTAAAAAGCATAACGATTAGTGAAGTCGACGAAAATTTCGAATATATCGATGGCACCGAAAAATCCTTTGATGTCGACACCTTATTATTATCAGTTGGACTAATTCCTGATATCAACATGTTTGATTCCCTTAAATTTGATGTTTCTAAAAAAACAGGTGGCGCGATTGTTGATCAAACCTATCAAACCAGTGTTGATGGCTTATTTGCTTGCGGAAACGCCCTACATGTCCATGATTTAGTCGACTTTGTGACCGAAGAATCTACTAAAGCTGGCGCACAAGCGAAAGCGTACATATTAAACAATAAAAAGCGTTCAGAAAAATTAATCTCTGTGACGCCTTCATCGAATATTGCGTATATCTTGCCACAAACATTGGATATGGACGACGATTTTGAAGACGTGGTTTTATCCTTACGGACAACGACCAACGCAATGAGTGGTAAATTCCATATCTATCAAGGAGAAACGCTTTTATATACTAAAAAAGCGCGCTTTGTGGTCCCAGCAGAAATGGAAAAACTGACGATTAAAAAAGACACGATTAACCAACATGGTCCAATCAGTATACAATTTGAGGTGGTGAATGTATGAAAAAAGATATGATCTGTATAGTATGTCCAGTGGGATGCCATTTAAGTATCGATACCGACTCTCATGAAGTAGCCAATAATAAATGTAAACGAGGCGAACGTTACGCCCAAAAAGAATTACTAGATCCAACCAGAATGGTGACATCTACCGTAAGCATTGACTCAATTCATCAAAGAAGAGTGCCGGTTAAAACCACAGACGCCATTCCTAAAGGGAAAATCTTTGACCTTATGGATTTATTAGAAACCATTGATCTTAAAGTCCCAACAGATTTAGGCGAAGTCGTGATTGCCAATGTCTTTGACACGGGTGTCGATGTTGTGACGACGATGTCTTTACATGATTAAATAAAACTATAAGCGTAGACGATAGGTCTACGCTTTAGCTATAAACCAAAAAGTAATGAATTCTCAATGAAAAATTGACGGCACTATGGTATGCTATGATGTGTGAAACGGAGGGATTTTTCATGTTCATACAACATAGTCAAAAAACCATTTATGAAAAACTTATCGATTATTTACAGGTGACATTGCTTTTTATATTAAGCAGTATTCTAACCCTATTTATAGGGACGGGCGCTGCCTTAAGCGCAACATTTATTACGGTTTATAAAATGCAAACCGATATAGTAGATACAAGTATTTATCAAACGTATAAGCAGCAATTTAAATTAACGTTTTTATCATCAACCTACACTTTTTTAGGGAGTGTGTTGTTATTTGGTGGCGCCGGGTATTTCATTGTGTATCGCTTACCCGCCGATTATCCTATGCGATTTCCTTTAGGGGTTTTAACGGCGGTATATGGGGCATTATTTATGCAGTATGCGTTCCCAATTATTTCAGTCTTTAAACATAGTGGGCCACTTCATTTAATTAAAAACACCTTACTGTTAATGCATCTACATCCTTTAACATCACTGAGTTTATTAATCAATGCACTCACTTTTTATGCCTTAGTATTTATGGTGCATCCAGTCTTAACTATTCCGGCATTTTTATTGGTGTTTTATGTTCAAGGGAACGTATTTAGACCGATTATTAAAATTTATGTAGCGAGACTTTCTGGAAAAGAAGAAACAGAAGAAACAATAGAAGAATAAATAGGGTAGGGGTAACTATGACGTATGAAAGTAAATATTTTACATTATTATCACAAAAGTTTCCAAATGTTCAAAGTGCCGCGACTGAATTAATTAACTTAAATGCAATTTTAAACTTACCTAAAGGAACAGAACATTTTATCGCAGATATTCATGGTGAATACGATGCGTTTAACCACTTTTTAAAAAACGCAAGCGGGATCTTAAAACAAAAAATTGATCAAAACTTTAATGATTTAGATATAACCAATAAACGCAGGTTAGGGTTTTTTATCTACTATCCTCACGATATGATCAATAAATACCAAAAATCATGGGATAGCGAAGCTTTTGACCTTTTATTAAACGACGTGTTAAATCGCATGATTATTTTAGCGCGACTCGTCGCCACTAAATACACCAAAAGTCATGTGGCTAAAAACTTGCCAGACGAATTTAGTTATATCATTCAAGAACTTTTATATGAATCAAATAATCACGAAGATAAAGCGCGTTATTATCAAGCCATTATGAGTGCTATTTTTAAAACAGGAAGAGAGAAAAAACTGATTATTGAACTCTCGCGTTTTATTAGACGCTTAGCGATTGACCGCTTGCATATTGTCGGCGATATTTTTGATCGCGGGCCTAAACCCCATATGGTAATGGATAAAATCATGCGCCAAAAATTTGTCGATATTCAGTGGGGGAATCACGACATTATTTGGATGGGCGCTGCGAGTGGTTGTAGTGTTATGATTGCCAATGTTATAAGAATTGCGGCGCGATATAATACTTTAGACTGTTTAGAAGATGGCTATGGAATTAATTTACGCCCCTTATCTTCTTTAGCCAATAAGCGGTATAAACACGACCCATGCGATGGCTTCTATCCTAAAAATGCTAAGGGAAGAAACGAATTGATCGATCATCCTAAGGTCGTCGCAAGAATGCATAAAGCCATCAGCATCATTCAGTTTAAATTAGAAAAAGCGATTATTGATAAAAACCCGGGATTTGATTTAGAAAATAGAATTCTTTTAGATAAAATTGATTACGATAAATCAGAAATTGAAATAGAAGGCATCACGTATCATGTGCCGCATGATTTCCCTACCGTTGATTCGAATAATCCTTTTGCATTAACCGAAGAAGAAACGACCGTTATTAAACACTTAAGACAAATGTTTTTACATAACGAACCCCTGCAACATCATATACGTTATATGTTTAGAAAAGGCTCAATCTATCTTAAAAGTAATGATGTTTTACTCCTACACGCGGGCATCGCGCTCAATGAAGATGGTACGTTTAAAAGCCAATCTATTGACGGAGAAGTTTATAAAGGCAAAGCCTTAATGGATAAATTCGAACAAAAGATTCGTAATGCGTATTTAAACCGTTATGAAGTTGATAACCCTGAACGCGATTATTTTATGATTTTGTGGCAAGCGCCAAGCAGTCCTTTATTCGCTAAAGATAAAATGCGTACCTTCGAACGTTATTTTATAGACGATAAACGTCCCCATCAAGAAACCATGAATCACTACTTTACTTTAAGAGAAAATGACGCGGTCTTAAATAATATCTTTGATGCCTTTGGCATTGATAAAACAAGAGGGAAAATCATAAATGGTCACGTGCCATTAGATATCACTAAAGGTCATAAAGTCATGCTTGCGGATAAAAGAATATACTTAATCGATGGTGGCATGAGTAAACAATATTCTAAAGAAACCACCATAGGAGGCTATACCTTAATTTCTGACTCATACGCTTTTTATTTAGTCTCTCATGAACGGTTTGAGACGTATCAAAAATTAATTCAAGAAGAAAAAGATATTATCAGTATTACCCATAGCGAAGATATCAACCACCGAAGAACGTATGTCTACGATACGGACAAAGGAAAAACCATCCAAACAACTGTCGATGATCTTACTAAATTAATTGAACTTTATCGCCAAGGATACTTAAAAGAAAAAGACTATAAACAAGACTAAGACCTAAAAAAAGGTCTTTTTCTTTACCCTAACTTTAAACGTTACTAAAAACTTGTTTTATGAATTTAATACATCTATTTAGAACTCTTACAAAAAAGTGCATATCACGTGAAAACTTAAAACCCATAAGTTATTATGAACTTGTCATATAGGTATGGCTTTTTATTTTTATTACAATTTATTTACACTTTTTATAAATAAAGGAGGAACAATGATGTTGTTCGAAAATTATGATCCACTCAAAAAAGAGATGTTTGGCATTCTCGACAAGAATGGTAAAGTTCTAAACAAAGACTTAGAACCAGATATTGACAAAGACACCCTTATTCATATGTACAAAACGATGTCCCTTGCAAGAGTTGCAGACATTAAAGCACTTCAATACCAACGTCAAGGGCGTATGTTAACGTTCGCCCCTGTCCAAGGACAAGAAGCTGCGCAAATTGGCCCTATGGCCGCAAGTAAAAAAGAAGATTGGTTAGTCCCAGCGTTCCGTGAGGCGGCTGCGATGCTTTATAAAGGCGCGTCGCTCTTTCAAAATTACCTTTACTGGTATGGAAACGAACTAGGCTCTCAATACGATGAAGGGGTTAACATTATGCCCGTCAACGTTCCAATCGGGTCTCAAATCAACCACGCTGCAGGTGTGGCTCACGCAGCTAAAATACAGAAAAAAGATCACGCTGTTGTGACGTATATTGGAGATGGGGGAACGTCTAACGGAGAATTCCATGAAGGCGTCAACTGGGGCGGCGTTTACACCCTCCCTATGGTTACCATTATCCAAAATAACCAATACGCTATTTCAACTCCGCGTAAACAAGCAACAAAATCTGAAACCTTAGCTCAAAAAGCCATTGCCTATGGAATTCCTGGAATTCAAGTCGATGGAAACGACGTTTTAGCAATGTATGTGGCGACTAAAGAAGCTTTAGAGCGCGCGTATAAAGGCGAAGGCCCTACTTTAATTGAAGCGGTAACGTATCGTCTTGGTCCCCATACAACAAGCGATGACCCAACGATTTACCGTAGTGATGAAGAAGTAGAAGAGTGGAAAGAAAAAGATCCACTGATTCGTTTCAAACAATACCTCACCAATAAAAAACTATGGAATAAAGAAAAAGAAGATGCGCTTCAAAAAGAACAAAAGAAATTTGTTGCGGATACTTTTAAAGAAGTCGAAAAAGCCGCATATCCAACATTGGATGAAGTATTTGACTACACATATGAAACCTTACCTTACGATCTTAAACGACAAAAAGAAGAAATTAGAAAATATCAAGAACTTTCAGAAAGCGAGGGGAAAAAATAATGGCTACCCTTACCCTTTTAGGCGCAATAAATAATGCCCTTGATCAACAATTAGAAAATGACAAATCTGTAGTCGTATTCGGCGAAGATGCCGGGTTTGAAGGCGGCGTCTTCCGCGTCACACAAGGCCTTCAAAAGAAACATGGAAAAGACCGTGTATTTGATACCCCTATTAGTGAAGCTGCGATTATAGGAAGCTCAATCGGGATGGCTGCGAATGGGTTAAAACCTGTAGCGGAACTTCAGTTCTCAGGATTCATGTTCCCCGGGTTTAATCAAATCGTCGTTCACGCTGCACGTATGCGTAACCGTTCACGCGGTAAATACAGTGTTCCTATGGTAATTAGAATGCCTTATGGTGGCGGTGTAAGAGCGCTAGAGCACCATTCAGAATCGCTTGAAACCTTATTTGCCCATATTCCAGGCTTAAAACTCGTAATCCCTGCAACTCCATATGATGCAAAAGGATTAATGACAGCCGCAATCAAAGATAAAGATCCTGTCATTTACTTTGAGCCGAAGAAAATTTACCGTGCCTTTAAACAAGAAGTACCTGAAGAAGAATACACCGTTGAAATTGGAAAAGCCCGTACGGTCCAAGAAGGCTCAGACATAACCGTTGTTTCATGGGGCGCTATGCTTCATGACACAATGAAAGCCGTTAAAGCAATTGAAGAAAACGAAGATATTTCAGTAGAACTTATTGATCTAAGAACCATTGCACCAATGGATAGTGACCATGTAGTCGAATCCGTGAAAAAAACTGGACGCTTATTGGTTGTCCATGAAGCGGTAAAAACCCTTGGAATTGGCGCTGAGTTAATCAGTCGCGTCAACGAAGGTGCATTCTTCCATCTTGAAGCACAACCGACTCGCCTAACGGCACCAGACATTACTGTTCCACTTCCAAAAGGGGAACGTCACCATATCTTTGATCAAAAACGTATTGAACACGAAATCAAAAAAGTCGCAACGTTCGAATAAGGAGTGTGAG
>CAYLQZ010000024.1:0-25969 GCA_964386055.1 uncultured Candidatus Izemoplasmatales bacterium | reverse complement strand
TTTTTATTTTAAATCTTTAATAAAATTGTTTGGTATTTCTGTTTCAACTTTAATAAGGTTATTTATTTAGGCTAAAAAATGCTATAATTAGATAATAAGTTTTACTATAAAGTGAGGTTTTGCTCATGAATGATGTAAACGAACCATTACAATCTGCCAAGGACTTGTTAAAAAAAGCTAGTATTACAGAAGGGAAAAGCACTGAAGACGCGCTTAAAATCGCTTCTGAAGCTCTTCTTTTGGGTGAGAAATTTGACTTTAATGATATCAAAGCTGAAAGTAACATGCGGATTGGTCGATGTTTTTGGATAAGTGGGGATTTCACTCAAGCAACTAATCATTTATCTCAAGCACTTAAACTTTCAACAAAATTTGAGTTACACGAAACGAAAGCGGAATCATTGATTGGGTTAGGTAATGTTTACATTACGATGGAGTTAATCGATCAAGCAATCAACTATTATAATACGGCTTTAAACATTATAGAAGAAAAAGGTCTCAATAAACAGAAATCTAAGATTTATAATAATCTTGGAACGTTACATGAAGATTTAAAGAATTTTGAAAGTGCCTTAGAGTATTATCAAAAAAGTTATGGAAAAGCGAAAAATAATGATGATGAATATGGTCAAGCGATAGCCCATCTTAACATGGGAAATGTGCATTTAAAGCTTGATCAATTAGCAAAGGCATATGAACATATTACTACCGCGTTTAATCATGCTTATAAACATCAAGAAAATTTATTTCTTGCACACTGTTATTATGCTTTTGGTCAATACTATAGAAAGAAAAAAATCTATATGCGTAGTATTGGACAATTAAAAAAAGGCATTAAAACTGCTGAAAAAAGCAAAGATTTTTACATTCTCGTTCGTATTTACATAGAACTTGCAAATGCGTTTGATAATGTAAAAAAAGTGAAATCTGCGAAAGAACATTTCGAACAAGCTTTCACACTTGCTAAAAAGATGAATTCTAAAGAATTTATGCCTAAAATTCATGAAGAACTCGCACAATTTTATGATCGCAATCTTTTTAAAGATGAAGCTTATATACACTATAAAGCATACTTTGATTCAAGTAAGATTGTTCTAGAAAACCGAAGAAAAGAACGAATTAAAAACATAGAATTTCAAACAAAATTAAAAGACTCAGTTCAAGAAACGAAAACCTATCGCTTATTATCAACGGAATTAAGAAAAAACTATATACAAATGAAAGTATTAAGTGATATTGGTAGAGGTATGACTGCGACTAATAATATAAACGAAATTTTTAATCAAGTATATGATAATGTTAACAAACTGATGAATGCAGATGCATTATTATTGGGATTTCACAACGAAGCCGATAAGAGTCTTGATTTTAATCTAAATATAGAAAATAATGTCCGTCTAGATAAGTTTTCACTTGACTTAAAAAATGAACATAGTTTATCTGTCCATAGTTTTTTAAAACAGCGAAGCATTAAAATTGATAATATCAAAAAAGACTATAAGCATTACATTAAAAATATTTCAACGACCCGTGGTGAATTAATGCATTCTTCAATGTATGCCCCCCTAATCGTTGAAGGAAATGCTATTGGTGTGGTTAGTATTCAAGCAAAACAAAAAGCAACTTATAATGATATGCACAAAGTTTTATTTGAAACTTTAGCGTCTTATTTAGCCATTGCGGTTAATAATGCGTTACATTCAAAAGAACTTGCTAAGTTAAACAAAAAACTAAAAAATTTATCTGAACGAGACGGCTTAACAGGGGTTCCAAATCGTCGTGTATTTGATGAATTATATGCGTCCATATGGAAAAACGAAAAGTCACCTAATGATATCCTTTCTGTCCTATTTATCGATATTGATAACTTTAAAGATTATAACGATAATTACGGACATTTAGTGGGGGATGAAGTTATTATTAAGGTTGCAAAATGTCTAGAACAGAATGTCGGAGATGAACAATTTCTTGCCCGTTATGGTGGGGATGAGTTTGTCGTATTATTGCCAGGACTTAATAAGCAAGAAGCGACTGAAGTAGCCAAACAGCTAAAAGCAAAAATAACGAATATGAACAAGAACCAAAATATTAATGCATCACTAACGATCTCTATGGGGATAGGCACAGTATGCTTAAACGATGTTACCGAGCCTTTAGATTTCTTGGAGTTTGTGGATGCACAACTTTATGAAAGTAAAAAAAGAGGAAAAAACAAACTTACGGCTAAAGATTTTCAAAGAGATTAATTTAATTTCGATTGATTTAAGGGATGGTTGGAATGTAAAAGGATAGGGAACATTTAACTCGGAGGAGCGTTTTATAATGGACCTATTAAGCGATATCAGTGTCAATATATTTTTATTATTTGGGTTAGTCTATATTATGACACTACTTGGGGGAAGATTCGACTTTAAGAAGCCATTGACTAGTGGGGTAACAGGCGTAGTCATTGGGATGGTGACTATTTTTATCATCATGAATGCTTATGAACATTCTACAGGTGCTATATTTGATGCAAGAAGTGTGATAATTGCGGTTACAACACTATTTTTTCCAGGGATTACGTCTTTGGTAGCGACTATAGTTGCGAGTGCCTATAGAATTTATCTTGGTGGTATTGGCGTTTATGCTGGAACGCTTTCTATTATATTGCCATTTCTTATTGGTTTGATTTGGAAACACTACATTGCACAACGTTTAAAGATGAACCGCGTTTTACAGTTTTATTTATTTGGACTCACTATTCATGTGGGTTTAATTTTATCGCAATTCGCCTTCCCATTTCCGCAAAGTCTTGAGATGATTGTGTTAATCGGACCCGTGATGATTTTAGTATTTCCAGTCATAACGATGTTTCTTTGCATTGCATTACGTAATCATCAAATCGTTTTAGATAATCAAAAATTACTTGTTACGAGTGAGAGACGATATAGAACGCTTTTTAATACATCAAAACTCGGTCTTATCCAATATGATAAAGATGGTGTAGTTGAACTAGCTAACCAAGCTTTTGCCAATATCTTAAAAACTTCAGTTGATAAATTAGAGGGGTTAGATATGACAACGCTCCCTAATAAAAAAATAGTGATGTGCGTTCAAGATTCTATTAACGGATCAAAAACAAATTATCAAGGCGATTATCAATCGGCTCTAAGTGGATATGAATTGCCTGTCAGAGCTCAGTTCTCACCAATTTATGAAGGGAATACAGTGATTGGTGGCATATGTATATTAGAAGATTTAACGGAACAAATTGAGCATCAAAAAGATATCGATCGATTAAAAAAACTTGATCCCCTTACTAATCTTTACAATAGAACATCATTTGATGAGATTTTATACGCTGATAAGGATTCTTTAATCTATCCGGTGATATTAGTGATGTTTGATATTAACTCATTTCAAGTATTCAATACAACTTTTGGGTATGATGAAGGCAATGAATTACTTAAAATTATCGCAGGGACCATACAATCAACGATTAAGGATTATGACAATGTAAAAGCATATCGAACTGGTGGCGATGAATTTTCTATAATTATTATGGGGCAAAAAGAAGCTAAAGTAAAAGAAATTATTCATGACATTCAACTACAATTTGCTCTAACACAAAAATACTCGATTGAGTTAAAACTTGGATATGGGTATAGTATAGCCAACGACGCCAGTAAAACGACTACTGAAACTTTTAATGAAGCGACTATTAAATTGCAAGAAAACAAAGTATATGAAGGGTCAAGTATTTCTAAAAAAACAGTTGATATTATCATGTCTACGTTATTTGAAAAAAGTTCACGTGAAAAAATCCATTCTGAAAGAGTTAGTCAACTTTCAGAAATGATTGCCAAAGCGTTTTCTGAAGATGATGAATTTATTAGTCGTGTAAAAATTGCGGCTAGATTACACGATATTGGGAAAATCAACATCGCAGAATCAATCTTGGATAAGCCAGGAAAACTGACAGATGAAGAATATGAACAAATCAAAAAACATCCAACATCAGGGTATAAAATCTTAGCATCTGTCCCTGAATATTTACACATTGCCAACATTGTCTATGCCCATCATGAACGCTACGATGGACAAGGATATCCTAGAGGTCTTGGAAAAAAAGACATTCCCTTAGAGGCAAGAATTATTGCGGTTGCGGATTCCTATGATGCGATGACCGAGCAAAGAACGTATCGCAAAGTGTTTTCAAAAACTGATGCATTACAAGAAATACATGATTGCAGTGGAACTCAATTTGATAGCGACATAACAGAAAAATTTTTAAATTGTATGGATAATAAGAAACTTAAATAACATAGACTAAGTAAGTTTGTTAATTCTGTGGTGTGATGAATGCGGTTTTATGTAACCCACGACAAAAAAGGAATATTCCTTTTTTGTCGTGGGTTTTCTTTATCTAAATCACATTAAGGTAAATTTTGAAAATAAAAAAATATATGAACTATAACCCTTAAATTATTTCAAAATTATTGCATATAGTATTTTATAAACCCTTTGTGTATTGTATAATATAGATAACAAATTTGAATTGGAGGGATATTTATGGCTTCAACCGTTGAAACGAAAGATAAGCTATCATTTTCTAGCTTAATCAGTTTTAACAAAATCATGGGGACTGTGCATCTAGTGCAAGGGTCTTTAATGATGTTATTTGCATTTTTTGTTTATCCAAATTTAGACGGAACAGGCACTCAAACTTTTACCATTCCTGTGGTGGGAAATTATTTGGAGTTTGTTCAAGACGAAGGGTTAGTCTTAACGACAACCGATACTTTATTTGAGCTTCCCTTTATTCCACTTGCGGCGAGTTTCTTGTTAATCTCAGCGTTGTTTCATTTTATTATTGCAATTCCATATAAAAAACGTTATGTTGAAGATTTGAAACAAGGAATAAACAAAATGCGTTGGTATGAATACGCAATTAGTTCATCAATCATGATCATTTTAATTTCTTCCCTTTTCGGGGTACGCGATATTGCGGTATTCGCACTAATTGGATTAGCAAACGCGGCTATGAACTTATTTGGATTGGATATGGAATTGTTAAATTCCGGATCGGATAAAACAAAAGAGAAAACCAATTGGCTCCCCTTTATATTTGGTTCGATTATCGGACTTGCACCGTGGCTAGCAATTGCGTTTTATATCGGGGTTAATCCAAACTTAGATCAAGTCCCAGGCTTTGTATGGGCTATATTAATCACCTATTTCTTAACGTTCAATACATTCCCTGTTAATATGTTTTTACAGTATAAAGGAATCGGAAAATTTAAAAATTATTTATACGGAGAACGCGGCTATATAATTTTATCTTTAGGTGCTAAAACCATCCTTACATGGTTAGTATTATTCGGTGCATTCCAACCTTAATACATAATTAAATACAAAAAAAGACGTCATTTTTCCATTTTGGTTAATTTCAATGACGTCTTTTTTATATGAGTATTAGCGGTCCAATTATTTATCGCCATATGTAGGGTATGTTACGTAAAAATATCTAGTATTACTATTTTTTTTGCTTGAAATTAACAAAAACTTCTAGTAAAATACTTAAGTTGTTTGAATATCAAAATATAGGTGGTTATATGCGCACAATTTTATTTTTACTCGTGGGATTTATAATAATGATGATTATGGGAACAGTGTATACTTGGAGTGTGTTTCGTGTTGAAGTAGAAACAATATATCAAGCTAATACGCTTCAAAGCGGCGTTCCTTATATGATATCGTTATTTTTTTATGCAGTTTTTATGATGCTTACTGGACGTGTTTTAACGAATAAAAATACACGATTATTTGCTTTTACTGGTGTTTTACTAATCAGTGCGGGTTGGTTTTTAGCATCAATCTCAGAATCATTGGTATTCCTTAGTTTGAGTTATGGGGTTTTGATAGGATCTGGTGTTGGGATAGTGTATGGAATTCCTATATATATTATTAATAAGCGCTATACCAACAGCGGACTATACACTGGAATCGTTCTTAGTGGGTTTGGTGCGTCTCCATTAGTTACGGCCCCTGTTATTCATTATTTAATCCAAACCACGGGCATCACGTATACATTTTTTGTAATGGGGGTTGTAAGTATAGGCGTTTTGACTCCGTTAATATTAACGTTAAAAGTTAACGAAAAACATAAAACCAACAAACCAATCGTAGAAAAAGATTATTCACCGAAAATATTTTGGTTACTTTATGTGATTTTTTTAATAGCAACAACAATAGGGTTAATGATAATCGGTCTTACATATCGTATTGGGGTTTTAAATTATGGGTTTAACGCTAACAATGTTACGTTAATGGTGTCTGTGTTCGCAGTATTTAATGGATTGTCAAGACCGATTTTTGGTCAGCTGGTCGATAAAAAAGGGTTTCTTTACGCATCGCGTTTAAGCGCTAGTCTAATTATAATAGCGGCGGTAGGGTCTCTTTTAAACCAAGGAAATATTTTATTATTATATGGGGCTAGTATGGGCATATTTTGGTTTAATTTAGGGGCTTTTTTAGCAATGATGCCAGCTAGTATAAAATTATATTTTGGAACACACCTATACGCTAAACGTTATGGGCTTATGTTTACATCATATGGGCTAGGCGCTATTATAGGAACGTTTTTAAGCGGAATACTATTGGATATATTTTTTGAAACATATTTTTTGTATGGTTTAATTTTATTGTTGATCGTTATAGTGTTATTTTTGCTTAAATTACTCAAACAACAGACCTTAATACCCAAACAAAAAGATTGCTGAGTAATCAATCATTTTGTTTGAATTGTGAAATATTTACGTACCACAATACGTTATAAATTTCTCATCGGTTGTTGGTGGTGCTTGAAAATAGGTGGATACATTTGTGTTGAAAGGATTTTTTAAAACGTGTAATAAAGCATTATAATCTTCAAAATCATGGTGATAGGCAGCTTTATCTAAGGCGTTTTTTACTAAATGATTTCGAGGGATGACTTGGGGGTTGGTTTTTTTCATGAGTTCTAGGGGATTCTTTTCTTGTTGAATACGAGATTTCCATTGTTTAAACCAAGACAAAAAAGCTTCAGATTTATATAAATCGGTGTTTGGAAATTGTTTTTCACTTAAGGAGATCCAGGTATTTGTATAATCGGCATGATAGGTTTCCATTAAGGTTAATAATTCATCTATGAATGGTATATCGTTTTCTTTTAGGGTGTGTATTCCTATTTTATTTCCTAATATTTTATAATAATGGGCTTCAAAAATATCGCCATATTGTTTTAAGGCCGCTTGTATTTTATCAATCGGCTTAGAATGCGTTTCATTAATTAGCGGGATCATCATCTGTCCTAAGACGGCTAAATTCCATGATCCTATAAAGGGTTGTTTCCCATATGCATACCGACTTAGTGTATCAATGGAGCTAAATACTGTATCAAGATTATACGTGTCAATAAATGCACAGGGACCAAAGTCGATGGTTTCTCCACTTATTAACATGTTGTCTGTGTTCATGACGCCATGAACAAAGCCTACGCTTTGCCACTTTGCAATTAATTTAGCTTGGCGTTCAATGACACGCTTAAACCATTTTAGATAACCATCATCCGTATTGATTAAGTCTGAATCATGGCGTTTAATTGCATAATCTGTTAGTGCTTTTAATGCAGCATTATCTTTTTTATTAACGGCATATTCAAAGGTCCCTACACGTAGATGACTTTTAGAAACCCTAAGTAACACTGCGCCATCTTCTTTGCCCATTCTTTTAATGAAATCACCAGTTTTAATGACGGCCAAACTTCTAGTGGTGGGAATTTTTAATGCGTGTAGGGCTTCACTCATTAAGTATTCTAATAAAGCGCTGCGCAGTGTTAACCGTCCATCAAAGCCTCTTGAGTAAACTGTTGGGCCGCTCCCTTTTAGTTGAATATCATATAAAGCAGTTTGATTTTTGTGTTCAAAAAGTAAGTGGGCCCGCCCATCACCAAGCGTATTAAATTGACCGTATTGATGCCCTGCGTAAGCCATGGATGTTAAATTAGGGTTCAATTGGGATGTATTCCCTAATAAAAATTGGATCCCTTTGCTAGAATCTAATGCGTTTTTATCGAGTCCTAGCTCGCTGGCAAGTAAGGCGTTAAACTTTATATAGGACGGATTAGCAAATTTAAGCGGCTTTTGTAGGGAATAAAAAATCGGGGGAAGGTCTTGATAAGTATGATGAATATTAAAACCATAAGTTGTCATTATTCTATGCTCCTTTGGAATTAAATAGTAACTTTTATTTATGGCGTGTTATTTTCAGTCTATCATTTTAGTAAAAAATAAAAATTAGATATGCATATCTAAATAATTATGCATTAAAATATATTTTTGGGTAATATTATGCGAAACTTATTTTAATGAGGTGGAATTTTTATGACGAATGATGAAAAAACAAAATTAAATAAACGCATTAAACAAATTGCGCTTCCTGCGATGATTGGGTTTTTATTTAGTACACTTTTTAATGTGGTAGATTCTTTTTATGCAGGACAGATTTCTACAGACGCCATTGCCGGTATGACACTCGCTTTTCCTGTATATATTTTACTCATATCTCTTGCCAATGGAGTGGGGAGTGGGTTGAATGCTTTAGCCGCTATAGCGGTGGGTAAAAATAATCAAAAAGAGTTTCTTGATTTGTTTAAAAGCGCGCTTTTCATTGCCATAGCGTTAGGGATAATTGTTCCGTTTTTAACCCCGTGGTTATCGTCTATAATTTTTAATATTCAAGATGCAGATGCTATTGCCATTACGTATGGATTACGCTACATTGGGACTATGATGATTGGGTTTGTTTTCTTTATGATAAACTTTACTTTTAATGGTATTTTATATGCCCAAGGAAACTCTAAACCTTTTAGAAATTTTTTGATGGTTGCGACTGTTGTGAATATTATTTTAAATCCTATTCTTATTCATGGATTTTGGATTGTACCCCCTTTAGATACCGCCGGAATTGGACTCGCGACGTTACTTGTTCAATTCGGAGGAAGTTTTTACTTACTTTATAAAGTGTTGAAGTCTGAATGGGTGTCGTTAGAAGGGTTCAAAAAAGCGTATATTAATAAAATATCACTATTAAGCTTGGCGCACCAAAGCATTCCAGCTAGTTTAAATATAGCGACCATTGCACTGGGCGTTTTTGTGATTAATTACTTTGTACAATTATACGGAGGAACGTCTACCTTAGCGGCTTATGGAATCGCTATACGGATTGAACAGCTCGCGTTGGTTCCGACTTTAGGTCTCAATGTTGCGGTCATTACTTTAGTCGGACAAAACTTTGGTGCTTCTAATTTTGAAGGTATTTATGCAACGTGGAAACGGGCCACTATTGGTGGACTCATTATTATGGGGGTGGGGCTTATAATCATAGTGCCCTTTGCTCCTTATCTTATCGGTTTATTTGATTCTTCACCAGCGGTTATTAATGCAGGAACGAGATATTTACGGATAGAAGCGCTGGCTTTTTTAAGTTATGTGTTCTTAAATATTTCTATCTCTATGCTTCAAGGTATTAAAAAACCGATGTTTGCGTTATGGATTGGTATTTATAGACAATTATTGCCAATCGGGCTTTTTTATCTACTAGGAACAATTTTATCAATGGGGATTGATGGTGTATGGTGGGGCATAGTATTGATTAATTGGACCGCTGTTATGCTGACGTTAAGCTACGCAACGTTAACGTTAAAACGGGTGAGAGAGAAAAATGCTTAGAGTAAGTGAATAGCTTTGTTTATAAAGCATAATAATTATTTTTTTATTTTGAATATGATAATATTATATAAACTATTGTTATGAGGAGAATTGTTATGAAAAAAAGTAAAATATTTGTATTAATGTTAAGTTTGTTAGTTGGAGTTTTCACTCTAGCCGCATGTGGTAACGATGAAACCGAAGAAGACGTTACTGTTCCAGATGAAGAACTACGTGAATTCACCTTAGAAGAATTATCACAATATGATGGAGAAGATGATAACGATGCTTATATTGCAGTGGATGGATATGTCTATGACGTAACCGATTCAACGCAATGGATGGAAGGATCTCATCAAGGAAGTGTAACGGCAGGACAAGACTTAACAGAAGCAATGGACAATAACGAAAGACATGGTCGTGAAATGCTTGAACGAGTCCCACGCATTGGCATTTTGTTAGATGAAAATGACAGTTCAGATGATGATGCAGATGATGATGCAGATGATGATGCAGATGATTATACAGATGATACGGATACAGGAAGCGGATATTAATTGCTTTTTGTATTAATTTATAGTCGTTGATCTTGAGGAGGGATGACTTTGCGTTTTATAAAAACATCTAAAAAAGGGTTATTATTTATTGTCTTTGCCTTTATTTTAAATGCAATATTATGGTTAACTGCTGAGCCGATTTTTGCTCAGCCTTTAGAAAGTACTATTGCTCAAATATTAGGGTCTAGTTTATTACTTGGATTTACTTTGGTGTTTTTCTTGTCCACAAAAAACCGCTTGGTTAATTGGTTGTTTGGAGGGTTAGAAAATGTCTACTCTACCCATAGATGGCTAGCCATGCTATCGCTTGCCTTTATTTTTGTTCATGGCCAAACAACCTATTTAATCGTCCAATATTATAGAGATGTTCCTTTTGATGCGGCTTCTATGGGCCCTTTAGCTAGAAATTTATTTATTGGCTTAATTGTGTTGGCTTTGTTAGCTAAATTTATGAAATATGAACATTGGCGGATGATTCATAGATTGATGATTATTCCATATTTACTCTCGTTTTATCATGCTGTATTTATTAGTTCTTATGATTTATTGTCTTTTAGTCCTTTAGGCGTTTGGACAATTTCAGTTGGCTTGGTAGGCGTTTTATCAAGTGTTTATATGATTCTTATTTACCGCAAAGAAGCGTTTAAATATAAAGGCAGTGTCGTTTCAAAAAGAATGGTTGGGAATGACGTTACTGAGTTTGAAGTTGATTTAGGGAAACCGTTTAAGTTTAAAACAGGGCAATTTGTGTTTTTAAAAATAAAAAAAGCGCCATTTAACGGAGTGCCCCATCCCTTTTCAGTTTCTGGGTATAAAGATAACCATATATTCTTTACTATAAAGGCGCTTGGAGATTATACTGAAGATTTAAAAACGCATTTAGAAACTGGTGATCTAGTTGAGATTACAAAAGCTTATGGTCACATGACGTTTGATGATTTCCCTTCCCCACAAGTTTGGGTAGCAGGAGGCGTTGGCATTACCCCGTTTTTGTCACACGCGAGATATATGGAAAATCCTCAACAAAAAATTACCCTTTATTATTCGGTGAGAAATAAAGAAGAAGCGATTCATTTAGAGTTATTTAACACTTTAGCAAAACGGTATAAAAATTTTAATTTCCACTTATTTGAAAGTGATAAAGACGGGTATTTAAGTGTTCAAGACTTTGATTTAAGTGATTCACCGCATGTAATGATGTGTGGACCTGTACCAATGGCAAAGGCTTTAAAAAAGCAATTTGCTTCAACCGATCAACATCAATCTCTCACTTATGAAGCGTTTAGTTTTACCGGGACATTAGTGGAAGATATTTTTGTCTATTTTAAACGCTTTAAAAAGAAATTTGGATAAGATTCACGTTGAAATTATACAATAAGCATAAAAAAACGATTGAAAATTTATTCAATCGTTTTTTATTATTATTATCCTTTTTTGCCCCAAGGGAAAATCATTGGAACTCGTTGAGTGTACGCATCCCAACCATCATATTTTTTCATGTGATCTTCAAGTAATGGTGTGGAGACTTTGATAAGTACAACGCTCATGAGTAGTGGTGAAATAATTAAAGTAAGATAAAATGGAATAGATATTTCTCCACCAATTAAGGAGGCACCAGTTAAATATAACCCTACCCAGATGAGAATTTCACCAAAATAATTTGGGTGTCTTGTAACAGACCATAATCCGGTATCTAAAAGTTTCTTAGTTCCACCTTTAATATGGCGTCTTAACTGTTCATCTCCTACTACTTCAAAGCATAGACCAACGATAGCAATGAACAAGCCTACTCCGCTAACAATACTTAAAGGGGTACTTAAATCAAAAGAATTAAATTTAATAACGGTGTAACTTGCCGCTCCAACGATGAAGTTAATGATTCCTTGAATCATAAACACTCTAAAGAATGCAGTGATAACGACTTTGTCGCCCCAGTCTTTACGCCACTGAGCGTATCTGAAATCTTCTGGCTTTCCGTAGTTTCTTTTTAATAACCTTACGCTAAGTCGGGTTCCCCATAAGGTGATAAATCCTACGATAATATAAGATAGTAGTGTTGGTTCATCAGTAATTAGTAGTGTGGTCCACGCACCAATAACAAATCCAAACCCCCATCCGATATCAACAATAGAGTTATTCTTGATAATTTGTGCTACGATAAAAAATGTTGTAAAGTATGCGAGTGTTAATAATAAAGGAATAAATAAACCATCTACCCCAAATTCATTAAACCCTCTTGTTGCGATTGCAGTAATAATTGCAAATAAAATTGGATAAATAATAAGTCGTTTTTTGTCCATTAAAATCACCTACCTAAGATAAATGTAGCATATTTTGTCACTTTTTGAGCTGAATGTGCATAAATAATTCACACTTTTTAAAAAGTTATGCTTATCTTGATTATAACATGGTAATATAATTTAAAAGGGGTGTATTCTATGGATATGAATTTAACCAAAAAAGAATTAGACGTTTTAAACTTTATTAATGAAACTAACCTAAAGAAATATCGCTTTAAAATTAATACAACCTCAATCGCAGATCATTTTAGTATGAGTGAAACACACGCACAAGAAATGGTTGAGCGATTTAAGGAAAAAGGGTTAATTAAAAAGAAAAAAAATTCATACAGTTTCGCTCAAGTTGCACTTGAAGTTTTAGCTGAAGGTATATTTTCAAACTTGTGAACAAAATACCGCTCATGATATATTGGGTATTGTTTATTCAAATCAGGGATACCTTAGTGAGTATAAGAATTTAAAAAGATGTATTTACTAATACGATAATAAAAACAGACTAATTTTTATAAAAAATGGTAGTCTGTTTTTGTATTATATGGTTCTAATTAAGAGATTATTTATCTTGTTCAGCTTTATACTCGGTGTCTTTAAAAAGACCAAATGATTTATTGATATCTAATATAAATATAATGCCTTTTCCACGATCGTCAATGTTTAAATCTTCTCGTATATGCTTCACAATGTTTTCTGAGTTTGAGTGCGTATCAATGATTAAAACGACTTCTTTTTCTGGAGAAATTTCCATATTAAATAACTTGTTTGCTTCATGGATGCCTGAACCACGGGCATTGATTATGGTAGCCCCTTGAGATCCTGCTTTTCTAGCTGACTTAATAACTGCTTCACCATTTCCTTTATCAACAACTGTAAAGATTGCGTTATGCATAGGGTTTTTCACTCCTTCGTTAATCACTTCGTTATGATGTGATTGTGAACCGATTACTTGTTTCAGTGGAATGGTAAAAGCAATTCCACGTTTTTTATCAAAATGAATTTTTCTATTAAGTTCCACTAGTATATGGTCTTCTGCGTTTTTATCTATGATAAGTAAAGCAATCTCACGTCTAAATTCATCTAAGTTTAAGTATTCGATTAGTTTACGTTGCTTGGTAATGCCTTTTCCTAAGAATATTGTACAGCCTTTTATATTCAGCTTCTTTCCGTATTTGATTGCTTTTTGTCCAATACCGTAGGGTCCGATTACAATTAATAGTTCATAGCTTGTTAGTAAAGTGTCTTCCATGATTACACTCCTTTTTTTCTTGATTTAAACTGATAAATTAAACCAAGGGTTTGTAGCGTAAGTATTGGAATTAAAGCAACCATTGCGATCATTCCAAATCCGTCTAGTATAATATCTGCACTGTCTTTTGCGTGCGCTGCGCCTTGAATAAAAGCGAGTATAAACGTTGCGGTCATTGGACCAGTCGCAACCCCACCAGCATCAAACGCAATCCCTGTAAATAACTTAGGCACAACATATGAAAGTCCAATAGCCAATAAATATCCTGGTAGTAAATAGTGCCAAATTTGTAGCGGTTCAACAAATATTCTTAATGTGGCTAATGAAATTGCGATGCCGACGCCTATAGCAAGCGTGATTAAGACTAAAAGTCCTGAGATATACCCTGAAGTAACTTCTTCAATTTGATGGGTTAAAACATGAACAGCAGGTTCAGCTAAAATAGTCGTTACTCCAAGTATAAAGGCAATGACAATGATGTAAAACGCATTATCTATTTGTGTCAAAACTTTCCCAACTTCACTTCCTACATCCATAAATCCACCATTCACACCAAGTAAAAATAGAAATAAACCCATTGTTGCATATATAAACCCTTGAATAAGTTTAATCAATGGTCTTAAAGGCAATTTTAAAAAGAATATTTGGAAGATAATGAAGGTAGCAAAAATAGGGAGTAATGATAACAAAGTATCAAAAAATATTTGTAAAGTAAAGTTTCTATAGACTGATATGACACTTGTGGTATCTGGTTTAAGGGTATCAAGATTTCTAGTAAATTCAATGTTTGGTCCAAGAACTCCTAAAAGCAATACAGAAATAATAGCACCAGCAGATACAATCGCAATGATACCAAAACTATCTTCTTCGCTTTCTTTACTATCTTTTTTCAACCTTGATATACCTAAAGCAAGCGCAATGATAAATGGAACAGCCAATACGCCAGTTGTAGATCCTGAAGCGTCAAATGCGATAATCAATAATTCGGGTTGTACATTTAATGCGAGGATAAAAATAATTAAATATAATACCGTTAAAACCTTATGAAGATCAATGTGATAAACAATTCGATAAAAACCAAATGCTAATAAGATTGCTAACCCTATGGCGACTACTAAAATAAGTGAATTCGCATTTAAATTGCCAGATGAAACGGTTTCTACTTGATCTGAAAAAACAATTAATCCTGGTTCAGCCAGCGTAATAAATAGCCCTAATACTAAACCGGTTATCAACACAATACTCAGTTTGTTAGTTTTTGTGATTGCTTGCCCAATATAATTTCCTAAAGGGGTAATTGCTTTATCAACACCAAGTAAAAATAAAGTTAACCCTATAATAATTAAGAAAGATCCAATTAAAAATCTTATAAACATAGCCTGTTCAAGGGGGACAATCGTGAAGTGAAGCACGATAACCAAAATAGATACTGGGACAACGGAATAGATAACTTCTTTAAGTTTTTCTCCGATAATCTCGATAAGTTAAGCCCCCCTTTCTTTTATTAAGTACAATTTAATTATAACAAACATAAAAGTTATTGTTACATCAAATCCATAGTTACATCCAATATTCATGTTATATTTTCTAAAAAGTTCGTATAATCTAGTAATTATGTCGTATTGTGCACCACGATAAACTTAATCCTTGTTATAATATATTTAACTAAAACTATTGTAGGTGAATGATATGACACATGAACAATCAGATATTGCTTTAATTGGGATTGCAGTAATGGGGGAAAATTTAGCGCTAAATATGGCTTCTAAAGGTTACCGCGTTATTGTTTCATCAAGAAAACAAGATAAAATCGATGCCTTTTTAAACGGACGTGCTAAAGACAAACTCATACGTGGCACCACGGATATGAAAACATTGGTTAACGATTTAGTAAAACCACGTAAAATTATGTTAATGGTAAAAGCAGGGAATCCAGTGGATATGGTGATTGAACAATTACTGCCTCTGCTCGATAAAGGCGATGTCATCATAGATGGGGGAAACTCACAGTATGAAGACAGTATAAGACGCAATGAAACTTTAAATAAAAAAGGAATTCTTTTCGTTGGAACTGGCGTTTCAGGGGGAGAAGAGGGTGCGTTAAACGGGCCTTCAATTATGCCTGGAGGGTCTATAGAAGCGTGGCCTATAATTAAAGATATTTTTCAATCTATCTCAGCCAAAGTTGATGGCGCGCCTTGTTGTGAATGGGTTGGCTCAGATGGCGCAGGTCATTATGTTAAGATGGTGCATAATGGGATAGAATACGGGGATATGCAACTCATTAGTGAAGCCTATTTTACGATGCGTACATTATTAAATCTTAATATTCTTGATATCGGTGATATCTTTAACGAATGGAATAAAACTGAACTTGATAGTTACTTAATTGAAATCACTGCCAATATTATGAAAGTGAAGGATTCTGATGGGACACCGTTACTCGATAAAATAATGGATAAAGCGGGTCAAAAAGGAACTGGGAAATGGACCGTACATGCGTCACTAGAATCTGGGGTGCCGCTATCGTTAATTGCTGAATCTGTTTATGCTCGCTTTTTATCTTCTATAAAAGAAGAGCGCGTAAAAGCGAGTCAAGTATACGATAAACCTCAAACGAAGTTTACTGGCAATCAAAAAGACTTTATCGAACAATTAAGAAAAGCATTATATGCGGCTAAAATCCTGTCTTATACTCAAGGCTTCTCGCTACTTAAAAAAGCCGCAAGTGAATATAATTGGCATCTTGATTATGGCTCTATTGCGTTAATGTGGCGTGGAGGGTGTATTATTCGGTCTCGCTTTTTAGGCGATATTAAAAAAGCGTTTGATAGTAATCCTAAGCTTTCTAATTTATTATTTGATGATTTCTTTAAAAACGCAATTAATCAAAGTATAGACGCTTTAAGAAACGTTGTCGCAACCGCCGCAATGCATGGGATTGCAGTACCAGGAATGTCAGCTGCGCTCAATTACTTCCATGGGTTGATAAGTAATAATCTACCAGCGAATTTAATTCAAGCTCAACGCGATTATTTTGGGGCTCATACTTACGAAAGAATCGATAAAGACCTAGGAGAATTTTTCCATACTGATTGGACTGGAAAAGGCGGAAAAACTTCTTCGACAAATTATGATGGATAAACTTACGTTAAGATAAGACTCACTATTATGTATGATAGTGAGTCTTTTTCTATGGGGATTCGACAAATTTTAAGAGATATATTGAGATTTTAAAAGGTGTTTTACTTATTATTTTATTACGGTATAATAAATGAGAAATCCTTTTTGTTGGAGGCTACACAATGAAGTCTAAAGCTATAGAATTTATACCGGCTACCTTAAATGACCGTGCCCTTGTTAAAGCACTTTGGAAAAAAGTTATTGATCAAGCATTTATAGAAGAAGGCTTAGATCAATACCATAATCCAAGCCATGAACTCGAATTTAAAATGGAACAATTTGATGTGGCGTTAACGCAAGAGAGCGCTCACTACTTTTTAGCGTTTAAAAATAATTTTTTAATTGGAACCATTGCATATGGAAGTCCACCAAATAGCGGCATTTTAAAACGAACAAATCAAGCTTTGAAAGATAAAGTGGAGATAGGATCACTATATATTGACCCTACCCTTCAAAAACATGGGTACGGAAGTGTATTACTTATTTTCCTACTAGAATATTTACTAGAAAACGGGGTTTATGAAGTTTGTTTTGATTCCATTATTGAAACGTCAAAAAAGATTTGGAGTCGTATGTTTGGTGAGCCTAAATATAAAATACGATCTAAAAAACATGATTTTACGCATATGATTTGGGTAGTTAACGTAAAAGATTCTATTAAACGCATTAAAAATTTGGAATATAAAAATCAGTGAATAGTCACAATTGGATTCTAAACCGCACCCTAAATATTGGATATAACCCTATTCGAGTTTTATGATAAAAGGCTTATTTTTAAAAATAAGTTGCTCATACTAAAACGGAATGCAACGTAAATTATGAAACGATTAACCGTCCTAATGAGGTAGAAGTTGATGGGGGAGAAGTGATTGATGTAAGTTCTTAACAAGGTGAAGATGTTATTGATATTCTGAGTCAATCTTTAAAATACGTGACTGATTTTAGAAAAAATAGTCTTAATTTTTGCTTATTTAAAATAAATCAAGTAGATGATGATGGAAGCTAGGATGTATTGGATGCTTTAAAAGGATCAGATGCCGCCATGGAAACATTGCATTAGGTGCTTACAGTCTTGTATAAGTCCTTTGATATTTCCGTTACTTTTGATGAAATAACGTATGCAGATTTTTCACAAGAAGAGGATTTAAGACATGCATTTGTTAAAATGCTTAATGATGACTACATGTTTATTATTGTAATAGATGAAACCACTCTCTATGCGTATTTTATGGTTGGAAATAATGAATTAAAGTATGTTATAAACGATGTATAAAATCACCTTAGTACCGGTAGCAATTTTTTACAGACGCGAATTCCATCTTATTCTCTTTTATAGAGTTGTGTCATAGAAGCTGCTAAGTCATTAAATATTACGCTTGAATTCTCTAAAAATAATGCTGAGCAATAAGATTTAATTTAATAACGCATTCCCCTTAACTGTAGGTTTCATTTATAGTTAAGGTTTTTATTGAAAAAGGATTACATTGTATTGACACACAAACAAGATATGTTATTATATTACTGGTTGGTAATAAAGGAGTGATGGACATTAAACCAAATGAACTGTTTAAGTTTTTATCAGATGAAAATCGGTTAAATATATTGGTGATGCTTTTAATAGATGATTATTGTGTGTGTGATATGGAGCGATTTTTAGGCTTGAAACAAGCGAACATCTCAAAACATTTAATGGGCCTTAGAAAAGCCCATATTGTTACAACAAATAAGGAATTTATGTGGGTACATTATTCGATTCATAAATCGTTTATAGAAAATAACGGGTTGTTAATTGATTATTTGAAAGAAACTGCTTTATATCAATATTTTGTTTCAGAGTTAAAAACGTTTCAAAAAGATGTTTGTAAACCTAAGTGGCAAAACGAATGATAAAGAAGATTGCGTTTATTTGTATACACAATAGTTGTAGAAGCCAAACGACAGGAACAATGGAATATAATAGAGTGTCCTTTATTCCAACTAAGCACAGAGATGATCAGGTATACAATTATTAGATGCGAAAGAATGCGTTTATAAAGAAAAATAATTTTAGCTTGATAATCTTCTTTATATATTGTAATATGTAAATGGATATACGCATATACGTATATAGGAGGTATGACGGTGGAAGATTTAATAATGTTTTTTAAAGCATTGAGTGATGAAACAAGAGTTAGATTGATGGCATTACTTTTAAAGAGAGATTACTGTGTGTGTGAACTTTCTGAAATATTACAAGAATCACAACCGAAAATCTCGAAGCATCTTTCTAAATTACGTGATATAGGCTTTGTTAAATCAAAAAGAGAAGCACAATATATCTATTATCAATTGACAGTTACCGATACGACTATGGAAAAAATCTTACAAAATTTATTGGAGTCAGTTGATAAGTATCCAATATTGTTAGAAGATATAAACCGTATTGCATCGTGTACTATTAGACAAAGAGGGGTTAATAAATGAGTGTTTTAAACTTTATATGGGAATTAATATTAGAAGGAATGATCTTTTTAAGAAATTATGTATTTTATCCTGGTGATGGAGAAACCTTTTCGCTATTAAGACTGACGTCATTATTTATAGCATTTAGTATTTCTGGTGCAATTGTGGTATTTATGTCACAAGGGGCTATTTTAAAACATATGGGACCAAACGCAAAACGCTTAAAGTCCTATGGTGTTGCGTCGGTTTCAGGTATTATTTTAGCAGTATGTTCTTGTTCGGTATTACCGATGTTTGCGAGTATTCGTAAAAAAGGTGCAGGAATTGGCCCAGCGATAGCATTTTTATTTTCGGGTCCAGCGATCAATATTTTAGCATTAACCTTAACGTTTTCAGATATTGGTATTGATATAGGGTTAGCGCGCGTTATTGGTGCAATAATATTATCGGTTGTGATTGGCTTTACCATGTATTTAATCTTCAATAAAAGCGAAGTTGTTGATGAGGGAAATACAGGGTTTAATGTACCTGAAGAAGTAACGTCTCGTAAACCTTGGCAAACGGTTATGTTTTTTATGACACTCTTTCTTATTTTAATTTTTGGCGTGTATCTCCCTGGTCCAACAATTATTTTCATAGGCCTTTTAATCATTCAATTGATTGCATTTTTTGAATTAGATGATATTAAAGCATGGGGAGCTGAAACATACGATTTAGCTAAGAAAATATTGCCTTTGTTTATTATTGGTGTCTTCTTAGCTGGAGTGATTAGTAGTGTCGTTACTGAAGAAATGCTAACAAGGTTCGTTGGTAGTAATGATTATCGTAGTAATTTATTTGCTTCGTTAATAGGGGCTTCAATGTATTTTGCAACACTCACAGAAGTTCCCATTGTAAGTGCGTTATTAAGGAATGGGATGCACCGTGGACCTGCTACAGCTTTATTACTTGCAGGGCCATCATTAAGTATTCCTAACATGATCATCATCACAAAAGTTATAGGCATTAAAAGAGCATCTGTGTATATAGGACTTGTAGTATTCTTATCTGCTTTAGCAGGACTTATAGCAGGAATGATTTATTATTTATTATAAAAAAAGGAGGAATTATAATGGTTATTAAAGTTTTAGGTAAGGGATGTAAAAATTGCGATAAGCTACAAAAAGTCGCAACTGAAGCTGCAGACGCATTAGAATTAGATTATACAATTGAAAAAGTAACAGACATCAACAAAATTTCTGATTATGGAGTATTTCAAACGCCAGCTTTAGTCGTTGATGAAAAAGTTGTTTCCCAAGGTAAAATACCAAGTTTATCTCAAGTAAAAAAACTATTAAAAGCATAAGCAAACCCAAAAATTAACCCCCGAAAATAGCGTATATATCTATTTTCGGGGGTTTTGATTATCAAAAATTGGTTTGGGTTCTTAAATGATATAAAAGATAAAATCACTTTGAAAATATGGTAGAATGAAGTATAATCAAAAATAATTACTAAATAATCAGGATTTTTTAACCCCACTATATTTTGTTTAATAAGATGGAGTGTAGAATGAATCAAAAACGAAAAATTTCAGACATTATATTGCCACATCATATTATCGGATATTCAGTGAGCTATTTGATGCTCATTATTTTAGGTGCGTTGTTGCTTTCTTTACCGGTTAGTTTACAAGAAGGACAAAGTATTACTATTATTGATGCCCTGTTTACTGCCGCAAGTGCAGTGAGTGTAACAGGACTAACTAGCATTGTCGTTGGCGATGTTTTTTCTCGGTTTGGATTAGTAGTTTTACTGCTGATCATTCAAGTTGGTGGGATTGGATTAATGTTTCTCATCGTCTTTTTTTGGCTTGTAATTAAAAAAAATATTGGGTTTTCTGAACGTAATATGATTATGACCGATCAAAATCAATTCAGTAGAAAAGGAATGGTTAAGTTAATACGAAACGTATTGATTATGTTTTTTTGGATTGAATTAATCGGATTCATTATTATAGCTAATTATTTATATTTTGCTGGTTATTTTAATTTACGTGAATCACTGTTTCAAGCTTTATTTTTAACTATATCCTTAACGGCGAATGCAGGATTCGATATTGCGCCCAATCGTGATAGCTTTCAAATGTTTAGTCATGATTATTTTATGCAATCAATGGCAATGATTTTAATGTTAATGGGATCTATTGGGTTTTGGGTACTCTCAGAATTCAAAGAATTTATTCATGCAAAGCGTATGAAAAAAGTTTTTAAATTTAGTTATTTTGTTAGAATGCTCGTATTTCTACATTTATTATTTATTGTACTAGGGGCTTTATTTATTTTTGTGTTTGAGTTTAATGGGTTTTTAGCGGATAAAGGCACTATAGAATCTATTTATTACGCATTCTTTATGAGCATTACAACTCGAAACGCAGGATTTTCAACAATGGATGTAAATGAATTTTCTACAGCTACATCGATGATTATTATGATGTTTATGTTTATTGGTGCAAGTCCTAACAGTTATGGTGGTGGAATTAGAACAACGAGTATTGTTGTGATTATTTTAAGTATTCGTGCCTTCGCAGTAGGAAAAGATTACGTTATTTTTAATAATCGAAAAATCAAAAACGGTACGGTCCATAAAGCTTATGTTGCCTTTGTATCTGCTATATTTATTGTCTTTAGTGGTGTGATAGTGGTATCTTTTTTAGAAACGCAACCGCTTCATAAAATTTTATTTGAAGTAACCAGTGCTTATGGAACAACTGGATTAAGTATGGGAATAACCAGTAGTCTTCACGGATTCAGTAAACTTGTACTTGTTATTACAATGTTTATTGGTCGTTTAGGGATTTTAGCCTTAGTAATGATGATTAGACCTAGCAACCCATATAATACAACCAAATATCAATATCCTGAAGAAAATATTATTGTTGGTTAAATAGAGAAAAAACCTTAGATTTTATGATCTAAGGTTTTTTTGTAAACATTTTGTCTATTGTATTACTTCAAAGCATCAAGCATCGCTTTTGCGAACACTGGTAAATCATTTGGGTTTCTTGAGGTAATCAAATTTCCATCGACAACGAGTGCTTGATCTACAAAACTTGCGCCAGCATTTTCAATGTCATCTTTAATTGATGTAACCCCTGTTAATGTACGGCCCGTTAAATCACAACTAGAAATCATCATCCACGGCCCATGACAAATGGCACCGATTGGTTTTCCTAATTCGTTCATCGCTTTAGCAAAGCGAACTGTATCATCACAACGGCGCATATAATCAGGTGAAAATCCACCAGGAATAAATAAGGCTTCGTAATCATTAGCGAATGCATCTTTAGAAGCCACATCACTTTTCATCGGTAGTCCGTGTTTACTACTATAGGTTTCATTTGCTTTTTCTGCAATTAAATCGACACTATACCCAGCTTCTTGGAACCTGTAATAAGGATAAATAAGCTCTTTATCATCGTAAAGGTTTGCGAGTAAAACAGCAATTTTTTTCATTCTATCTCTCCTTTAAAATTTAAGTCATGCGAAATATCTACTTGTATTATAAAGCAGTCGGGGGACCATGTAAATGATAGTGCATAAGTCGCGAAAGATTAATAAGACTTATAATTATGCTATCATTAATAATATAATGGATAGTATTGGAGTTTAATTATGGAAAAAAACTATGTATTTCACCCTTTAACATTGCCTAATCAAGAAACTGTGAAAAATCGCTTTTTTAAATCTGCAATGAGTGAATCAATGGCTAAGAATCATCAACCAAATACGTTACACTACTCTTTGTATAGCAAGTGGGCTCAAGGAGGTGCCGCTATTATCGTTACAGGGAATGTAATGGTAAATAGAAATCACTTAGGTGAACCAGGGAATGTGGTTTTAGATTCAAACAGTGACTTATCAGCTTTTAAACAGTGGGCAAACTCAGGAAGTCAAAATAATGCGAAAATCTGGATGCAAATTAATCATCCTGGAAAACAGTCCCCAAGGTCTTTATCAAAAACCCCTTTAGCACCAAGTGCAATTAGATTAAAGGGTGGTATGAAACGCTTTTTTAACACCCCTAAAGCGTTAACAAATCAAGAAGTGAAATCAGTTATTCAAGATTATATTCATGCCGCTAAACTGGCAGAAAAATCTGGATTTCACGGGGTGCAAATCCATGCGGCTCATGGCTATTTAGTCAATCAATTTCTTTCCCCAGCTGATAATCAAAGAGCCGATGAATATGGTGGGGATATTGAGAATAGAATGCGCTTTTTAACTGAAATTTTTAATGGCATTAAAGCGGGGGTGAACAAACAGTTTTCTATAGCAATCAAGCTTAACTCTAAAGATTTTATAGATGGCGGCTTTAGTGAACAAGATTCAATTTCTGTTATAAAGAGAATGAGTCAATTAGGGATAGACCTAATTGAAATATCGGGTGGGAATTATGAAAATCCAGTAATGTCTAAAGATGGTAGAGATTCAAAAGAAGAAGGATTTTTTATTGAATTTGCAAAACAAATTCAAGATATTACCACTGTACCTATTGTTATTACAGGTGGCTTTAGAACGACTAAAGTTATGAACCAAGTTCTAGAAAATTCACTTGCCTCTATGATTGGCCTAGCAAGACCTTTAGCATTATATCCTGATATACCTAATCAAATTGAAAATCAAACTTACACGCCGCCGAAGTTAAAAAGGCTGACTACAAGAGTTAAATCTTTGGATAAGAAGTTTGGATCTATAATGGGAATAGTATATTATGAACAACAGATGAAACGCGTTGCAAAAGGAAAACCGCCTAAAATTCATACCAATGCATTCAAACCGCTTTTACACACTTTATTTAGTCATGGACCAACGGCTTTGAAAAGAAGACGTGCTAAATAGTTAATATATAGTCGGTATAGCAAAAGGACTGCTACATCAATTTTTAGCAGTCCTTTTGTTTAGGGTGAAGGAATTAGTTTTATGCAGGGTTTCCAAATTCAATTGTTTCAATATCTAGTGTACCTAAACGCTTCATATCTGTTTGAGAAATATCAAAATCTAAAGCAACAGTTGTTTTTATATGGTTAGCGTTAGAAGAAATAGGCAATGGTAAAATATCTTTTTGTAAACAATAGCGTATGCATAGTTGCGCTGGTGAAACAGTGTGTTTATCCGCAATTTCTTTAATTAAATTATCATTTAATACATTGCCTCTTCCCAATGGAGAATACGCGTCAATTAAAATATGAGGGTTATGACCGTATTGGATTGTTTCATCTTGTGGGTAACCGATATGAAATTTAATAGATTAATCATTGTCTAAAGCTTCTATAACATCGCGGTACTCAACTAACGCTTTTTTTCCTTTATCGCTTATAGTATAAACTCCGCGTTTTACGCGTTCAAACCAACCATAGTGATTATCAATTAAAATTCGTGTCGTTTTCATTTCACCGGTATACTTAACAATATCTTTTAATGGTTTTTCTTCGTTATCAAGGTACATTAATATTTTTAATGCAAGTTCTCTATACGCAGTGATTATTTTTGTACGTGTAACACCACCTTCATTCAATGCAGTTTTTCTTAAAAGAAATTCTTTTTCCATTTTACGTCTTGTTTTGGTGTCTTTTAAAATATTTGGGAGACTAGGATCAACTAAAAACGTAACAAGATTCAAATCATTATCCACTATTAAAAGTCCTAAACCTAATCGTTTAATAATTGCTTTTTTCTCTTTGAAAGTTTTAGAGTTTAAATGTTTTTCAGAAGGCTTGGGGATAGCCAAATAAACATAATCAGATAATTTTTGTCTTTCTATTCCTTGATAAATCAATGAAATAGATAAGACTTTTTTCATTTCTATGAGAAGGGTTTTATTGTATTTAACAGCCATTATATCAATATAATCAACTTCAGCTCTTACACTAAACCCCATTGATTCTAAACGTGCTTTAATAATAGGATACATGTGTCTCTCTTCCATAAAGCCACCTTAAGATTGTGTCATTCAAACAAATAGAAATAAACTCTATAGTATTCATAATAGCATATTATTTTATAGGGCGTTAATGTTAGCGTCAAGTACCATATAAAAAGTCAATCCATTTTGTTTGAGTGGGAGAGGATTGACTTTTTCTAGTCTATGAAAAATGTGCCATAATGTGTTATAATTGAAATAGAATATTAAGAATTAAAGCGCTTGACGATATTTTTGAAGTATGCCATATGCTTTTTCATGCATTCCCTTATTTATAACATATTCGTCATTCTTTATATTTTCTATCTCGCTATTATACCATTCAATAACGCGATCTAGTACAATCTTTATTGCTTCAAAATCATTATTTTCTACTGCCTTTTTAAGCTCTAAAGTATACCCCATCATAAAAGGATTACGGGTATAGGTGTGGATGGTTCCAATGATACCATTTAGTTCTATCATAAATTCTTTTTGAATCATAATATCAAGCCTTTCGTAAATCTTTTATAATCTTACATATTCAGGAAGTTCCCGGTCTTCAAATCCAAG
>CAYLQZ010000023.1:0-28813 GCA_964386055.1 uncultured Candidatus Izemoplasmatales bacterium | reverse complement strand
CGGTCTTCAAATCCAAGCCTTACATATTCAGGAAGTTCCCGGTCTTCAAATCCTAAAGTATATACTTTGTTACCTACTAAAGCTAAGCCCATTAAAATTAAAGTTGTTAAAAGTGTACCTAAAATTATTTTTTTCATTTTTAATCGCCACCTTTCATAACTAATCATAACCAATAAAAAACATTTAAAACAGCGCGGATATGTCGTATTTTAAGGTGATTTCATGGAATCAATGGAACTCGCAAATTATTTAGAAAAGGTAAGATACGGAAGAAAAATCTCTCAAGAGAAATTTGTTGAGGGTATTTGTTCATTGCGTCAGTATCAACGTTATCGTAGTGGCGAATGTGAAATACCTATTGAAAAGCTTGAGTCTTTTAATAGACGTTTAGGTATTCCAAGTCAAAAATTATTAAAGGATTTTGAAAGACAAAAAAAGGAACAGGATGCTTTATTAGATGAATTTTATAATGCGATGGTTAATCAAAAAACTGAACAAATTAATGAAATAAATAAAATTATTCGTCAAGATATTATAATAGAAGAAGAGAACAAAACATATTATAACTACATATGGATAATGAATAAACTAATGAAAAATGAACTTTCAGAATCTCAGGCATTTGCAAAAGTATCTAAACTTATTAATTTTCCAAAAATACTTAAAAATCAATACTTTACGGACATCGAAATATTAATTTTAAGCAGTCTTTTAGAACTTACTGATGGTGATATACATAAGAAATTATTACACAGACTCAGTGATTTATTTACATCTGAGGAAAACATAATGAGTGGTGGGAGCGATTTAATTCATTCGACGATTTTAATGAGTTTAAGTAAAACTTATGGAATTTTACGCGATTTTACAAAAGTCATACAATTTTGTGACTTAGGATTAAAAAGAGGCTTGCATTCTAGGCGGTTTTATTTGTTTGAAAGTTTTTACTATTATAAAGCACTTGCCTACCATGCGTTAGAGGATTATTCTAATTACGAAGACAATTTATTTAAGTGTTATAATGTGTTGCACATGGAAGGAAACCAACAAAAAACAGAGCGCTTTACTGATAGAATTGAAAAAGATTTTAAGATAAAATTTGATTTGTTCATTATAAACTACTTAAAAAAAGCATTTGTTTAGTGCTATATAAAGGGAAATCCTTAGGGTTTCTTTTTTTTTATTATCATATATAAAAAACTACGACATATCCGCGCTGTTTTATATATATAGCTTAAATTACAATATTAGATAAGGGGAAAGGGGCTAAGTGCGGAATCTTTATTTTAAGTTGACATCAAGGGGTGATACTGTGAAAAGAAATTTAAGTGTTAAAATGAAAGTATTTATTTATCTAATCGTGGGATTATTAACGTTTTTTTTAACATGGATGGGTATCTATTATTCCTTGAGTACTTGGTATTTATTAATTGCTTATAGTATTGTGGCATGGTTTTTCATTTTGATGGTTAAGCCATTTAAAAATTGGGAATATGTCCTTAATTATCAATTGATTGCAGAAAATTATATCCACCGACAAGATGGTTTAGAAAAACAAAAATCTTTTTCAGAAAATAATGGGATGGCTAAAAAATTAACGCATGCTATAAATAATGAATTAATCGACATATATTTCCAAAAAATAATTGATACAAAATCTAATAGTATTTTGTATGTTGAACAGTTAGCAAGATGGAATGATGCTGATTTTGGTTCAATTGAACCTGAAACTTTTTTTGAAGTAGCAAGTCATTCAAAACAATTATTTAAGCTTGAATATTATTTAATTAATAAATCAATTAAGCAATATAAAGCTTATTGCATGAATTCATATGAAAAACCTCAATTGGCTTTAAATTTAACACCCGAGATTTTTTTACATAAAGACACCGTAAAGTATTTAGAATCTTGTTTGAAAAAACATCATATAAACGCTAGTAAAGTATGTGTAGAAATCTCTGAAAATATGTTTATTAATGATCATGAATTATGTATAAAACAAATAAAAAGATACAAAGAATTCGGTTTTAGTATAGCTTTAGATGATTTTGGAAAATCGTATTCATCTTTGGGATTATTAGAAAATATAGAATATGATGTCATTAAAATAGACCGTATGTTCACAAACACCATTCATAAAGAACAAACGCAAGAAATCATTAAAATGATTCAAAAGATCGCTCATATGGCATCAAAAACAATTATTGTTGAAGGTGTAGAAAAGGAAATGCAGCAATATCATTTACATAAACTTAATTGTTATACGATGCAAGGATTCTGGTTGCATCGTCCAGAAAAAATGTAATATGAAAACCGCCGCCATTATAATAATTTAATGGTGGCGGTTTTATAGTAAACCTTTTCATTTTTATAAGCATTGACATTTTAGTTTACCGACAATATAATTCATATAACAATTACATATAAATTCATTCAGAGCCGTTTAGGTTAGGTAACCATTGATGCGGCAGCAACCTATTAAATTAGGTGCTTTTACCTAGGGGTTTTTTATCCAACAATGAATGCTTATTTTTCTAGGCAGCCTTCATTGTAAGGCTGTTTTTTTATTACTTAGGAGGTATGGTCTATGATTAGGTTTGAAAATGTTAGTAAAACATTTGAAGAGAAGGCTGGAAACATTCACGCAGTGAACCAGGCGACTTTTGATATAAAAACAGGGACTATTCATGGAATTATCGGTCATTCTGGTGCAGGAAAAAGCACTTTGATTCGCTTAATTAATCAACTTGAAATACATGATACTGGTACTATTAGTGTGCTTGATTATGCTGATATTAGAAAATTAAATAAGGAATCCATGCGAATGTTTAGAAAACGAACTGGGATGATTTTTCAACATTTTAATTTATTAGACAATAAAACGGTGTTACAAAACGTATTATTTCCGATAAGTGCATTTGGACAAGTTAGTGTTGAAATTAAAGAAAAAGCTTTGATACTTATTGCTGATTTAGGCCTTAAGGGAAATGAACATACTTATCCAGCAAAATTATCTGGAGGGATGAAACAACGCGTTGGAATTGCTAGAGCGTTGATTAATGATCCTGAAATTCTTTTGTGTGATGAGCCGACTAGTGCGTTAGATGTTGATACAACTAAAACTATTTTAGATATTATAAAAACCATAAAAGAAACTAGAGATTTAACGGTTGTACTTGTAACCCATGATATGCACGTCATAAAAGAAGTCTGTGATTATGTTACAGTAATGGATCAAGGCTATGTGGTTGAAGATGGGACGCTTGATGATATTTTATTCTCCGCAACGCACAAAGTCACGAAAAGTTTGACTGCTTCGATTGGGTTTAATATAGAACATATAGCTTCTATGTATACTCACTTAAAGAATGTAACCTTGTTAAGATTTAAAAAAGATATTACGGGTCAAGAAATTTTAAGCAACATTATAAAAACCTATAATGTCAGGATAAACATCTTATTTGCTAATATTACTCCCTCCAAAGAAGGCGTTATGTTAGTAAGTATTGAGACACCGAATATAAAGCGAATAAAAAAAGCGTTTATAGATAACGGAGTTGAGATTCTTAATGATCGATTTTAGTATGTATTATCAAGCGTTCAATGAAACGTTATTTATGACTTTCGTTTCTACGATATTTGTTGGCATTGTTGGATTAGTTCTTGGTAGCTTATTGTTTACCACTTCACAAGGTGGATTAAAGCCTAACAAGTCTGTTTACAGCGGCTTATCAATCATTACAAGTATCGGACGTTCTATTCCGTTTTTAATATTAATTGTCTTATTGATTCCTTTAACGAGAATTATAGTAGGCACTATATTAGGGCCTTCAGCGGCTATCCCTGCTTTGGTTATCGGGGGTGTTCCGTTTTATGCAAGGCTTGTAGAACTTGCGTTATTTGAAAAAGGGCACGATTTAAAAGAAACCGGACGAGCATTTGGTTTAAATGACAGTAAAATCATGATAAAAGTATTAATTCCTGAATCTTTACCAGCGTTGGTACGTGGCTTAACAGTAACGTCGATAGCGTTAGCTGGGTATACCGCTATCGCTGGCGCTATTGGTGCGGGTGGTCTTGGGAACTTAGCTTATCTATACGGATATTCAAGAAACCGACCACTCGTTACATGGATTGCGACGCTATTGATTGTTGTATTAATTTTACTTATTCAACTGACTGGCGATTTAATAGTCAAAAAACTATCTAAAAAATAAAAGGAGAAATAAAAATGAATAAATTAAGTATTGTAATATTAACCATTGCATTAAGCTTCACCTTATCAGCGTGCAGCGAAGGTGCCGAATATAAAGTCGGGGCATCCCCAACACCACACGCAGAAATCTTAAGACAAGCCCAAAAATATATTGAGGATGACTATCAATTTGAAATTATTGAATTCAGTGACTATATTTTACCAAATACCGCTCTTTATGAAGGGGATTTAGACGCAAACTTTTTTCAACATCTCCCTTACTTAGAAGCACAGATTAATGAACATGATTATGACTTTGAAAGTGTTGGTGGCATTCACATTGAACCGATAGGACTTTATTCTAAACTATATGATAATCTAGATGAATTGCCAAACACATTAGAAATAATTGTATCAAACTCCCCATCAGATCGTCCAAGATTGTTAGGAGTCTTAGAAGATGCTAAATTAATAGATGTGAATGACGATGCGACAAATGAAGCAATTACTGAAGCAAATATACGTGATTTAGATCAATTTTTTACAAGCGACTATTCAATTGACTTTGTAGAGGTAGACCCGACACAACTTTATACAAATTATGCAAATGAATCTGGTGATTTGATATTAATCAATGGAAATTTTGCACTTGATCATGGATTGGTTCCTTTAACAGATGCACTTGCCTTAGAAAATACCGATTCACCTTATGTAAATGTGTTAGTCACAAAACGTGATAATGTGGATGATGCATTTATAAAAGCTTTATATGAAGTTTTATTAAGTGATGAAATCGCATCTTGGATTGAAAATGAATATCAAGGATCAGTTATACTAGATGAATAAAATAAAAGTCAAACGTTTATTATTTTATAAAAGCGTTTGACTTTTTAATTATATTTTTTATTCCCCAGGAATGTAATATTGACCGTTATAATCCCCAACACTACCAGCATTATAAACATTATCGTATCCTAAATGTTCTAATGCTTCTTTTACATAATGAGCGCGTATACCTCTGCGACAAATTAAAACAATATGTTTGTCATTATCGAATAAACGAATCAGTTCCTCTTTATTGTGAAGATGATCTGGATTAAACCCCGTTTCAGGATGATACGACATTATATCTTTCCCTACTATTTCTTCATGAAACGCAATCGTTTCAAATCCTTTAATATGACCATTTTCGATTATTTCAGATTCGCTTCTTAAATCAACAAACTGCCATGAATCATCAAATAAATACGCTTCTAAGACATCCATTGAAACTATTTCTATAGGATGTGTTTTATTAAAACATCCGTGTAATAAAGGAAGTGAAAATAGAACACAAAAACATTTTAAAACCAACTTCATAAACAGGCATCCTTTCATAGTGTGTAAGTTATATTGTATAGTGTTTTCAATGTTCAAACAAGTTTTACTTAATAAAAAAATAGTTTTTTAGATGAATGAGAAATAGTGTTTAGTTGTGTGAATTATTTTTAAGGTTTCATAAGTTTAATACCTAAAAAAAGAAAAAAAGAAAAAGGTGGCTTTTTTATAAATACGTGATATAATTATTAAGTTAGATTAAATTAGACGAAATCGAACTAGCTAAAGACGCAATGCTAAACGTTGCCAAACTTTGCAACGTTTTTTATTTTGCCATTGCATCAACAAAAGGAGACCCATTAATGACATTTACACAACTAAACTTGAACCAAACTTTGCTTCACGCTATTAAACAAGGTGGATACAATGAAGCTACCCCGATACAACAAGAAGCAATTCCACATATATTAAATGGAAAAGATATTCTTGGTAGCGCTCAAACAGGAACTGGTAAAACCGCTGCGTTTGCCCTACCTATATTAGAACATATACATGCTATGCCTGCTCAAAAAGGGAAAAAGAAACCAACCGCATTGGTATTAGCCCCTACAAGAGAATTGGCCCTACAAATTAAAGAAAGTTTCCATAAGTATTCATCGAATAGTGCGATTAAAACTGTCGCAGTTTATGGTGGCGTTCCTAAACGCAAACAAATTATTTCTATAAAACGTGGTGTAGATGTAATCATCGCAACGCCAGGACGTTTATTAGATTTAATAAACATGAAAGTTATTAAATTAGACACGGTTCAGCACTTTGTTCTTGATGAAGCAGACAGAATGTTAGACATGGGCTTTATCCATGATGTGAAAACAATTACTGAAAAGCTTCCAAGCGAACGACAAACAATGCTTTTTTCTGCAACGTTACCAAAAAGTATTTTAACCTTATCAAAAACATTGCTTAATCATCCTGTTAGAGTGGAAATTGCTAAAGATAACGCGCCACTTGAAAGTATTGATCAATCGGTATTTTTTGTTAAAAAAGTGAATAAAGCTGCGTTATTAAAAGAAGTACTTCAAAAAGAAAAAGTGTTTAATGCTTTAGTTTTTATTCGTACAAAACAAGGAGCTAATCGTTTGGTTAAAGCGTTGACTCAGGTGAACGTCTATGCCGAAGCAATTCACGGGAATAAAACGCAATCACAACGTCAAACGACGTTAAACCGATTTAAACAAGGTAAAATTAATGTACTCGTCGCAACGGATGTTGCCTCTAGAGGGATTGATATTGATAAACTGTCTCATGTAATTAATTATGATTTACCTGAAACTGCTGAAACCTATTTACATCGTATTGGTCGTACCGCAAGAGCGGGACGTCTCGGGAGTAGCTTATCATTTTGTTCACCAGAAGAAACACATCTGTTAAAAGCTATTCAAAAACATATTAGTATGATCATTCCAGTGGATTCTACCCATTCATTCCCGTTGGATAAACCGATAAATAAATCACAAACACAAGGAAATAAAAAAGGGAATGCGTTAAAGTTTGATTCGTCAAAATATTCCAAAAGAAATAAAAATAAACGTAACTTTAACAAGAAAAAATCATATAATAAACCAGCGCATAATTATAGATAATATAACACGTCATTTTATGGCGTGTTTTTTTATTGATGATGGATAAAATATTAAACTACACGTGCATCCATATTATGATATTACTATAAGTTGTAAGTGGTAATCTAGAATTACAATAAATGGAAATCAAAAATACAATAGAAAAGTAATTGCCAGCACAATCACAAATCAATTATCCTTTTAGTAGACAAAGACTGAAAGGAAGCGAAAGGACGTGCTGACAATTACTCAAATTCATTATATCCGAAAGCTGTTTTTTGATAAAGGAAAAACGATGATTATTTACCGGAAAACAAACGAAATTGCCTTTAATGATCTATTATTTGGCTCTATGGATGAAATGTTGTAGGCTACAATTATAATTTAAATACTAAATTAACGAGTTATTTTGCAAATCAATCGTTTACGCGCATTGATTTGTCATCTTATGATTTCTATCTTCATTGAGATAACGACAATTACTATATGCCGTTACATTTAGTCATTTTTTTATCTCAGAATTATTTGTATTACCATCCACAAAAAGTGTTACTTCTTCATGTTTCATCGATTCCCAACTTAGAAGATAACGAATTAGATGTTCAAGTAGCTGATGATTTTTAGTTGCGTCTTTTTCGATATATGAATCTATGATTCTTGATGCAAATGAACACTACCAAGGGGGGCGTAAATTTTTAGTTTCATTAGATGATAGGCATACTTATGAATTGAAAAACGGATATTATTATTTAACCATCACGTATGAAGATTCAATTGAAGATATAAAGACGCCTAGATAAAAAATCATCACAAGAAGATTATAGTGAACTTTGTCAAAGTTATACATTCAATAAGTATTCAATTGATTTCAACACTTACGTATTAGAAATGCCAACGATGAATCCATCGATTGCGAGTGAATTTCAATCTTTTCTAGAATCTTTAAGCGGGGAAGATGTTAATCTCGTGTGAGTTAATAAGTAAAGCGGAAATTTTAGCATTAATATCAAGTAACCCGCTCACAATGAATCGGCTGTACTTACCAAACGATATAGAAATAAGCACAACGATTGATTCGCCAAAATCATATGATTTTATTGATTATTATGTTGTGACAAGTCCTTTAACATAAGGCGCAGCTAATTTGATGGTTCGAACCATTCAAGATATTCAGTTAGCAACCCTTATAGGCGAAAACACGACACGAGGTACAACTGCACAATAGTTTATGAGTTTGCCTTCAGGAAAACCATTTGTATATAGTGGCCCATTATCTTTTATCGATTCAAACTTTCAAAGCTATAAACACAGTATTCAAGTGGATATCTTAAAGCCATTGAATTCTGGAGAAGACTTTAAAGCATCAATTTTAGAAATTATTTATGAATAGATATTCAAACATAGTATGAAATTATTTATTAATATAAGATTATGGTATAATAATAGTACTTTAAGGTGGTTTTATAATGGAAATTAAAATAAGTGTTTATAAAAAAATCAACGAAGATACATCTGATAAAAGATCACCAAGGTCTCGGAAAAAGGCGTTTCTTTTTGCGTTTTTAACACCAGTGGGAGTTCATAATTATTATTTGGGTCATCATATGAGAGGGTTAGCTCAAACTATGACCATTATTACTACCGCTTTTGTGGTTCCTTTTTTTGTCTCAGTTTTTGTTTTACCGTTTTATTTTGCTTGGGTTACCGCTGAAGGGTTAATGATTTTATTGTGGTGGGATATATCTGATGGTGATGGATTTTTTATGTATGATCCCAATACTCCTCAAAAGCCGTCTTTAGACAAAGCAATAAAATTAGCTTTTTTCCTTCCTTTTGGGTTTCATAATATCTATTTAGGAAATCTAAAACGTGGGATTATACAATGGGGCTTTATTATGGTTTTTATAAGTTCATACTTACTTTACCTTGTATTTCCATTTTTAATTATCCCACTGTACAGTGTCTTCATTGTTGTTGTAACGATCTTGATAATATCTTGGCTTGAAGGACTTTATTTGCTCAATAAAAAACGTCATTAAATGACGTTTTTTTAATGTTGGGTTAAGCGCTTTTGTTTTTTAAAATCTATAACAATTAAAATTATGATGACGATTAATGCGACACTTGAAAAATTTAAAAACGCATCACGGTAAGCATTTGGATGAAGATCTATAAACATCCCTGCAATAAAGACAATTAAAAATACCATTGATTGCATAACTACATAAGGGGTTAAATACTTTAGTATTAGGGTTTTAGGTTTATAGTTTTTAAATAAAATCATAGTACTACTAGCGATGAATACAAAGCCGCCGCGCATTAAAATATGGGCGTGTGAATCTTCGCTTTGCCCTAATGCAAGCATCAAGGTACTACTAAATAAAGTAATTACGGTGAAAAATACGGAAAACAAAACAAGCCATTGAAATAGTATTTTTTTCATTATTTACCTCTATTCTCATTGTTACCATAATTATATACTATATTTTTAAAATATGACGTATTATTTTAATTAAATACTACTAGTCATTACAAACTATTATGACACTGATAATGGTTTGTTTTTTTATACAATTCAAAATTTATTATTATAAATAATATAGATAATAATAATTATAAATTAGAGTTAACCACTATATAAGTATGCTTATAGTCTATTTATAAAATAAATTGATGGGGGACGCATATTTACCATTGTATATTTGTATAATACAAAATATAATAATGGTGTATATTACGAACCAATTTATTGTTTAAGGGAGTGATGATTTGAAATAATTGAGATGCAGTGTTGTATTGTCTTGTTTTTTTAAAAAAAGGAGGAAAACTATGCAATTAAACGAACTACTTGCTAAGTACCCCAAGACCGAAGACTATCTGATTGAAATTTTGTTAGACTATCAACAATACAAAACTCATCATGACTTAACAGAAGAAGAATTAAAAACGATTTCGAAGTATTTAAACATTAAGGAAAGTAAAGTATCAAGTGTTATGACTTTTTATAGTCTATTTTCTTTAAAACCTAAAGGGCAATATGTGATTCAAGTTTGTCATGATGTTCCATGCCATGTTAATAAACAAGGGAGCATATTATCGACTTTAGAAAACATGCTAGGAATCAGCATAGGGGAAACGACCGGGGATAAAATGTTCACTCTCGAGTACACGAGTTGTTTAGGTGCGTGTGATAAAGCCCCTGCAATGCGTATTGGAGAGAAGACATTTACTAATTTGACTCCAGATAAAACCAAAGCTATCATTGCTGAACATAGGGGGAATCGATATGCCTGAGATGAAATTGTTGACAAAAAGAATTGGACACATTAACCCTCTATCTATAAAAGATGCGATGGAACAAAATAGTTATGAACAATTTAAAGCAGCGTTAAAGCGAGATCGTTTCGATCTAATTGATGAAATGAAAACTGCTCAACTACGGGGCCGAGGTGGCGCTGGGTTCCCAATGCACATTAAATTGATGAGTCTTATTAAAGAAGAATCATCGCCAAAATATATAGTGTGTAACGCTGATGAGGGCGAACCTGGAAATTTCAAAGATCGCTATCTCATGGAAAACGATCCGCATATGATTATTGAAGGCATATTAATCGCCGCTTATATTACTGGGGCAAATAAAGGATATTTCTATATTCGAGGAGAATATAATAAAGCCATTAGTGTGATGAAATGGGCGGTTGATGAAGCACGCAAACATAATGTGTTGGGGAAAAATATTCTAGGCAGTAAGGTAGATTTTGACATGGAAATTCGTGTCGGTGCTGGATCTTATGTGGTTGGTGAAGAATTTGCGATGATTGAATCGCTTGAAGGAAAAGCTGGAAGAACCCGCATTAAACCACCATTTCCTACCGATAAGGGTCTATTTAATAAACCAACGTTATTAAATAATGTTGAGACCTTTTCAAATCTTCCATTTATTATAAAAATGGGGGGGAAAAAGTATAGTGAAATCGGAACTGATACTTCAAAAGGCACGAAACTTATCTCGCTTTCTGGAAACGTCAATAAACCAGGAGTATATGAAATCCCATTTGGGATAACAATTCGTGAAGTTATACAAACACTTGGTGAAGGGATACCTAAAAACCGTAAGATAAAAATGGTGCAAATTGGTGGCGCGTGTGGTCCAATCATTCCCGAATTTATGCTGGATATGCAAATTGATTATGACCGCTTTGAAGAGTTTGAGTCTAAAACAGGTGCAGGCGCTATAATTGTGATGGATGAGCGTCAAGATTTATTTGAAATATTAAAGCGTATAGTGAAGTTTTTCGCACATGAATCATGTGGTCGTTGTACCCCTTGTAGAGAAGGGCATGCGCATTTAGAACAATTAATTCAAAAGTTTTTTGATCGTGATGGAACCCCTAAAGATTTATACTCACTTGAATCTCTTGCAAGAGTGGTACATCAAAGTTCATTATGTGGACTAGGTCAGTCCTCTCCAATCTCTATTATTTCGTCATTAAGTTATTTTAGAGAAGAATATCATAACCGTATGCAATTTGAGGGAGGCGAAATGTAATGCTTAATCTTAGAATAAACAATATTGATATAAAAGCACAAGAAGGCATGACAATTTTAGAAGCCGCAAAAGAAAATGGCATTAATATTCCATCCCTTTGTCATTATCCTGATTTAAGAGTTAATTCTGACTGCAGAGTATGTTCTGTAGAAGTAACTGGCAGTAAAAATTTATTGACCGCTTGTTCTACACCAGTTAAAGATGGTATGGAAGTTAAGACAAATACTCCAAAGGTTCATACAGCTAAAAAAACTATTACAGAATTACTGCTTGCGAATCATGATACTAACTGTACAACCTGTTCAAGAAACTTAAACTGCGAACTTCAAAATTTGGCTAATACATTAGGGATTGATGAAAATCGATTTAATAAAATTTTAGAAGTTCAAAAAGTTGATGATCACAACCCATCTATTTATCGCAACCCTAATCGCTGTATAAAGTGTGGGCGTTGTATTGAAGTCTGTAAAGAAGTTGAAGGGACATATGTATTAGAAAACATGGGACGCTCTCAAGAGGTTAAAGTGGGGCCTAAATATGGCAAATACCTTTCAGATGAAGACTGTACATTTTGTGGACAATGCGCGAGTGTCTGTCCCGTAGCCGCAATCACTGAAAAAGATGATACGCAGCGTGTATTTGACGCAATAAACGATCCTAACAAACATGTGATTGCTCAAGTAGCGCCTTCGATACGAGTATCTATTGGCGAAGAATTTGGTCATAAAGCTGGTGGCGAATGGACGGGTCAACTGGTGACAGCTTTAAGACGTTTAGGGTTCGATAGAATATATGACACGGATTTCACCGCAGACTTAACCATTATTGAAGAGGGACATGAATTATTACATAGAGTGAAAAACGGTGGAACCTTACCAATGATGACATCTTGTTGTCCGGGATGGATTAACTATGCCGAACAACAACATCCTGATATGCTAGACCATTTATCAACATGTAAATCTCCACAACAAATGTTTGGAGCTTTAGCGAAAACGTATTACGCACAATCTATAAAAAAAGCGCCTGAAGATATATATGTCGTATCCATTATGCCTTGTACTGCAAAAAAGTATGAATCAGCACGTGAAGAAATGCAGAGTAATGAAAATATCCAAGATGTTGACGTGGTTCTTACCACCCGAGAATTAGGGAAAATGATTCGTTCACAGGGCGTTGAATTTGATTTGCTTAAAGCAGAAAAGTTTGATGAAGCATTTGGTATTACAACCGGTGCCGCAGCGATTTTCGGCGCAACGGGTGGAGTGATGGAAGCAGCGCTTCGCACCGTAAGCGAAGTTGTCAATGAAAAACCGTTAGAAAAAATCGAGTTTGATGATGTTCGTGGGTTTGAAGGCATTAAAGAAGCGACCGTTAATTTAGGTGGCAATGATGTAAAAGTTGCGGTGGCGCATACTTTGAAACACGCTGAGACATTAATGCAACAAATAAAAGCTGGAAAATCCGATTATGCTTTTATAGAAGTAATGACTTGTCCAGGTGGATGCATTGGTGGCGGAGGACAACCTTATGGAACAACCAATAAAAAACGTCTTGACCGTATTGAATCAACCTATCGTGTTGATGATAATATGCCACTAAGGAAGTCTCATGAAAATCCAACTATTCAACAACTTTATGATAACTTTTTAGAAAAACCACTGGGGGAAAAATCACACAAACTATTACACACCCATTATAAGTCGAGACATTAAAGATTATATTTTAGGGTGCTTTAATAATTTAAAGCACCCTTTTCATGTTTTAAATATTGTAAGGAGAAAACGCGATGAAAAAAATATTATTTCTATCATTACTGTTGGGGTTCGTTTCATTTGCATGTAACGATAACGAGGATACCCATGTCAATATTATGGTACCAAATGGATCACCTGCAATTAGTCAAATGGCTTTTGAGTATGAAACGCCTGAAATTGAAAATTTAACCTATACGATCGATAGGGTCAGTGGCCCTGATAATTTAGTAGCGGCTTTTGGGTCTGAAAGTCATGAAATCATTTTTGCGCCAACAAATTTGGGCGCACGATTAATATCGACTGGCGTTCCTTATAAGTTTGCGGCGACTATTAATTGGGGGAATTTTCACTTAGCATCTCAAAGTTCATTAAATAGTTTAGATGATTTAGATGGCAAAGAAATCATATTATTTGGACAAAATACCACCCCTGATATTATATTAACAACCATACTTGATCACCATCCGTTTGAAGAAGATCCTACGATGGTGTATGTTGATTCTGTGCAAACAGCGAATACATACTTAATGGAAGATCATAGTAGAATTGCTTTACTAGCAGAGCCTGTATTAAGCGTTGCGTCTAGACAAATAGATGCCCTTAATATCATTGATTTACAACAAGAGTGGAAACAGATTACTGGCGATGAAGCATATCCACAAGCAGGCATCTTTGTTCATGAATCAATTCCTAGTGATTTAGTCGATGCATACTTAGAAGAGATAAAAACCGCTATGGTAAAATTACACGAAGATACCCAAAAGATTACTGCGTATGGTGAAGCGTTAGACTATCCCTTCCCATCCGCCGTTATTGAAGCCGCCATTCCAAGGTCTAATATTAATTTTATGTCCGCTCTTGATTCTAAAGACGCTTTAGAGTTTTACTTTGAACGCATCTTAGCATTGAATGCTGAATTATTAAATAACGAAATGCCAGATGAGGATTTCTATCGCTAATATGGTTAAAAAACATAACTGGCTTTATGGTGGGTTATCCGTATTCTTACTTATTTTAGTGTGGCAAGTAGCGGGTTTCAACGTGAACAACCGCACCCTTTTGCCATACCCAATTGATGTCGTTAATGCCATGAGCACAATTTTAACTACCACCAGTACATATCAAATACTTCTATATTCATTTTTCCGACTTACTACAGCGATTATAATTGCAGGCTTACTTGGAATCTCTTTTGGATTGGTTGCTGGATTTTCACGCACTGTAAGCAGTTTTTTTCAACCGCTGGTGACGAGTTTACGAACCGTTCCTGTCGCCAGTATCATTGTTGTGGTATTAATTCTTTTTGGCTCGAGTAAAGCAATCTACATCATTACTTTTGTGATGCTATTTCCTATTTTATTTGAGGCGACGAAACAAGGCGTTTTAAATATAGATCAATCATTAATTGAAGCCTTGTCATTAGAACAAAAACGTACAGCTTTTACGCTTGTAAACATGTTTTTTCCATTATCAATTCCCTATATCAAAACTGGGATTTTGCAAAGTATAGGTCTTGGTTTTAAAGTATTGGTCATGTCGGAATTTATTGCACAATCGCCTAAAAGTATAGGAAATGCTTTATATATGGGACGGATCAATTTTATGTATGATCACGTATTTGCTTGGACTATTATTATTATTTTTATTGTTATTATGATTGAACGTTTGGTGAATCGTTTAAACTAAAGGACCTAATATCGCTATAAATCATATAAAAAACTACATCTTTTATGTAGTTTTTTAATATTTAAAGGAATAAACACACTTGAACCCCCACTCTATGATATAATAAATGTGCCTAATCATAGGGGGTGAAAGCTTTGAAAAATTTGCGTATAATAATTACATTAATAGCATTTGTATTCGTGTTAACTGCGTGTGAATCGGACACTAATAATATTCATAGTGTTGATGCGATTGATGATTTGACGGTGCCACAATTTACTTCATTTGATGATTTAGACCTACCAAGTAGCGTAATAGTAGAACTTGATAATGGTGAAGAAAAAACATTACGCGTATCATGGGATCAAGCAAGAGGACGTTATGCAAATGATCAAATTGGTCAGTATGACCTTACAGGCGATTTAATTACTACCGGTGACTTAACAAACCGTGATAATTTAAACGTTGAGATTACAGTTGAGATTTATGCAGAAGATGTTATGGAAACTTTAAAAGCGAGTGGAGAGTATACGCTATTTATTGACGCTATTCTAGCGGCTGATTTAGACAATACTTTCAAAGAGCATGAAGCGTTAACAGTGTTTGCTCCGACAGATGAAGCATTTAATAATTTGTTCAATACCTTTGAACTTAGTGAATCAGATCTTTTAGAAGTAGAGTGGTTAGAACAAGTGATTTTATATCACGCATTAGAAAACACTCGATCTAAAAGCGCTTTAGAAGGATTTTCTCCGATGGCGCTTACGACCTTGCAAGGAGAAGATATTCAGTTTGCTTCTTCAAGCGATCGTTTAACTTTAAACGGCAATGTATTTATTAATAATGATGAATATCGCGCTTCCAATGGCGTTATTATAGGGGTAAATAATGTATTGTTGCCTAGTGATGTTTTAAGCAGTGTTGCCACCGACCTTATTCCAGAAGATTTAATGAACTTATTATTTGATCTTATAGCATCTGGGGATATTCCGATTGATTTATTGCCCTTACCAAGTGGGGGAGATTTTGAAATAGGATTTACGTTATTTGCGCCAAGTGAAACAGCGCTAAGAACCTTAGCGGAATCGTTAGATATTTCTTTAGAAACGTTGGTAGAAACCGATGCATTCATAGAAATTATTACATACCACGTCATTTTAGATTCCTATCTTTTAAGTGAGTTGTATGAATCCTCTCCTATAGAATTAGAAACTTTACAAGGGGAAAATTTAACTTTTATAGTCGATAATGATACGCTTACCGTTAATGGAACGGCTATTACTGCCTCAGAAAGTTTGATGGATTTTGGCTATGTACATATGATTGATGATATTTTAATTCCACCTTCCTTAATAGATAACTGGCCTGATGTTATAGACGAATAAACATAAAAAATCTCTTCCAAAATTGGAAGAGATTTTTATTAATCAACTCGTAAAGCTTCGACAGGGTTTTTCTTAGCGGCAATGCGGGCAGGAATTAAGCCTGCGATTGAAGTAAGTATAACACTGAGTATAATCAGCCCAAATACCGCGTAAAAAGGGAGAATTGCTAAACGGTCGACATCGTTAATTAATCGTCTGATGATTGCGTTAATCGGAAAAGTGAGAATATAGGCTATCACGATACCACTTAGTCCAGCTAAGAATCCGATAATCGCTGTTTCAGCGTTAAAAACTCTTGAGATATCGCGTTTTCTTGCGCCTAAACTTCTTAAGATGCCTATTTCTTTTGTCCGTTCAAGTACAGATATGTAGGTGATGATTCCAATCATGATAGTAGAGACTATTAACGAAATTGATGAAAACGCAATTAAGACATAAGAGATTCCATCGATGACATCGCTCGTTAATTCTGTAATAATTGCGGCTAAGTCGGTGTAAATGACTTGATCGTCTTCATCTAATCCGTCATTAAAGGTGTCTAGGTATTCAGTAACTTCTATTTTGGCGTCATAATTAATTGGATATATTAAAATTTGATTTGGAGTATTATCAACGCCCCAATTTCTAAGCTGTTGTTCTTTTACACGTGAATCTATGGGCGTCCCAGTTACAACATCTTCATCTGAATCTATTTGGGCTTGTCCAATTTGACTATTTTCTGCGTCTTCTAACACGGTTTGTACTAAATCAGGATGATATTTTAATCCCGGGTTCAAAAAATTACTGAGGGCATCGTCTTTAATTCTAACAATCCCCACAATATCTAATGTTTTGTTATTTGGATTTTCAATTAACGTTTGGGCATCGGTAATGGGATCAAACCGTTCTGTCTCATCGTTATAAGTATAGCGGTCATCTAAAAATACGAGTTCAAATGATTTATCTAAAAAAGTTGAAAAATCATAAGATTCAATTTGACTACTTAACCCAAAGGCATTAATTATTTCCGTATTTAGTCGATTATATTCATCAACGATTAAAATTAATTCGTTTTCACTCTCAGGAAGATTTCCCGCTAAAATATCGTAGTTATCATTAAAGAAAGTTTCATCGTTTAATGTGGGTGAAAAATTAATTCTAGAGGTATTTAACCGTTCTATTGAGTCACTTGATAATGTGTGATATAAATGCATATTCACACTATAGCGAAACGTCATTTCATGGTATAAATCATCATTTAACCCATCTAAATGATCAATATAGTCACCATCAATGGTGTTAAAGTGTTCAGCCGCAAATGGTGGAATTTCATAAGGATAAATAATTTCATCGTCTGGAAACGCTTCAAATGTTTCTCCTTCTACGCGCTGTGGCGGTCCGCCCCCTTGTTCTCTAAAAACATCTACGTTAAAAGCTACTGAATCAATTTGGATAGGAAATTCTGCTAAAGTAGATCGTTCTAATTGATCAATTTCTTGGTTTAATCCATTGGCTAAACTTATAACCAATGCAACGCCAATAATCCCTATACTGCCTGCAAAGGCAGTTAAAGCAGTTCTAAACTTTTTAGTTCGCAAATTACTAAATGAAAGCTTGAGTGCTTGCAAATAAGCCATGGATATCTTTTTTAAATTCAAAGCCCCTTTAGTTTTTTGATCGTTTTCGTATGGGTCAGTATCTCCAACGACTTTTCCATCTTTTAAATCCACAATTCTTGAAGCATAAGTTTTCGCTATTTCCTCATCGTGAGTGACCATAATGACAAGTTTATCTTTAGCAATCTCTTGGATTAACTCCATGATTTGTTTACTGGTTTCACTATCGATGGCCCCTGTTGGTTCATCGGCTAAAACAATCTCGGGATCATTTACCAACGCACGGGCAATCGCCACTCGCTGCATTTGGCCGCCTGAGAGTTGGTTGGGCTTTTTATAAATATGTTCTTTTAATCCGACTTTGTCTAATACTTCGATGGAACGTTTTTTACGTTCTGTTGAATCAATCCCACTTAAAGTTAAGCCGATTTCAACGTTTGCTAATACTGACATATGGGTAATTAAATTATAACTTTGAAAAACAAAACCAACGGAATGATTTCTATAAGCGTCCCAGTTTTTATCATCAAATTGTTTAGTGGATTTTCCATCGATTAATAAATCGCCGCTGTCATAGCGATCTAACCCCCCAATCATATTAAGTAGCGTGGTTTTCCCAGAACCCGAAGGCCCTAAGACCGCTACGAACTCATGAGATCTAAAACTCAAATCAACGCCATCTAAAGCTGTTTGTTTGAAGGTTCCTATTTCGTATTTTTTTGTGATACCTGTAAGGTTTAACATGTGAATCCCCCTTGTATTAATTGCCTGATTTCTTGTGATGACTTCCTATTTTATTATCTATATTATAGTTTAAACCATATCATTTTTTACATTTATTTTATAATAACATGAATATACGAATATCAATTTAATTATACTATAAAGTTTACATTATTAGTGGTAAACAAGATTTTTGTTATCTTTATGTCGTAGATATTTTGATAGTGTAAAAGTTGATTATTAATAGTGGCATTCGTGTTAGCCATAGTAATGTATTTTTTAGAAATCGTATTGACTATCAATTTGATGAGTCGTGAAATTAGTTTTTTGTATTATTACAAAATATTGTATAATATATATTAAATAGGAAGGTGAGTAAAATGGATGATAATTACTTAAAGATAGAACTGTTAGAACGATTACGAAACGATCCAAATATACTTGATTTTATTCAAAGAGGGTCCTTAGACGGTGTATGGTATTGGAATCTTGAGAATACTGAAGATGAATGGATGAGTTCAAAGTTTTGGGAAACGTTAGGATATGACCCTAAAACCAAAACCCATCACGCTCATGAATGGCAGTCAATTATTTTTGATGAAGATAAAGAAATTGCTTTAAAAGAGATGAAAAAACATATTGAAAATCCAGATTATCCTTATGATGTTGTTGTAAGATATAAACACAAAAACGGATCAACAGTATGGATACGGTGTCGTGGCATCGCAATTCATGATGAAAATGCCAAAGCAGTTCGCATGTTAGGGTCCCACATTGACATAACTGATATAAAGCAGAATGATGAAGATTTTGCACGATTAAAAGAAGAGTATGAAACCGTGTTTAACGGAACACAAGACGCGATGTTTTTAATGGAAGTATTAGAAACAGGCGGATTTCGATTTATACGATCCAATTTTTCGCATGAATCACAAACGGGTATTACGCAAACGATGCTTGAAGGTAAAACGCCACAAGAGCTGATAGGAAAAGAAGCTGGAGATTTAGTTTCTTTAAATTATCAGCGCTGTGTAGATCAAAAATCAGTTGTGCGGTATGAAGAAGTTTTAGACCTTCCAGGTGGAAAAAGAACGTGGTATACAATTCTTTCCCCTATCATTGAAGACGATAAAGTAATCAATATTGTAGGTTCAGCTAGAGATATAACTGATCGTAAATTACTAGAACAAGAACTCGAGTATAAAGCCAATTATGATGCGCTAACAGGGTTATCTACGCGGTATTATTTTTATACTAAACTTCAAGAATCTATTAAGTTAGTGAATCAGCGCAAATGTCAATTTTCCTTAGCGGTTATCGATCTAAATAAATTTAAAGAAGTGAATGACTTTTACGGACATAATACTGGGGATAAAGTGTTAAAAGAAATTGCTTTACGCATTAAAAATACAATAGGGAGTAATGATGTTCCAGCACGTCTAGGTGGCGATGAGTTTGCAGTAATCATCTATTCTAATAAAGCCATTATGAAAACTGCAGAAACACTTGTAGAAGCGTTAAAAGAAGCGATAGCGAAGCCAATTCATGTCGGTAAAGAAACCCATCAAATCACTGCATCAATAGGATTAGCTCACTCCCCACAACACGGATTTGATTACGAAGCATTAATTAATTATGCAGACAAGGCTATGTATGATGATAAAAACCATAAAAAATAATATTAATCAAACCGCAACTACCTGCTTTAAAAGCATAGGTAGTTGCGGTTTTTAAGCTAAATAATGATTCATTCAAAGCGTTTGAAACCAAAACAAAACATTGTATTTGCCCTTTCAAAATAATATTTGAAACGCATCATCTCAGAAACCCTCACCAAAAAACCTAAGGTGCCATATGAATTGAACGTCAACAAAATAATAAAAACCATCTCCATTGGTGAGATGGTTAATAATATTTACTATAATCAATGGGATGTTTGTTTAAGTATAAATTGATGAGTTTATTTGCATAAGCTCTATCAACAGAAACGTCAACATAACGCTTATAGCGATTTCGAATATGTAGGCATTTTAAATAATCAATGTTCTCTTTATAAGTTTGTTCATAGCCTAGTTTATATAAATTCAGTTGAAGTTTCAAACGGGGTTCATCTAAATGTGCCATTCTTTTTACATCAACGATTCCTAGCCCTTTCATATAAGGTGAACTTACCACCATGTCAAATCGACCAGCCGCTATCACAATGCCATTATGGTAAAGTAAGACAATTTGTTCACTTTTTAAAACATTGATTTGGTATTGGGTTTTTAGGGCAAGATAGCCTTGCATCTCAGGATGATATGTTTTTTTCCCAAACCGTTCGTAATGTTCAATCATATCATGAAGGTGAAGTCCTTTTTCTGCCGCTTTTTCTAAGATGACAGGGTCAACATTCTTATAAGGTTTTTCTAAAATTTCATCAATTATTTGAGTAACACTAAAGACGGGGGTTCCATCAACTGTGTATTGGTGGTTTATAGGATCAAATGTTACATCGTGCTCACCGATTCTATGGTGTTCCATGGTATCACTTCCAATTAAGTATTACGAATTATGTTTAGTCATTATAACATGAATATAAAGCAAAGTGTTTTATAATAGAAAAAGAACCCTTCTATTAAGTTTATCATAAATAGAAGGGTTTAACGTTATATTCTCTCTTTAGGAGAGTAGGTTGTATGAAGTAAGGTATGCGCTTGTTTAGAACCAGGTTTTTCCAAAAAGTTTTCATATAATTTTTGAACTTGTTCATTTTCATGACTTTTTCGTTTTTTCATGGATTTATCTAATCCATATAATGCTTGTCGACGTTTTTCGATAACGGTTATATCTCCATGATGGAACGGTTGTCCACCCCCACCAATACATCCGCCAGGACAAGCCATGATTTCGATTAAATCAAAATGACTTTCACCTTTTTTAATCGCTTCAAGAAGTTTTCTCGCGTTGCCGAGTTCATGAGCGATTCCAACCCTTAATGTTTTACCATTTATAGGAATGGTCGCTTCACGAATGCCTTCCATTCCTCGCATTTGCGTAAATTCGACTTCTTTTAATTCTTTTCCAGTCATCATTTCGTATGCTGTACGGGTTGCGGCTTCTAAGACACCACCTGTTGCCCCAAAGATACTAGAAGCACCAGTCGATTCGCCTAAAATATCATCAAAAGGGTGTTCTGTTAAAGAATGAAAATCAATTGCTGCTTCTTTAATCATACGAGCAAGTTCTCTTGTGGTAATGACATAATCAACATCTTTGGTTCCATCTTGATTAAGTTCTTGTCTAGCCGCTTCACTCTTTTTAGCGATGCAAGGCATAACTGAAACCATTCGTATTTTCTTAGGATCAATATTCTTTTGTTTAGCGTAATAGCTTTTACTCAATGCTCCAACCATGCTTTGGGGGCTTTTACAGCTACTCGGTATATCGAGGAGTTCAGGGAATTGATGTTCGATAAACTGTACCCATGCTGGACAACAAGAAGTCAGCATTGGCAAGGTTTTTCCTTCATTAAGCCGTTCAATAAACTCTTGTGCTTCTTCAACGATGGTTAAATCCGCGCCAAAGTTGGTATCAAATACCGCATCAAATCCGAGTCGTTTGAGGGCCGCAACGATTTTTCCAGTGGAAATTTCTCCTGGGTCATAGCCAAACATTTCTCCTATTGCGACTCTCACAGCGGGCGCAACTTGAACAACGGTATGACGATCTTTATTATTTAATCGTCTCCACACGGATGCGGTTTGTGGTTGTTCAGCAAGGGCCGCAGTAGGACACACACTTACACATTGTCCACAAAAAGTACAAGATGTTTCATTCATGTCTAAATTAAATGCCGTTGATGTAACACTATCAAATCCACGTTTTAAAGGCGATAAAACAGAAACAGTTTGCATATCATCACACATCGTCATACACCGACGACATAAAATGCATTTGTTAGGATCTTTTATAATCGCACCGGATGATTGATCGATGGGATGGTTGGACATTTCCCCTTGATAATGAATTTCAGAGATGTTCATATCATCGGCTAATGTTTGTAGATCACAATCACGGTTTTTTATACAGGTTAAACAATCATTAGGGTGATCTGACAGTAGAAGTTCTAAACTTGTTCTTCGTCCCATTACCGCTTTTTTTGTGTCAGTTTGTATTTTCATTCCATCATAAACTTTTTCGGCACAAGAAGGCACCAAATTACCACGGTCTTCGTTTTCAACTAAACAGACTCTACAGTTAGCGTTTTGGTTAACAGCGCCTAATTCATGCAAGTCTAGATGACATAGGGTTGGAATATTTATGCCAGCTTTTTTAGCGGCGTCTAATACACTACTGCCTTTTTCAACGGTAATTTTTATATCGTTTATAGTAAGTTCAATCATTTTATCTATTAATTTCATAGTGCCTCCTTATGGTTTGAGGATCGCATCAACAGGACATGCTTCAAAACATGCGCCACATGCAATACACTCACTTTCAGTTATGACGTGAATTTCACGAACTTTTCCATCTATACAATCAACGGGACATGCGCGTGCACATTTCGTACATCCAATACATTTTTCACCATCAATACTATACGCTGTTTTTTTACGACGATAAGCATAATCTTCGTATTCATTTTTAAACGCTTTTAAAGTTGAAAGAACTGGGTTTGGCGCAGATTGTCCAAGGCCGCAAAGTGAAGCGGTTTTTACATTTTCACTTAAGGTTTCTAATAATTCTAAATCATAAGGGGTGCCTTCCATATTGGTTAACCGTTCTAAAATTTCATAAAGTCTTTTGGTCCCAATGCGACAAGGACTACATTTACCGCACGATTCATCTTGAGTAAAGTCTAGATAGAATTTCGCAATATTAACCATATCGGTATCTTCGTCCATGATAATCATACCGCCACTCCCCATCATTGATCCAGCTTGTTGTAAAGAGTCATAGTCAATTGGAATATCAAGGTTTTCTTCGGTTATTACTCCGCCTGAAGGGCCTCCAATTTGAACCCCTTTTAAGGATTTATTGTCTGAAACACCGCCCCCAATATCGTATATAATTTCACGGAATGTTGTACCCATAGGCACTTCTACAAGACCGATATTATTCACATCACCCGCAAGCGCAAACACTTTCGTTCCGCTAGAATTTTTCGTTCCGATACTTTTAAACCACTCAGCGCCATTTAAAATGATCGCAGGTACATTGGCGTAGGTTTCAACGTTGTTTACATTAGAAGGTTTACCTCTAAACCCTTTCACACTTGGGAATGGCGGTTTCGTTGTCGGTTCACCGCGGTACCCTTCCATAGAGTGAATTAATGCTGTTTCTTCTCCACATACAAAGGCACCGGCGCCTAACTTAACTTCTAAATCAAAGTCAAATCCAGACCCGAATATATCATTGCCAATAAAGCCATGCGTTTTAGCGTCTTTAATGGCTTTTAATAACCGTTCTGTGGCTAAGCCGTATTCTGCTCGAATATAGATTAATCCGTTATTTGCACCAACCGCATACCCATTGATGACCATCGCTTCAATAATGCTGTGTGGGTCCCCTTCCATGATAGATCTATCCATAAATGCACCAGGGTCTCCTTCATCGGCATTACAAATTACATATTTTTCATCAGATGGTTCAACTTTTGTGAATTGCCACTTTAATCCAGTAGGAAATCCCCCACCGCCTCTACCGCGTAAATTAGAATCTTTCATCACGGTAATGACATCGTGAGGAGAATAATTGCTTAAAACTTTTCCAAGGGCTTTATATCCATCAAATCGAATACTATGCTCGATGTTTTCTGGGTCGACAACCCCACATTTTTTCAGCGCGATACGTTGTTGTTTCTGATAAAAAGGCATGCCTGCTTCGCTTTCAGATGCTTTGGTTTCTCCTGGTAATTTATACAGCAATTCTTGGACTTTTTCCCCTTTTTGTAAGTGCGTTTCGACTATTTTATCAACGTCTTTTAACGTGACTTGAACATACGTTACATCATCAGGTTCTACTTTAATAATCGGACCTTGACCACAAAACCCGAAACATCCAGTTGGAACAATATTGATTTTGGCATCGATATTAGACTCATCAATTTTCTTTTCCAACATATTAATAATTAAATCACTGTCAGATGAAATACACGATGTTCCAGCACAAATCATCACTTCAAACGTATAGTTTGATCGACTGATAATATCATTTTTCCATTCTTCTAATGCTTTAGGCGTCTTGATCATCTTGTGCCTCCATGTACTTTTCTATAATGCCATCAATTTCTTTAGCAGTAACTTTTCCATAAACTTTATCATTCACCGTTACAACAGGCGCTAATCCACAAGCCCCAATGCACCGCACATCTTTAACGGTAAAATTTCCATCCTCACTCATTTCATTACGCTCTGTATTGGTCTTTTTTAAAGCTTTATCCAATACTTTATCTGCTCCCTTCACAAAACACGCAGTTCCCATACAAACACTTACTGTATTTTTTCCTACCGGTTTTTGTGAAAAGTAAGAATAAAAGCTCACTACCCCATTGACATGGGCACTAGGCAAGTCCAATTTTACCGCAATATGACGCTGTAAGTTATAAGGTAAATACCCAAAAATCTTTTGCGCCTTGTATAAAACTGGAATTAACGATTCTTTGTTGTTTTGATCGTCGTACGTTTTGATAAATGCATTCAATGTTTTTAAATCACTTTTTTCAAATTGTGACATATCTAAAATGTCTTTTTTCATAATTACACCTCCGTAAGATCCATTTATATTATACAATAACTTGTAATACAAAAAAAGACATGGTAAACGTTTTCTTTAATATTTGTAATACAAAAAAGAGCGCGATAACGCTCTCTTTATAATGATTGTAATTTACTCACGGCAAGTTCAAATACATATACAATAATAATGATTATGATAGTCCAAGCAAACACCACATCATACTGAAAATTGATTCTGCCTATATTCAAGCTTCTTCCTATACTATTTTGGGTTTGGGCGATAAATTCTGCCATAACCAAAACTTTAAATCCAAGCCCTATGCTTTGTAATAGCCCTGTTTTAATATATGGAAAAGCTAAGGGGAAATGAAATGCAAAAAACGTTAATATTATAGAATTGGGTTCTAATTTAAGTGCAGCCTTTAATTGAGGGTCTATATTTTTGACCCCTTCTTTGGTTGCTTCATAAATAATGGGAAATAAAACTAAGAATCCAATCACAAATATCGCGACTTCATTGGCATATAAAACAAGAATAACGGCGATTAAGGACGCAACAGGAAGACTCCTAAGTCCTGAAACAAACGGCGTTAAAAAGAGATGTATTTTTTCAGATAAGCCCCCTAAAAACCCTAAACTAATCCCACTAATCAAAGCAATACTTATACTAATAAGTAATCTTAAAATTGAAAATCCAATCACTTTATATGTCGATAATTGGCTTAGTAGATCGAATACGGTTTTCCCAACCTTTAAAGGGCCAGGAAAAAGGATTGCGTTACCGACATAAAAAGCATAGAGTTGCCATACAATAAGCAAACTAAACAAACTTAAAGCATAAATAGTGTGTTTAGTCATTATTAATCTTCAAAGTAAAAGGATTCGTTAGGAAGACTGCCTCCAATTAAAGCAGGATTTAACTTCATGATTTCTTGAAAATACGCTTCAATTTCAGGTTTTACATCGCTTGCAGCATGATAGCGAATATGGCTGTTTGGAATAGCGCTTTTAATGACAGGCTTTGGAAATGGGAATTCTAATTCCTCCGCTTTTCGGGCAGTCGCTTCAGCGTCATTATTGACTAAATTAGTGCTATCTTCTAAATGGGTTAAATAATGTGAAATCGTTGCTTGGTCTTTATCGGTGTGGACAAACACGCCAGCTTGAGGATAGCCTTGTTTATCAAAGTGTACTTCCCATTTGTCTTGTAAATCAATACTATAAAGCGTATCAACTTGCATCGCTAAAACGCTTTTAGCAGGTTCGGCCATTAAAGCGATTTTAGAATCGTCGGCTTGAACTTCAGCTCTAGCAACATCGACACTATCGACATACTCAATTGTAGGCGCAGTATTAAAATCATAGGCATTTAATACTATTTCTAGCGTAATAGCAGGAATCGCGTTTTGTCCAAATACAATCAATGTTTCTCCATCTAAATCATTAAGGCCTTGAATCTCAGATTGCGAAACTAGATGAAGATTTCCCCATGTAATGGGGGCCGCCAATTGATAAGGAACATCGGCATTTTGGATCAATATTGCACCTAAATTAATCGGGGCAATAATCACATCATGACTTTCATTAATAAAAGCGCTTCTTAACGGGTCAGCTCCAAAAACAAGGTCAACCTCTACATCAAACGCGTCGTTATCCATGCCTTCGTATTGAGTGTGAATCTGGGCAATGGATGGTGCTCCATTAGGAACAATCACGTTGAGAGATTCTAAATCTTCCTCGCATCCTAACAATAATATTCCACTTAAAGTTAATGTAATTAGTAGTAATAATTTCTTCATTTGTATCATCCTTTCCTGAAGTATGATACAATAAATTTTTAAAAATATATGTAACAATTGTTACGGGATGTGAAAATATGTCATACAACTTTTATCAACATTTATCATGGAGTTTTCCCTGTGTTTATGAAAAGGGATATACTATCTATTTAGAAGGTGACACAGCTGAAAAAATCGGATATATCATAGAAGGGACTGTTCAATTAGTGCATTATTCTGAATCAGGCGAGGTCTCTATACTTAAAGAACTTACGAAAGGGGATACATTTGGGGATATGTTAATTTTATCATCTAATCCTCAATATATAGGCGCTTTGGTGACAGCTTCAAAAACACGTGTGAAATACTTAACGAAACTAGAATTATTAAATGCTTTAAAAGATGATACATTTAAATTCAAGTATATACAAAGTATTTCTGATAAAGCATTACTTTTTAATAAACAAGTGAAACTTTTAAAACAAGCTACACTGAAAGAAAAATTTTTATTTTATTTAGAAATGAAAACACAAGAGACAAAGTCTCAAACCATAAAAATTGACTCTATTACTAAACTCGCTACTTATATGAATGTACAAAGACCTTCGCTTTCGAGAGTTATCCGCGAACTGTTGCATTCAGGTGTAATTGGTAGAAATAATAATCTATATTGGATCAAGTGAAAAATCAGTTCAGAGGATCATATTTTAGCGTGTCTTACCCACATTGAAGCCATCAATCTTTTACATAATGGTTTAGCGCATATAATATTAAATATAACGAATCAAACGTTAAAATAACACTAAAATATGGTCAATTCAATTTAATTAAGTCTTAAAACATAAACGCGCCTTTTAAATCTGAAAGCTATCTAGTAAATATAGGGTTGTTAGGGAATTATATTGATAGTTTGAATATCACTTTTGAACTATCAAAGGCTAATGTTTTAATTATACATAGTTTAATATTTATCCACTGATCAGTAGAATACCCGCGATAAATGTACTATATACCCCTAAAAATAGAGATAGGAAAAGAATTTAATATTTATTGGAAAAGTGTACAAAGAAAAGTAACGATTACCTTTGGTCCATTATTAAAAATATTTCAAAGCACAAAACCCAAAAATTTTACCATTTTAAACAATAGTAATCCTTACTGATTCCCTTAAAAACTGGTTGTAAAGAGAGTTCTTTTTATTAGTATATCCAGTCGATAAAAAACATAAATAATCTAATAATATAGTAATATATCATTATAAATCCCTTTAGTAAGACGTTAGAGTATTTCGAATATAAAAGGTAATAAACTTGATTTACTGACAACCCTATGGTAATATATGAGTTGTAAGAAAACTAAAGGAGTGAATTATAATGAAAAATTTAAGAAAAATTGGTTTAATAACTTTATTATTAACATTTATGTTCGTTGTTTCAGCATGTGTTGAAGATGTTGACAGTGGTGACAATGGTGATAATGATGACAATGGTTATAATGATGACAATGGT
>CAYLQZ010000022.1:0-29973 GCA_964386055.1 uncultured Candidatus Izemoplasmatales bacterium | reverse complement strand
AACCACCGATGTCGGAGTCAAAGTCCGATGCCTTAACCACTTGGCCATAGCCCATATTGGTGGAGGGGGACGGATTCGAACCGCCGAACCCTGAGGGAGCAGATTTACAGTCTGCCGCGTTTAGCCACTTCGCTACCCCTCCAAACACGCAAGTAACATTTTATACCAATTAAAGTTAAAAAGCAAGACTATTTTTTAATCGGATATTTTTCTGCGATTTTTTTCAATTTTGAATGCACTATTTCCTCTAAATCAAGATTTAAATCGTATATTAAAGCAAACAATAAAATTACTATATCTGCAATTTCTTCTTTAACGTTTTCTTTATTATAACTCACATCACCCCATTGAAAATTTTCTAAAAGTTCTGCCGCCTCAATTACAATTGATTTTACCATGTTTTCTGGTGTATCCGTTTTATCCCAGCCTCTATTATCTCTAAATTCTATTATTTTATTAATCAAATTTTGCATTATCATCACTCAAAATCTTTTTAATATTTTTTAAAAATTTGGGACGCTCTAACATAACAATTCTTTCGCATCCAAGACATTTCAGTTTTACATCAGCACCAAATCTTATAATCTCCCACTGAAAACTACCACATGCATGATTTTTTTTCATTTGAATCTTTGAACCTTTACCTAACTTCTCATTCATGATCATCACTCACTTTTAAAGATGTAATAAATTGTTTAAGCTTTTTATTATCATTGAACTCTATAACAATCTTCTTATCTTTGACTTTAACATTACTACTATTTTTAAATATTTTTTGCAAATATTTCGAATGATTGTTATCAGTTTCGCTTCGACTTGATTCTAATTTTAGCGATCTCACGACATCTTCAAGTTTTCTAACATTCCATTTGTTTTTTACAAGTTGAGAAAATATAGAATCTAACATTTTTTTATTTTTTATCTTACTTAAAACACGTGCATGTCCCATTGATAATTTTCCTTCATTTAATGCATCTATTATATAGTTTGGTAAGTTCACCAATCCAATCATATTAGTAACATGAGAACGGCTTTTCCCAAGTTGTTCCGCGAGCTTTGCATGAGAGATACTTAACTTTGATGTGATTGTTTTATATGCGATTCCTTCTTCTACCGCTGTTAAGTCTTCTCTTTGAAGGTTTTCTAATATAGAAAGTTCAGCTGAGTTTATAGCATTATAATCTCGCACAATCGCAGGAATGGTTGATTTTTCCGCTATTTTTGAAGCTCTCACACGTCTTTCTCCAGCAATCAACATGTATGTTCCATCATTATTAGGTCTTAAAATAATTGGTTGTATAACACCATGTTTTTCAATTGATTTTGCTAATTCATTTAAAGCCTCTTCTTTAAACAATGACCTTGGTTGGTTTGGATTAGGTATAATATTCCTTAAATCAATATCATAAACTTCTTCGTTATCAACGATTTTTATATCATTTTCTTCAATTAAATCAAGAATTTTTCTACCAAGATATTCTTTATTCTTATGCGTCATTGTTCGTCACAATCTCCTTTGCTAAATTTTGATAACTGATAGAACCTTTAGATCTAGGAGAAAATTCTGTAACTGGTAATCCATAACTTGGCGCTACAGAAACTTTAACATTTCTTGGAATAATTGTTTTAAACACTTTTTCTTTGAAGTAGGTTTTCACTTCGTTTATTACCTCGTAGCCTATGTTGCTTCTTGTATCTAACATAGTCAATAAAACCCCTTCAATTGTCAGTTTTCTATGAGTATGTTTGATTTTCTTTTGAATTAATCTAATGGTATTTAATAATTGCGTCAAACCATCGAGTGCTAAAAATTCACATTGTACGGGTATCAAGACACTGTCAGCCGCTATTAAAGCATTTAGTGTAACAATCCCTAATGATGGTGGGCAATCGATAATTATAAAATCATATTTGTCTCTGACACTTTCAAGTGCATTCGACAAAATATAGTCTTTGTTATTTCGGTTAATAATTTTACTTTCTATATTTGATAGTTCGAACCTTGCTGGTAATATATCTACCTTTACACTATCTACTCGAACTATAGCATCGTTAATATCTATAATAGATTCAACAAAAACATCGGCAACAGTATGAATTAGATTTGAACGATTTATTCCCATAAACGTAGTAGCATTTGCTTGGTGATCAACGTCAACCAATAATACTTTTTTGCCTAAATAAGAAAGAGAACTAGCCAAATTAACACTAGTTGTTGTTTTTCCTACTCCGCCTTTTTGATTACTTACAGCTAATATTTTACCCATGATACACCTCGTAGTGATTTAAATTTATATATGAAAAACATGTATTCAGTTATATTATTAATCCAATCTATAATACCTTATTTATAGATTATCTTTAAAAACATTTTGATTTTTTAAAACAAAGTTCACATCTTCAAATGTTAAGTACTCTCTAATTTCTTTAGTATTTAATAAGTCTAATATCTCATTATGATCTAAAATTTTATTTACTCTTCCCCATTGATCAACTTGGGTAATTTGATTATTCAAAATTAAATAAATGATAGCTATACCAATTATTTTATTTGTTCTGTTTGTAAATAGTTTGTCTAACCGTTGATTATATCTTTGAATATAAATAGATAATCCGTCTTTTAATTGGAAATTAGCTTTAAAACAAATACTGATTAACTCACTATTTCTGTCTATTCTATATTTTTCAAATGATTTTGCATACTTTAATGCAGGTTTGGTTACATTTTCACTTTTTAATATTCTATTGAGTTCATATTTGTGTATAAAGAAGTAATATTCTACAACTTCATCAATATTCTCGTAAGGGGTTGGTAAATTATAGTTTATGAATTTAGCAAATTCAAAAGTTGACTTTTTAAAATTGTTGTCTTCCTGTAAGGGAGTCGTGTCATTTCTATCTTGGAGTTCTCTCGTATATTTCATTATATAATCCTGATATAAGTCATTAGCATTAGATGTTTTTAAAAAATCTTCATTCAAATTCTCATTAAAGGTGTCCGTTAAAATAAACTGTAACAAATATATTACAAAGAAAGCAATAAGTATTATTTGATAAATACTTGCTGAAAAGCCGGCAAGTTCATCGGGTAAATTGATAATAACTTCTTCACTAATTTGAATGAATATAACACCATATACCGTAAGGGCTCCTCCATAAATTATATAAGTAGTTATGTCTTGAAAAAATATTATAACGGTAAGGGTGATAAACAGTAAAAAGAAACCATAAAGTTGTCCTGAACCTCCGACATAATAGATGGTTAAACCAATAAAAGTGTAAATACTAAAGTGCATAGCAATACGAGATTTATCAAACATTAATAGTAAAAATGTTATGCTAAACAAAAATAAAAAAGTGGTTGGTACAATGATTCTTATTCCTAAGCTTAAGTCTTCAAAGAAGGATATTGGAATAATAAAAGCGCCGAAGAAAAGCAGGAAAAACATAACCACGGTTACTTTAACTCTTAATAACTCATTAAGGGTTAAAAACTCACTCCGTTTTATTTTTTCAATCAATTCTCTCATTTGACATCACCACGCTTATAATGTTTAAGTATGATGTCTTCTAAAACATCTTGATTCTTATTTACAATATCGAGAATTGTTTCATCAATTATCCCATTAAATTCTTCGCTGTTAATTACGGTAATAATTTTTTCTTGTGACATTGGTTTAATGAAGAATGCGCCAATTCTCAATAAAATATAAAACACTGAAAACGCAGTTATTTTTACATCTAAATCATCTTCTAAATCGTTTAAATTCGGTAATTTCTTTTCAAATAATAGTTCTTTTTGATCTGGAATGATCTCTTTTGATTGTGCTATTTTGAAAGCAATATATGACATTTTTTTATGCGTTGTTAATTCCATTTGTTTTAGTTCTTCTAGGTCAGGCAAGGTATAATCGGAGTATTTTTTATAGACTGTTTTAGTTTTCAATCTACCTAAATCTTTTAAAACAGATATTCTTTCTTTAAATACATTATCCATTCCAATTGTATTGCTTAATGCTTCAGAAAATGACTCCAATTTTTCATAGTATTTTTCATAATTAATGCTTTTCTCACGATATTCTTCTTGTATTTGAAAAACCTTATCAATATATTTATATTCGTTCTCTTTCGCTTCTGCAACTTGTTGATAAAAGTGATTTTTTCTTTTAATTAAAACAAATGATGACACTAAAAGAAGTGCTATAAATATAACTAAAAAAGTAAAAATATAAATGATGGATGGCGATAATGTATAAGTAACGGCAAATATTTCTGAATATGCAAACAGTATTACTAAACCACTAAAAAATAACAATGCACTGTTAAAAAAAGTGATTTTTACATCTTGATACAAAGAAATGATTGCATACGTTAAAAATAACAAGGTAAATATACTTGGGGTGCCAACATCTAAAATAACGCCATTGGTTATAATGTATAACCCGATTGCGGTAATATACATAGATAAACGAACGTTCGGTAATAGATGGGTATAATGGTAAAACACTAAATTAACCATGAAAATAAATGAAAATGTTAGTACGTAAAATGTTATGTCTAAAAAACCAACATCATATACATACAAAGTGGCTACGATTGGAAATAGTAACACAACTAGTATAATATTTATAATGATGGTCTTTTTTCGTAAATGATCAGATTCCATTTTATAAATTTGGAGTTGTTTTTCTTGGTTTAACCTAGTATTAGAATTCATATTTTATCACCACTATTTATAAGGGGGTAGCTTTAATTTGTTTAAAAGGTCTTGGATATTTTTTAGGGGTTGAATCATACTTTTCAATGACTATTAATGCGCGCTCTTCTCTATAAACTTTGAAGTGAATGGTTTTCATTACTTTTCCTTTTAATGTGGTAATAGCGTTTTGAGCTTTTAAAATTTCAGCTTCTGCATCCGGACCTTTATAAGCTAAAAAGAGGCCTTTATTCTTAACAAAGGGCAAACAAAGTTCGCTTAATACATTTAATTTAGCAACTGCCCTTCCAGTAACGATATCAAACGATTCTTTTGCGTTTAATTCTTCAGCTCGGCCATGAATAAGCTTTATATCATGCATACCAAGTTGTTTTGTTAAAGCTTCTAAAAAAGTAATTCGTTTTTTTAATGCGTCAATAATGGTTATCTTAATATTAGGGAACACTATTTTCAATGGAATACTTGGAAAACCCGCACCGCTCCCAACATCTAAGATACTTTGGGTCGACAGTTGTTGAGCTTTTATTAAACAAAGTGAATCATAAAAATGTTTGTGATACACAGCTTCTTTATCTTTGATGGCTGTTAAGTTCATTTTTTTATTCCATTCCATTAAAAAAAGGAAATAGGTTTCAAATTGTTGGAGTTGTTTTTCTGAGAGTTTTATATCTAATGATGATGCTACTATTTTTTTAAAATCCACTTTAATCACCTTAACTCATTTTATCACAATCATGAGGGTTTTAAAATAAAATAACGGAATGCCTTAAGACATTCCGTTATATTATTATTTATGAGCGTTCATTGTTTTTAAATGAACACTCAATATTGCTATATCGCTTGGATTGACTCCGCTAATTCTGGAGGCTTGACCTAAAGTTAAAGGGCGAATTTTCATCAATTTTTCAACAGCTTCATGGGCTAAATTGCTTAGAGATTTATAATCAATATTGCTTGGAATCGAGTATGCTTCTTGACGTTTTAATTTATCCGCTTGCGTCTTAGCTTTTTTGATGTACCCTTCATATTTGATATCGATTTCAACTTGCTCCATTACTTCATCAGAAAACGACGAATATGTTTGGTCAAAAGGAAGCACATCTTCGGCATGAATTTCAGGACGCTTTAATAAATCATAAAATGATGTTTTCCCTTTAATTTGGGTAGTGCCAATGTCACTAAGTTTTTTTAAAGTATCTGCTTTAGGATAGAGCATACATTCTTGTAGTTTTGATTTAAGTTCTTTAATATCACTTTGTTTTTTGAGATATTTTTTGTATTTTTCTGGTTTAACTAATCCAATTTGATAGCCTTTTTCAAGTAATCTACTATCTGCATTATCGTGTCTTAATAGTAATCTATGTTCGGCACGAGAGGTTAATAATCTATAAGGATCAATGGTTCCTTTAGTAACTAAATCATCTATTAGTACTCCAATATAGGCTTCATCACGTCTTAAAATCATTGGGGATTTATCCTCAACAGCTAACGATGCGTTTATTCCAGCTAATAATCCTTGACCAGCAGCTTCTTCATACCCGCTTGTCCCATTAATTTGACCTGCTAAATATAAGTTTTTTAACGGTTTTGTTTCTAAGCTAGGCCAAAGTTGTCTAGCATCGATAGCGTCATACTCGATAGCGTATGCATATTGAGTAATAGTAGCCTTTTCTAATCCTGGGATGCTTTGGACCATTTGTTCTTGTACATCATGAGGCATCGAGGTAGAAAATCCTTGAATGTATATATCATCTGTAAACTGACTTTCTGGTTCTAAAAAGATTTGATGTCTAGGTTTGTCATTGAATCTCACAAGTTTATCTTCAATTGAAGGACAATATCTTGGTCCAATGCCTTCAACCACACCACTATACATGGAAGATTTATCTAAATTCTCATTAATAATCTCATGTGTTCTTGGAGACGTATACGTCAAGTAGCATGGGTGTTGTTTTTCTATATCGTAAGCTTTGTCATTATAATAACTAAAATGACGAAGTCCGTCATCTCCTGGTTGTATTTTGGTTTTTGCATAATCGATTGTATCGCGTTTGACTCTTGGCGGCGTCCCTGTTTTTAGGCGACTTAAAGTAAACCCGTACGCTTCAAGTTGTGGCGATAATCCCGTAGATGGTTTTTGTTTTTCTGGCCCTTGCGACGTTTTTTGATCGCCAACTAGAATTAAGCTATTTAAAAATGTTCCGGTTGTAACAATTATTTTTTTCCCTTTAAGTACTGTCCCTGATGTTGTTTTGACCCCTAAAACAATATTATCTTCAATAATAAGTTCTTTGACATAGTCTTCTAGAGTTTCTAAATTTTCTTGCGACAAGATTGTTTCTTTCATACGTTTTGGGTAAAGTTGTTTATCAGATTGACTTCTGAGTGCCCTAACTGCAGGGCCTTTAGAATAGTTTAAAAGACGCATTTGGATTTGGGTTTCATCTGCATTAATCCCCATTTCGCCTCCAAGTGCATCAATTTCTCTAACAACAATACCTTTTGCAGGGCCGCCTATAGAAGGGTTACATGGCATTGACGCTATATAATTTATATTTCCTGTTACTAACAATGTGTTTTTTTGCATTCTAGCGGCAGCTAAGGCAGCTTCACTTCCGGCGTGCCCGCCCCCAATTACAATAATATCATACATATAATCACCTATTTCATTGTTATTCTATTATGAAACAGCGGGTTTGTAAACGTAAAGGCTTTCCCTCTTTATTTTATAATTCCTAGTACCTTGAAGGCATGATGAATCCCGTCTTGGTTTACGGGTTTTGTGACCATATCCGCTGCTTTTTTGACAGGGTCATACGCATTGCCCATCGCAACACCTATACCCGCATATTCAATCATAGATTTATCGTTAAATCCATCCCCAATGGCGATGGTATCTTCTTGTTTTATTCCTAAATGTTCTATTATTTTTTTGATACCGATATCTTTCATGCCTTTTTGGTAATTAATATCAATTCCATATTCACAAGAGACATTGAAATCTAGTTGTGGAAATGCCTCTTTAAAAGCGTTTAAATCATTGCCATCATAAAACATCACCATTTGAAGCACATTATGATTTTTATGAAAGTCTTTGATGACGGAGGGAATTTCTAAATTAAAGTTTTTAGAAAACTTTTCAGGTAAGTCAGTTTTATGATCTTCCATTGCATACCCATCTCCTGAAATAAACGCAACATCAATGCCTAATGTTTTCACGTATTGAACAAAGGCGTCTAATAATACAGGATCAATCACAGCTTCATAAAGTACTGTTCCTTCATGGTTAACATATCTTCCATTTGCGGCAATGATAGTTTCTAAGCCAAGCTGTTCTGGAATTCCATAGAATAAAGATGGCGGACGCCCTGTAGCAAGTACGATTAAATGACCGTTTTTTTGTGCACTGGCAATCGCTTCTTTTGTCAGGGGGGAAATTGTATAACTTTTATGATCAATAATTGTGCCATCTAAATCTAAAAATATTGCCTTTTTTCCTGGTTTTAGCTGCATATTAACACCTCTTTATCTTTATCAAAAGAAAATCTCTTATCAAGCATCTCCACCCACATAGATTACAAGCTTAAGGCTGCTCCGTTCCCGGCCTGACCTGGTTCACCGTCACCTATTGGATGGAGATGATTGATAAGAGATCATTTCCTAGTCTACTATACATTATTTTCCTTATTCCGTAAAGTCTTAAAGAAAGTTTTCATCATTACGCGTATTTCTTCTTGTAAAATACCGTTTGTAACGTTGACTTTATGGGAGTAGTTTCCTTCAAAAACATTAACGCCTGATATCAGCGACCCGTTTTTATAATCTTTTGTTCCGTAATATAAATGTTTAAGTCGTGATTGTAAAATAGCGCCCGCACACATAGGACATGGCTCTAGTGTTACATAGATAGAACAGTCATCTAATTTCCAAGACCCTAAATACTGACTCGCTTCTTCAATCGCGAGCATTTCAGCGTGTGCTTTTGAAAGTTGTACTGTTTCTCTTTTGTTATGACCTTTTCCAATAATATCCCCTTGATAGACGATAACAGCGCCTACAGGCACTTCTTTTTTTTCCGCAGCTTTGAGGGCTTCTTTAATGGCTTCTTTCATATAGAGTTCATGCATGGTTTCCACTATGTGATTTTCCCTTTATATGGTTTAGGTTTTCTATACACTCTATGACATTCGCGGCATCTTGCTTCATAGTTTTCCTCTGCACCAATCAATACAATGGGATCAAAATATTTAGCAGGTTTGCCGTCTATAATACGTTGGGTTTTCGTAGCTGGTTGTCCACATTTGAGACAAATCGCCGATAATTTATACACGTGTTCTGCTAACGATAATAACGTCGGCATCATCGAGAACGGTTCTCCTCTAAAATCTGTATCTAACCCACTTACAATAACTTGAATTCCATTATTTGCTAAATGGTCGATAATCCCTACAACATCTTTATCTAAAAATTGAACTTCATCAATACATACAACATCTATTGTTTTATCAACATGTTTTAAAATATCATCTGAAGATTTGATGTTGATAGAGGTCGCCTTGTTTTTATTATGTGATACCACTTCGTTTTGTGCGTAACGATCATCTATAACAGGTTTAAAAAGCACAATATTTTTTTTAGCATACTCTAATCTTTTAATGCGTCTCAATAGTTCTTCCGTTTTCCCTGCAAACATTGGTCCTGTAATGACTTCAATCGATCCTTCTTTAACACGGCTTGGCATAAAACCCTCCTCATATTTTAAATATTTTAATGAAAAAGGCCACTAAAAAGTGGCCTTTTATTTACTGTGTCATTATTCTTTGTCTTCTTTTAAGCCATAACGTTGATTAAAACGTTCTACACGGCCAGCAGTTTTTCCGTGTTTTTGTTTACCAGTATAAAATGGATGACAGTTAGAGCAAGTATCCATACGTACCTCATCGAGTACTGAACCTGTTTCAAATTCATTTCCGCATGTTGTACAGATTGCTTTAACTTTCTTATACTTTGGATGAATGTCTTTTTTCATTATAATTCTCCTTCCGCCATGATTGTCACATCATAGTAAGTTTATCGCTACGTTATTATATCAAAAGGTTTTAACAAGTGCAAGGGAAACTATACGAATAATATAAAAGGATTATGAATGTCTTAAAGCCCTTATGTTATAATGATTTATAGAGATAAAAGAGGTGATATAAGTGCGAAATATTAAGCCTGAAACCATTACACAGGCGGTAAAGAAAAGCTTGTTAAAGATTAATTATGCGTTAGAAGATTCGTTTGTTGTAACCTTAAAAAAAGCAAGGGATAAAGAAAAGAGCGAATTATCAAGATCTATTATGGATGATATCATTGACAATCAAGAAATCGCCAAAAAAGGGGTGAATCCCTTATGTCAAGATACAGGACTTGTAGTGGTTTTTGCTAAAATTGGACAAGATGCCTATATCGATGGCACCCTAGAAGCGTCTATCAACGAAGGCGTAAGACAAGCTTATAAAGAAGGATTTTTACGAAAAAGCGTTGTCAACCACCCTTTTAATAGAGAAAATACAACAGATAATACCCCTGCAGTGATTCACACTTCTTTAGTTAAAGGGGATAAAATTACATTAAAAATCGCTGCTAAAGGGGCAGGGAGTGAAAATATGAGTAAGGTAGCCATGTTAAAACCAACTGATGGAATTGATGGCGTAAAACAGCTTGTTAAAGATACGATATTCAATGCCGGTGGTAGACCCTGTCCCCCGATCATTGTAGGGATTGGATTAGGGGGGAATTTAGAAAAATCAGCCTTATTAGCTAAAGAAGCGTTATTGAGAGACCTTGATGAGAGAAGCGAGGATCAATCTATTGCGGCATTAGAGGATACGTTATTAGATGAGATAAACGCATTAGGGGTTGGTCCAATGGGCGTTGGGGGCGAAACAACGTGCGTTGGCGTTAAGATTAACACTTATCCGATGCATATTGCCTCTCTCCCCGTAGCGGTTAACATACAATGTCATGCAAATAGGCATGAAGAGGTGATTATATGATTAAACTTACGCCGCCTATCAGTAATGAGGATATAAAACAATTAACCGTTGGAGAAAAAGTTTTAATTTCTGGCATAATTTATACCGCAAGAGACCAAGCGCATTTACGGTTGGTAAACGAAAAGCATCCTGCGTTTGATTTAAACGGGGCTGTTATTTACTATGTCGGACCCACGCCTGCTAAGGACGGTCAAATTATTGGATCGAGCGGTCCCACATCCGCTTATCGGATGGATGAACTCGCTGTTCCTTTAATGGAACGTGGAGTCAAGCTAATGATTGGAAAAGGAGACCGCAGTAAAGCGTACCAAAAAGCGATGCAAGCAAACAACGCGACTTATCTTATCGCTACGGGTGGTGCAGGGGCCCTTTTAGCGAGTAAGATTAAAAAACGAACGCTTTTAATGTATGAGGATTTAGGACCTGAGGCAATTTATGAACTGGTAGTAGAGGATTTCCCTTGTTTTGTCGCCTATGATATTGATGGAAATTCAATTTTTAAAGGAGGCACCGATGTCTAAAAATAATAGTCTTGACCTTCATAAGCACTATAAAGGGAAAGTAGAAATCCGTTCAAAAGTTTCTATCCGTAATGAAGAAGATTTGGCTTGGGCTTATTCACCTGGTGTGGCCGAACCCTGCAAAGCGATTTATAATTCACACAATGATGTTTATACTTATACTTCAAAAGGCAACAACGTCGCTGTGATTACAGACGGTAGTGCAGTCTTAGGGCTTGGAAACATTGGACCAAAAGCAGCACTCCCAGTCATGGAAGGCAAAGCAATTTTATTTAAAACGTTTGGAGGAATCGATGCTTATCCCATTTGTCTTGACACTCAAGACACAGAAGCAATCATTGAAACTTGTACGCGACTAGCCCCTACATTTGGAGGCATTAATTTAGAAGATATTAAAGCGCCTAAATGCATTGAAATTGAACAGCGTTTGAAACAGGTTTTAGACATTCCCGTGTTTCACGATGATCAACATGGTACGGCTATTGTAACCCTTGCGGCCCTTTTAAATAGCATAAAACTTGTCCAAAAAAAAATAGATACACTTCAAATCGTATTATGTGGAACTGGCGCAGCGGGGTCTTCAATCGCTAGATTATTGAATGAAGCTGGGGTCAAAACCCTCTACGCATTTAATAAAGATGGTGTTATCACCACAAGAAAATACGATACCTATGATTTTTCTATTCAAGCATTATTAGACGAATCGATTATTACGTCATCTTCACAAACTGATTTAGTCGATATCATGAAAGGCAGCGATGTTTTCATTGGGGTATCAACTGGCAATATTGTGGATACCGCAATGGTGCAACAAATGGCACATGATCCGATTATTTTCGCAATGGCAAATCCCACGCCAGAGATTACCCCTTCTGAAGCAAAAAAGGCGGGGGCACGGATTGTTGGGACTGGACGAAGTGATTATCCCAACCAAATTAATAATGTTTTAGCCTTCCCAGGTGTTTTTAAAGGCGCATTGGAAGCACGCGTCAAAGATATCACAATTGAAATGCAGTTAAAGGCAGCACACGCAATCGCAGATGTAATAGAACCTGAAGCACTCACCGAAGATTACATCATCCCTTCTCCTTTTGATAAACGCGTGGTTAAAGCTGTGTCAAACGCAATCATAAAGGCCTTTAAATAATACCATTTCTATTGAAAACAGCGGCGCATTGAATGCTCCGCTGTTTTTTAGTCTATTTTGATATAGTTCAATAATTCACTAGGGTTATTGCTGTGGGTGACCGCAATCCCTGAGGGGGTAATATGGTAGATATAATTCCCACGGGTGTGCATCCTATAAACAAAAGGTTCTAAACGATGGAGTTGTTTTGGAAACAATAATTCATACTGTTTAATAAATTCATCGTCTTCAAAACTATACACGCTAATCGCTGTGTTAAAATCATCTTCATCTTCATTGATAGTCGTAACGTGTGGCACTAACAATCTTCCGTCTGAAGCGCGGTAATAAATATCATCTGGGGTGAAGAAACGATTTAATGTGTTGGTTCTGTAAGTAACTAGGGATAATGAATGGGTGTTGACTTCACCTAACTCAAAGACGTTTTTGTCAATTACAATTCTATCGTCTTCTAAAGAAAGATACACTTTTTGATTATTCCCTTCAAATATCACATGTTCGTTTGGATAATCAAATCCTCTTAAGCTTAAAATATTTAATTGACTAGGGACACTTAAATTATATCCATATAATTTTTCTTCTTTATCTTCTACAATCAACCTATTTTCATAGCGGTTGATATCCTCGATATTTGGAACATCCAACATTGGGGTATTGTGCCATATATCTAAGCGTGGACTGAAGCGAAGGGCGCGGATGGTTTTTTGATCATCTTGTTCTATTTTAACAAAAGCCATGGTTACCTGTTTATCCGCTAAGATTGCGTGTTCTTCGATTGGCGTCCCTTTTTCTATCTGAGTTCTAAAATAGTGAACCCCAGCGCTTCCTGAACTTACATTAAGTTTCGTGAAAGCTGTTTTATATGCATCTACAGGATCTTCTAGTTCTAAATAATCTGATATTTGCTTAAATTCATACGAACTATTAATAAGATATATACTATTGCCTTGGATTTGGGATTGACTTTCTATATCGGTTAAAAGGGACTCAAATGCAAAATCAAAGGTTGAAAACTCTAGGTGATAGACCGTGAAGAAATTATTCGGGTGTGAGCCTTCTATATGTTTAATATTTTCATAAGATTGTTTATGTTTAGTCTCATTATGAACAAGATACGGTAGACACTCATCTAAATCAAACGCTTCTTGAGTAAACGAAAGATATTGATTTGTGGTTACAATCATACGATTTTGATTAAAGCTTACTTGCGTTGCACTTCCGTAGATATCAAATTCATGAATTAAATCAAACCCTTGATCCATATCGTACACGTTGATAAAAGTATAGGGTTCATAGTTTTCTGCGTTTCCATTATACTCGGTTCTTCCAAGTACAATGAGGTTTCCATTGTTAATCGTCATCCCTTCGATGCGTATAGAATCATCGTCTTTGATTATTTCTATATTTCTGCGAGGTGATAGATAATCGTCTTTGTATTCAACGATCTCAATCGAATCGTCTTGTCTAATTAATACGTAGTCATGGTAGGTAAGAACATGGTTGTTATCTCCGATAAATTCTGGGTCTTTTTCAAATTGTGTCGTCTTTATGGATTGTGCACTGATATCAGCCGTAGAATATAAGGCGGTAGAGAAATACTTTGAATGAAAGTTTTCATAGATGTTTTTAACATCATCGCTCGTATTGATAGCATTAATATGTCCATCATAAACAATCGGATTTCTGACTACCGCTAATACAAATATAATCGGAATTAACAAGGGCAAAAACCCCTTATAGATTGAACGTAAGGAGGGCCTTTTTTCTTTTAGGTTGGTTGTAAAGTTTCTTAGCACATTTTGCGTTGTATTCAGTCTTCGATTAAACAAAAACTCTTTGATGGTATGACGAAATAAAATCCATGTCGTACTAAGTGACAACACAACAATTCCAATAATAATTGCGTTGTTATAAAAGAATTCAAACAAAGAAATCATAGTCTCACCCCCTATAACTTAAGGGTTTTTTTAAACGCTTTATAGTAGCGACGATTCACTTCTACTTTGTCACCATTTTTCATCAATAATAAAAGTTTTGAGTTAAAAGCTGGTTTAATGTAATCAATTTTATTGATGTTGACAAGCGCATATTTGCTTACCCTAATATAATATTTATTTTCAAGTAGTTCTTCTAATTCATATAGTTTCATTTTTACGGTAAATGTGTGATTCATTAGATGGGCAATAACTTCTTCATTTTCAATCATAAAATAATGAATTTTTCGAGATTCAATATATTTTAATCCTTTGTCCCCTTCTACGGTTACAAAAATATCTTCGCCTTTAACAATAGAATCAAGCATCCGGTTGACTTTTTCAGCTTGTTCTTCTGAAAAAACGATATTAATTTTATCGTCTTCTGTTTCGTTATTGTCTGTGGTTAGCACGTATTCGTATTCTTTGCTGTCCACTATTTTTAGTTTATTCCGGATCCGTGTGCGTGATTCTTTGGGCACTTTTAATTTAAACATAAGACCCCTCCACAAGCGGTAAAGTTATCATAACATTAATGATTAATTGGGTAGATGGTTTTACGATAATATACATGGAATTTACATTGAATTGCAGTCGCTAAAGAGTAACCCTTTTTTATAGCATTTAAGCGCATTATGAACTTTGTTGACTGGTAGCCCCATAATCGCGTAATAATCGCCTGAAATTGAGCGAACAAACTTTGCACCTAAGCCTTGAATTGCGTAGGCTCCGGCTTTATCAAAGGGTTCTTCACTTTTAATGTAATCGTCTATATCTTCATCGTCTAATACTTGGAACGTAACTTGTGCGGAACTATTAAAGAGGACATTTTGATCGCCCTCAACAAAAACCGCTCCTGTAATGACTTCATGGGTTTTTCCACTTAACCTCTTTAACATAATTTTAGCATCTAAATGGTCTTTAGGCTTCCCTAAATGCTTCCCGTCTAAAATGACTAAGGTATCGGCAGCTAAAATAAGAGCGTTTGGATAATTATTTTGAACAGCCTTGGCTTTTCTCAGCGCAAGGCCCATTATAGACTCTTTAAATGATTGTGATAAATCTAACGTTTCATCACAATTAGGAGACGCTAAGGTAACTTCAACATCAAACTTCTTTACTAACGCTTTACGTCTAGGAGACTGGGATGCAAGTACTAATGCCAGATTTTTCATAAAAATTTACACTCCTTTAATAAAGCTATTATATCATGTTTTATAGTTTGCATGGTACGGAGAAAACTCACATGTTATAATACCATAAAGGTGATAGTATGCGCGAACAAGTCTTAAAAGAAATTGAATCTTGTGCTTTGTTGAACACACAAGCCCCAATCGTATTAGCGCTTAGTGGTGGCGTTGATTCGATGGTGCTTTTGGATGCGCTAATCGCACTGAAAAAAAACATCATCATCGCCCACGTCAATCATAAGAAACGGATTGAATCGGATGATGAAGCATTGGCATTAAAGAAAATTGCGGCGGAACACGCATTGCCTTTTTTATGTCATACCATTCCTTCAGATTTAGACGGAAATTTCCAAGCTAAATCGCGTGAGATCCGCTATGATTTCTTTAAACGAGTTGCCGATCAATACAATAGCACCCTCATTCTTACGGCTCATCATTATGACGATCAAATTGAAACCTTTTTTATGCGCCTGTTATCAAACAAAGATACTTTGTCTTTAAAAGGGATGGAGCCCATTACCTCACTAGGGGATTACACGTTAATAAGACCCTTATTAACGATCGAAAAAGAAACCTTGATTGCCTACGCAACCCAACACAAAGTTCTTTATTTTGAAGACCCATCAAACACGACAAACACCTACTTTAGAAACGCGATTAGGAATAAGGTTTTACCCGCTATTAAAACGCATGTTCCTGATTACAAAAATGCCGTTAATACCCACATTCAATCAATCCAAATGATTGATGAGTTAACCAAAACATTAGCCGCTACATTTTTAGCATCGCACCCTGACACCGTGTCCGTTCAAGCTTTTTTAGACTTAACCGCTATTGTTCAAAAACAGGTTTTAACCCTCCTCTTAAAAGAATATAACCATCAACCGTATTTAAGCCAAGGCCAAACGGAGGAAATTATTAAAGCGTTAACCGCAGATAAAAATTTTATTTTGCCCCTCACTAAAGCGCTAAACTTACACAAAGAATACGGAGTTTTTTTCTTTAAACAAAGCGCCCCAACGTCTCAAAAATCTATTCAAATTCACACAACTGGTCACTACCGATTTGATGAGACAAATGAATTTGTTGTAACTGAAGAGAAAATAAATCATAAGACTTCAAAATATCATGAATTATGGTATAATAATGAAGTATTTCCAATACATATAAGAAACAGGGCTAAAGGGGATTATATAGAGTTTGAATACGGCCGTAAAAAGCTGAAAGATTATTTAATCGACAAAAAAATTCCACCTCATAAACGAGATGCGTTAATAGTAGTTGCCAAAGGGAACAAGATTCTTTATATCCCTGAGTTAAGCTTACCATCTATCAAAAAGAGTGGATCCCATAAACTTTATATTTATCACGAATCAAATCCAATGTAAGTGCGCATGCACTTATAAAGGCCTTAAAGGTGTATCCTTTCAAGGCCATTTATTACGATTACTCGAAGTCCAGTTATTTAATTAAGGAGTGAAACCATGGCACAGAAAAAACCAACCCCACCTAACAAAGCTAATAAAATCGGAAATCTCGTTGTAATGATGCTGATTTTATTGTTTGTCTTTATGGCTATATGGATGTTTAGACAAGACGAAACAGATCCAACAGAAATGACGTATACACAGTTCAAATATGAACTTGAAGAACAAGACAATGTTGAAACCATACGATCTTCCCCGATTTCAGGGGATATTAACCAAGGGTCTTTTTACTTAGAAGGACGCTTACGTGATGGAACAGACTACTTCTTAGAAGTTCCAACACAATCCTCTTTAGATGAACTTAGAACGCTTGCCTATGAACAAGACGTTGAATTTTCACACGAACGAGGGTCTACTTATGGCTTTTGGAATATTTTAATTATTCTCTTGCCGATTATGTTGATTATTGTATTCATCGGGTTCTTTATGAGAAACTCTGGTGGAGGCAATAAAGCATTTGATTTTGGTAAATCAAAAGCCAAATTAAATCGTGGAAAAACCACAACCTTTAAACATGTTGCTGGGGTCGATGAAGAAAAACAAGAACTTGAAGAGTTGATCGACTTTTTACGTAACCCTAAAAAGTATATGCAATTGGGTGCACGCATTCCTAAAGGGGTCTTACTTGTAGGGCCACCTGGTACAGGGAAAACCTTGCTGGCACGTGCTGTAGCGGGGGAAGCGGATGTCCCATTCTTCTCCATTAGTGGGTCTGACTTTGTTGAGATGTTTGTCGGAGTCGGCGCGAGCCGTGTGCGAGATATGTTTAAACAAGCAAAACAAAGCGCACCCTGTATCATATTCATTGATGAACTCGATGCCGTCGGTAGACAACGTGGAGCCGGTATGGGCGGAGGACATGATGAAAGAGAACAAACCTTAAACCAACTATTAGTTGAAATGGATGGATTTGGTCTTAACTCAGGGATTATTGTGATGGCCGCAACCAACCGTCCTGATGTATTAGATAGTGCGTTATTAAGACCTGGTCGTTTTGACCGTCAAATCACAGTCCCAAAACCAGACATTAAAGGACGTCGTGAAATCTTACAAGTCCATGCTAAAAATAAACGAATCCATCAAGATGTGACGTTTAAAGAGATTGCCAGACGTACACCTGGATTTACTGGTGCAGATTTAGAGAATTTACTCAATGAAGCTGCCTTGCTCGCAGCCCGAGAAGACAAACCATCGATTGAGTTACCCCATATTGATGAAGCCGTTGATCGTGTTATGATGGGCCCTGCTAAAAAATCTCGTGTCTTTACAAAACGTGAAAGAAACTTTATTGCCCATCATGAAGCAGGACACGCTGTACTTGGATTGAAACTCGACAACGCAAACATTGTGCATAAAGTTACCATTATCCCACGTGGACAAGCTGGGGGTTATAACTTAATGTTACCTGAGGAAGAAGAATCATTCCTTATGACCCGAAAAGGACTTATGGATCAAATTACTGGACTCCTTGGAGGACGTGTAGCAGAACATATCATCTTTGATGAAGTGTCTACTGGTGCGCATAATGACTTCCAACGTGCCACTGAAATCGCCAGAAGCATGGTTACTGAATACGGCATGAGTTCCCTTGGACCAATCCAATACGAAAAACGTGGCGGTAGCGTCTTCTTAGGAAGAGACTACACCGCTGATAAATCATTCTCAGATACCGTTGCGCTTGAAATTGATAATGAAGTTAGAAAAATTATTAACGAAGCGTATGAAACAGCTGAAAAGATTTTAAGAGAAAACGTCGATTTACTCAAACGTATTTCTGAAATTTTACTAGAAGTTGAAACCTTAAACCGTGAAGATATTATGGAAATTGTTGAAACCAACACGTTAAGTTGGCTGGACAAAAAGAAAAAAACACAAAATGACAAAGCCAATGAAACCCCCGACGATAATAAAGATGAAGCAGCATCCGAAAAAGATGACACCCCCACTCAAGAAGATCAGGTTTCTAAAGACACCGACCCTAAAGATACGTCTGATAAAGACAAATCTGAATAGCCATTTTTAAAGAGGATGACCCCATCCTCTTTAAATTAAATAAGGAGTTTATATGAGACTGGATAAGTTTTTAAAAGTATCGCGCATCATAAAACGCCGTAGCGTAGCGAAAGAAATCAGTGACGCCGGTCGCATTACTGTTAATGACAAAACAGCTAAATCAAGCACTAAACTTGAATTAGGAGATAAAGTAACCATCGGATATGGCGATAAACACCTTATCGTTAAAGTCCTTGATTTCAAAGATTCAACCAAAAAAGAAGATGCAAAAATGTTATATGAAATTATCGAAGAAACTAAACATTAACAAAAAGGTGGAGTAAAATTATGGGAGAGTTCACAGAACAAGAACAAGTAAGAAGAGATAAATTAGCGTTTTTAGAATCATACAATATCACCCCTTTTGGTGAACGGTTTGATCGCAATTCAAACACTGAAAAAATCAAAACCGCTTATGATCAATTTTCTAAAGAAGAATTGGCCGAAAAAGATCTACCGACCTTAAAAATTGCTGGGCGCATCATGACCAAACGTGGCAAAGGGAAAGCAGGATTTGCCCATATCATGGACCAACACGGTCAAGTTCAAATATATGTGCGAAAAGATGCTTTAGGCGACGACTTATTCGAAGTCTTCAACAAATCTGACCTTGGTGATATTATTGGGGTAAGCGGGACGGTAATGAAAACGAGAATGGGAGAACTATCCATTAAAGTTGATACATTTACCCATTTATCAAAAGCGTTAAGACCATTACCAGAAAAATATCATGGCTTAAAAGATGTAGAAGAACGCTACCGTCGTCGTTACGTTGATTTAATGACAAACGAAGAAACGCGTGAGACGTTTAAATTACGCTCCAAAATCATTCAAACCTTTAGACGCTATTTAGAAGACAAAGGCTATATGGAAGTTGAAACCCCTATATTACATCCTATCTTAGGGGGCGCAGCAGCGCGGCCGTTTAAAACCCATCACAACGCACTTGATATGCCTTTTTATTTAAGAATTGCACCAGAACTTTATTTAAAACGTTTATTAGTTGGGGGATTCGAAGGCGTCTTTGAAATTGGGCGAACGTTCCGTAATGAAGGCATATCGATAAAACATAATCCTGAATTTACCATGATGGAATTATATGAAGCTTATGGCGATATGGAAAGCATGATGGCGTTAACAGAAGATTTAATCATTCATGTAGCTGAAACAGTTTTAAATACCCTCGACATCGTTTATGGTGAGACGAACATTTCTTTACATCGTGGATGGAAGCGTCTGCATATGGCTGACGCCGTTAAAGAAAAAGTTGGCCTTGATTTTTGGCGTAAAGACTTAACGTTCGAAGAAGCGAAACAATTTGCTGAAGATAAAGGGTTAGACGTTCCTAAGCATTATACTGGGACTGGCCATATCTTAAACTTGCTGTTTGAAAGCTATGTTGAAGAAACGATTGTACAACCAACCTTCGTGTATGGACATCCAACAGAAATTTCCCCCCTTGCGAAAAAGTCTCCTCAAGACGAACGATTTACCGAGCGTTTTGAGTTAATTATTAATACACGGGAATATGGGAATGCCTTCAGTGAACTCAATAATCCAATTGATCAAAAAGAACGCTTTGAAGGACAACTAAAAGAACGCGATTTAGGTAATACCGAAGCAACGGAAATGGATACAGATTATGTTGAGGCATTAGAATATGGAATGCCACCAGCAGGAGGATTAGGGATTGGGGTAGACCGATTAATTATGCTTCTTACAAACTCAAAATCAATCCGTGATGTTATCTTTTTCCCACACATGCGTCAAAAATAAAATAAAACCACGGATACTTCCGTGGTTTTCTTATTATATTCTGTGCATCGAACCTTATCTTTATGTATAATCTAACATGAATGGAGGCAATAAAATGATTGTAAATAATATCCATACTTTAATAGGGAATACCCCCATCATCAAATTGCATAAACTCACACAAGATCTAAAATCTGATGTGTATGTCAAGTTGGAATGGTTTAACCCTGGAGGCAGTATTAAAGATAGAATTGCAAAATCAATGATTGAAGCAGCTGAAAATGAAGGCTACTTAACCCCCGGGGATACCATTATTGAACCCACCAGTGGCAATACCGGTATTGGTTTAGCGATGGTTGCGGCTTCAAAAGGGTATAAATGCATCATCACCATGCCTGATACCTTAAGTATAGAACGTCAAAAAATCTTAAAAGGGTATGGGGCAACGCTCATTTTAACCGATGGCGCCAAAGGCATTAAAGCGGCCATTGATCAAGCCAAAACCTTAAGTGAAAAACACGGCTATTTTATGCCGATGCAATTCGATAATATCAATAACCCTAAAGCTCATATGAAGCATACAGCAAATGAAATCATCAACGATTTTGATGCCTTAGATTATTTCGTAGTCGGCATCGGAACTGGCGGAACCATTACCGGAGCTGGGACGATTTTGAAACAGCATTATAAAAACCTTTCAATCAAAGCCGTTGAACCGCGTGATTCTGCTATTCTTAGTGGAAAAGCACCAGGCCCCCATAAAATCCAAGGGATCGGCGCTGGGTTCACCCCATCTATATTAGATACATCGCTCTACGATGAAGTCATAACAGTTACCAACGAAGAAGCGTTTGAAACCGCAAGAGCGCTCGCTAAAGAAGAAGGTATTTTTGCAGGCATCTCAACTGGCGCAAATGTCTTTGCGGCCATTAAACTTGCAAAACGAATCGATAAAAAAGCACATATTTTAACGGTGTCGCCTTCGAATGCTGAACGTTACCTTTCTACAGAATTATTTAAAGATGTTCTATAAAAAAGCTTAAGTGAACAAAATTCACTTAAGCTTTTTTCTTTCCATTTTTATAATACAAACTACATACTTCATCCGTAGAATCTTCATTTCTAATAATTCTGGCTGGTATGCCAACTGCAGTCGCAAAATCAGGCACATCTTGCAACACGACCGCATTCGCCCCTATTTTGCTATAGGAACCGACTTTGATATCGCCTAAGACTTTGGCCCCAGAAGCTAACATCGCACCACTACAAATCGTTGGATGACGTTTTTCACCGCGTTCATTCCCTGTCCCACCAAGGGTCACCCCATGATAGATTAAGACGTCATCAGCGATGATTGAAGTCTCTCCAATCACAACCCCTGTGCCGTGGTCAATCACAACGTTTTTCCCAATTGTTGCGGCGGGGTGAATTTCTACTCCCGTTAAAAACCTCGTGAAAATACTGAGTACGCGTGCAATGAGTTTTAATTTCATAACCCAGAGGATATGGGTTATGCGATACACCCATATGGCATGCATTCCATTATACGTCAAAATAATTTCTAACCAGTGTCTAGCAGAAGGGTCTTTTCTCTTTATCGTTTTAATATCACTGATCATGCCCATAGTCGATACTCCTTTACGATAGAAAAGAAGAGGTTAACCCTCTTCTCCTATCACTAATGGTTCTTTATGTGTTGAAAGTTCAACATCGAGATTTTCTGCGATTTCCACAAAAATATCAATGATAGATACATATTCATAGTCTAATTGACTTACAATCTCATCGACTGCTTTATTTAATCGATCCGCCGCATAAAGAAACGAATCATCTTTTTCAGCAATCATATTTTCGATTAATGTCTCAACTTCGTTTAAATCCGTAAAATCAAGGCCTTCTTCTTCGTATTCTTCTAAATCAGCTCTTAAATCTGATATAAAGAGTAAATATCCCATTAAAGGGGAATACTCTTCAAATCTTACACAATCCGATTCAAATAATTTTTCATAATAAATTTTGATGACTTCAAATTGGGTGTGTAAATAATTTAAGCCGACTTGAAAAATCGTTCTTAAATCTTCACTTAATTCTTTTTCATCAACGGCTTGATCGTATATAGAATTTAGTACTTTATAAACGGGTTCTAAACGGTCATATATCATAGAATCGTTCGATTTTAAACGTTCTAATATTTCAACGTTTTCCATTTTCCAGTTTACATAATCTTTGAGTACAATATGGAACTGTTCCATATTATCACTCTCCTAAGCTTTATCTGTCGATCTAAATAGGTCCATTTTCGTTCTAACAACGTCTTTAATCGCTTCTACTCCTGGTGCTAAGAGTTTTCTAGGATCAAAGCCTTTACCGACCTTATCTTTACCTTCTTCGATATATTTTCTTGTGGCAGCTGCAAAAACCAATTGTTTTTCCGTGTTAACATTGATTTTTGAAACACCGTATGAAATGGCTTCTTTCACCATGTCATCAGGGATTCCGGTTCCACCATGTAATACGAGTGGAATTTCATTGGTTGTTTCTCCGATTTCTTCAAGCACTTTCATATCGAGTCCTGCCCAATCATCTGGGTATGACCCATGAATGTTTCCAATGCCTGCGGCAAGCATGGAAATACCTAAAGATGCAATTTTACGACATTCTTCTGGATCTGCAACTTCTCCCGCTCCAGTTACGCCGTCTTCTTCGCCACCAATTGATCCAACTTCCGCTTCAATACTGATGCCTTTTGCGGTTGCGATTCTTACAATTTCTTTTGTTTTTTCTATGTTTTCTTCAATGGGATAATGTGACCCATCGAACATTACGCTAGAAAATCCTGCGTCGATACAAGCTTTGGCCCCTTCAAATGATCCGTGATCAAGGTGAAGTGCCACTGGCACGGTAATGTTCAATGTTTCCATCATACTTTCAACCATTGCGACGACTGTTTTAAATCCAGTCATATACTTTCCTGCCCCTTCAGAAACCCCTAAAATAACGGGAGATTGTTTCTCTTGGGCAACACTCAAAATCGCTTTGGTCCATTCTAAGTTGTTTATGTTAAATTGACCAACAGCGTAGCCTTTTTTTCTTGCTGTTTCAAGCATTTCTTTTGCGCTTACTAAGCTCATTAATATAGCCTCCTAAAGTTTCTTAAATACCATTTAATTATACCTTTTCCCCGTCTAATTGTAAACCAAAGCGGCTTATTTGATTAAAGTTAACGTTTTCAAAAAAATCCTACAGGATAAAGGGCCTGTAGGATTAAATTTATTCTCCGCTGACTACAACATTGTCGATTCTTAAGGTTGGACTCCCGGTATACATAAAGGTAAATTTAAGATCAGATCCAATGGCGCTTACATTGTTGAGTAAGGTTAAATAATTGCCTGCAATGGTGAATAGTGAAATTGGACGTTCAATTTCTCCATTTTTCACTAAGAACCCACTTGCCTGTAAAGAAAAATCTCCACTCACTGCGTTGGTTCCAGAATGAACCCCTTGTAAAGACGTGATGATAAGCCCGTCCTTTAACGATTCCACTAAGGCATCAAATGATGTGTCGCCTGGTTGAAAGTAGAAGTTCGTTGGTGAAATGCCCCCAGAAAAGGCGTTCCCTGTAGACTCTATCCCATCTTTTTTAGCGGTTTTTAAATCATAAAGATAGGTGGTAAGTTTCCCCTTGTCAATCACGTTTTTAAACGAAGTTGCGACGCCTTCGTCATCGAATCCACCGCTTTTTGTACTCTTTTTCATAAACGGATCATCCACTAACGTTACCCTTTCAGATGCCACAACGGTATGGACTTTATCTTTTAATTTAGATAACCCTTTTTGAACGGTTTCGGCTTTAAACATTCCAACATATCCTGCCAGTAAGGTTGCGCTTGCTCGGTTTTCTAAGAGAATGTTATATTTCCCACTTGGTAGGGATTTAGCCCCTAACATTTTACGCCCACGCTCAACTACGTTATGGGCAATAGCGTCTAAATCAAAATCATTTGGGTCGTTGGTTTGAACAAAATCGAACGCAGAACGCGAATCTGACTCGTCACGAATTACGACGTCTGCCCCTAAGACAGCATTTTTGATATTTTTTTCTAAATGAAGGCCTTTTGAGTTTTTAAGGAGAACTTTTTTAGTCGATTCGCCATAAAAAGCTTGTGAAATTTTAACTTTTTCATCTAACCCTTTTACTTTTTCTTCAAGCGTATGCACCAAGCTTAATTTATCTTGATGCGATAAAGTATTAAGTTTACTCTCTTTAAATAAATCAATATCTTTATACGATGCATCGCCTTCATAAATAAAGACTTCATCGGTGTTTTCAATTGCTTTTGCGGATGCGATGATCGCATCTAACCAAGTATCAATTTGGTCATCATGAATAATTTCAGTCGCGGTTTTCCCCATTTTACCATCATAGATTCCTTTAATAGAAAGGTGGGATGTATCTGCAATTTGGTGTTTATCCAACTCTGAATTAAAGACATGGAAATCAAGGGTTTCTATACTGACAAGATGAACTTGTAGTGCTTCTAAGCCTTTTTCGCTAGCGCGTTTAAATAATCGATCGAAATTCATTAAGCTGACCCCTTTCTACCGCCGACGGTGATGGATGATATTCTAATGGTTGGTTGCCCTACATCTGTAGGAATGCTGCCTGATTGGGACCCACACATACCTTGAGCTCGTAATAAGTTATTTCCTACCATGTCAATTTTTTTAAGCGCATCTTTCCCTGTCCCTACAAGGGTAGCGCCTTTAACAGGTTCGGCAATTTTTCCATCGCGTATGATATACCCTTCCATAACGGCGAAATTAAAATCCCCTGTTGATGGTTGCACAGACCCGCCTCCCATCTTTTTCGCATATAATCCATATTTAGTATTGGCTATAATGTCATCGAAAGTCGATTCTCCATTTTCAATATACGTATTGCTCATACGTGACGTTGGAGCAAAGCGATAATTTTGTCGTCTTGAAGACCCTGTAGGATCATCGTTCATCCGTTTCGAGTTTAAGTAATCAATCATGTAAGTGTTTAACACCCCATTTTTAATTAACACACGACGTTTTTGAGGATGACCTTCATCATCATAATTCGCACTTCCCCAGGCATTTTCAATGGTACCATCATCGATTGCGGTGACTAACTCGCTGCCAATTTTTTCCCCTTTTTTTCCGCTAAAAACACTTGCGTTTTTCGCGACCGACGTCGCTTCTAAGGAATGGCCACACGCTTCATGGAAAATAACCCCACCAAAGCCATTATCAACCACTACCGGCATCGTTTCACTAGGCGCTTCATCGGCATGTAACATGGTAATGGCGATACGCGAAGCTTCTTCTGCGGCTTTTTTCACATCTAAAGTATCAAAGTATTCAAACCCGTGATGAGCCCCGGGCCCATTAAAGCCCATTTGCATATCTTCTTCGTTTTGAGCTACAGAAGCGATTCCTAACCGCGTGTGAACGCGTTGATCGCTTACGTAGATAGATTCACTGCTAGCTACCCAGACGTTTTGGGTTTTATCCATGTAAGAGATATTAACTTGTTTGATTTCATCGCTGTAAGCGCGCGCTGCTTGATTGGCGGTTTTAACCACAGCGACTTTTTCTTCAGTTGATACGTCACTTGGGCGTTTTGTGACGATATGCTTATTGCCTTTTTTTACCGAAGGCAATGTGATGGTTTCACGAACGCGTTGTCCTTTAAAGGAATGCGTTAATTTTTCTGCGAGTTCCATTAAACTTGATTCGTTTACGTCGTTGGAATACCCATACACACTATTATGTCCTTTGGCAATACGAACGCCTACCCCGTATTGTTTAGATTGGGTTGCATTTTCAATTTTTCCACTTTGCATCGTAATAAAATTTTGAACAGTATCTTCTAAAAAGACCTCCGCAAAATCGGCTTGTGAATCGAGTGCTTTATTCAGTATTTTTTCTAATGAAGCTTTTTTTAACATTGAATTTCCTCCTAATCACTTTCGGTAATTATACCATAAATTAAAAAAGCTTGAAAGCATAAATAAATGCTTTCAAGCCGACAGTTTAGCTATTTTTTGTCATATTCGTCTTCGTAATCATCCAAGTATTCTAAGTACTTGTCATCTTCTTTAGCGTCTTCATCGTAATCTTCTTCAGCGGTTTCTAAAATGTTAGTATCTTTCTCTTTTTCAGGGTCCGCTTCTTCTTCACTAACAAATTCACTCGCTTCTTCAAATTCTTCCCCAATATCTTCTAAGCCTTCATCCATAGCGTCTACGTCTGAGAGGGTTCCGTCTTCTTTTGCTTGTTCTTCCATTAAGCGAGCGTGTTCTGCTTTTTCTTCCGCAATACGCTCACGTTCTTCAAGCATTTCTTGATGTTTGCGCTCTTTTTCTTTTTGCGTTGCGATGCGCGCATCCATGCTTTCATCGTTTACTTCTTTATATTCGCTGTAATCAGATCCGTCTTTATCCCACATATCAATAGAACGGTGCGCTTTTAAATCCCATGCGTTGTCACCTGCATAGACAAATTTTGCGCTTGATGATAACTCTGCATAGAATTCATTTAACGTTTGCTCAACGTTACTGAGTTCTATCCCTTTTAAGTCCACAACTTTATCAAAAAGCTCATATAAATCATAGGCTATTTCTTCGGTGTTAGGTAACGCTCTACGTTCTTCTTTTAAGACTTTTTCAGCGATTCTGATTAAACTGTTTTCACGGTATTCATTCATACGTTTATGCCTCCTGCATTTTTTCATACTTTAGGATTAATGCACTGTGATTGACAACGATATCCCCTTGTTTCAAGGTATAGGTTAATTCAATCTTGTTTTGTTGGATGATGAGTTTGTGCGTTTGAATATCAAATCTTAGGGTCTGATTTCCCACTTGGTAGGTGCCAACGTGTTGAACATTGTCTTCGAACGTAAAATCAAAAGCGGGATCGCCCCCTCTTAAATAACGCATTTTTCCCCCATCGAAGTCGATGGTATGTTTTTGTGATTTTTCATCGTGAAAAATCAATGAATTCCCTAAAACCACACCTTCGGTTTCAAACGCTTGTGTTTGGTCTTCGGTTTCAATCGAAAAATCAACCATAACTTTACTCATAAACATCACCATATCTTATGAAATCCTAACATGCGTATGTATTATATAATATGTTAATCTAACATGCAAGGAAAAATACTTTATGCGTCATAATAAAAAGAAGCGATGATTAATTCGCTTCTTTATAGTCTTTTGCTAAAGCATCTAAATCTTTAAGTATTGCTTCTGCTTTATCCCATGTTCCTAGATTTACGCCTGATGCCATGGCGTGTCCCCCACCATCGTAGTGATTGGCAAGTTCATTAACTGCTGGGCCTTTGCTTCTCAATCGAGCGCGCACAATCTTTTCTTCGTATTCAGCGAATAATGCCCACAGTGGACAATCTTTAAATACACCGAGTTCGTTCACTAAACTAGACGCTTCTTCAATCGTCACTTCAAACTCATCGATTAAATCATGCGTGATTTCAATATAGGCAACGCCATTTTCGGTTTTTTTGTAGTTTTGTAACACGTAGCCTTTAAAACGTGTTAACGCTTCGCTTTTGGTGTCTAAATGACGGTATACCTCTTGAGAATCTAATCCGATATCATACAACATCGCTATGCGTCTAAAGGTATCGCCATCAACCCCAGGATATTTAAATCGTCCTGTATCGGTCAACGCACCTGTATAAAGGGCTTTTGCGCCTTGAGTAGACATGTTGAGTTCACTTTTAAATAGATGAAAGTAATCTAAAATAATGAGTGCCGCTGCTGGACGGCTAGTATCAACATATTCGATATCGCCATAACTATCAACGAGTATATGATGGTCGATCTTAATTAAGAACTTTCCTTGATTATAACGTTGATCGGCAACGCGGTCTTTATTTCCTGTATCGACCACAATGACTAAGGCATCGTTAAAATCTTTATCCTCTAAGGTATCCAATGTTCCAATAAACTGTGTAAAATCAGAAGATTCTCCGCTCACATACACAGTTTTTTCATTAAACGACTCTGTAATAATATCTTTTAATCCAAACGCCGTTCCCATACAATCTCCATCTGGTCTCCCATGAGGGAGAATGATGATTTTATCAAATGCTTTAATTTTGTTGTGTATTGCTTTAAGTTTTGCTGTATCCATTTATATTAATCCTTTCTGCTAATTGGTCTAAGTCTTTTAAGACTAACTCTATTTCTTCCCAATGGTTTAAGGTGCATCCACACGCTAAGGCGTGTCCACCGCCCCCATACTTTTTGGCAACATTGACTACAGGAACGTCTTTACTTCTTAATTCACACTGAATGTCCCCATTATCGCTTTCAGTGAAATTCGCCCAAATAGGGATGCCTTTAATCCCTGCCATTTGATTGACCATGCCCCGTGATACGGTAAAACTCGTGACATTAAATTGGGATTTCAAGGTTTTAGGGTTTTTCATATACGCAACTTTATGAGGGGTTATTTCAAAGTTATTAATGAAGTACCCTTTTAGTTTCTTTGTCTCATAATCTTCGGTATAAACCGTATCATAGATCTTTTCGATGTCTGCCCCCTCTTGCGTTAAAAAGGCCGCAGCGGCGAATGTTTTATGCGTTGTGGCGCTATATAAAAACCGACCACTATCTGTCACAAGTCCGCCAAACAAATTCGTCGCAATGGTTTCATCAATTGTTAAGTTATTGTCTTTAACCATCTGTGTCAGCATTTGGCATGTCGCGATTTGACTCGGGTCGTGAATAAACATATCGCCAAAGTCTGTCTCATTTTGGTGATGATCAATCACTATTTTTTCTTTTCCTAGTATAAAGCGGTTATCGCTCACTCTATCTTTCCCAGCAACATCTAAAACTATAATTAATGCCTCTTTGAATACGTCATCTTCTATATCATCCATCGTACCAAATAACGTAAATTCATTCATATCCCCTACCACATAGACCTTTTTATCTGAAAAGTTCTTTTGTATAATACCCTTTAATCCAATTTGACTCCCTAAAGCGTCTAAATCCGGTTGTATGTGGCGATGTATAATAATCGTATCATACG
>CAYLQZ010000021.1:24480-30365 GCA_964386055.1 uncultured Candidatus Izemoplasmatales bacterium | reverse complement strand
TCACTAGCCTTTCACGCTAGCATTCACGGGTTCGAATCCCGTACGGGTCACCAGTGAAGAGAGATGTCATAGTCCAATAATGTTTTTATTGGATTATGACTTTTTTTGATGTTCAAACATTAAACTTGATATTTTTTATTTTTTGTGTAAAATAGAAAGTACATTACAAGCTGAATTGCAAAATTTTAGTGTAAACTGCATAAATATTTTCAAAAAAAGTTAAATATTTAGTAAAACCTAACACTCATTTAACAATTATAGTGAATAATGTATATACTAAGGATAAAACTCATGGAGGTGATTTATAAACAGTGAATGTTAAAAATCATCGTAAGGATGCGAATTTCACATGAATAAATCCACAAAATGACTATAACGTAGACGGACAAAAATGATATAAAAAAATGTACGCCAATAAAAGGAGGCGGAAAAATGGAATTTACAGATAAAAATCTAAACTTAGAACCATGTACTAAAGAAGATATCGATAAGATTTATGCTTTGAGTATTTCAAATCTAGATCGCTACGAAAAATACGAAGATAAAAAAAGAGCGAGAGTATTAAATGTATTAAAAGATAATATTGAAACGCATATTTCTAATTATAGAAAGATTTATAAAGATGACCAACACGTTGGTTATTATCTACTTGAGAATAAAGAGGGCAACATAGAAGTTGACGATTTATTATTATTTAAAGATGATGAGACAAATAATATTGGGAAGTTTATTGTAGATTATTGGAAAAAACTATCTGAAAATTACGGAAAACCACTAATGCTTAATGTTTTTAAATATAATATTGAAGCAATTAACCTTTATTTTTCAAAAGGATTCAACGTTGTTGAAGTAAAAAAAGATACACGTGTTAAATTAGGTTATTTCAGAAAATAATGTTTATAAAGGACTGCACTTTTGTGTAGTCCTTTTTTTATCGCATTACGATTTTTCGTTTATATTTACAATATTCTCTTTATTTATAAAATCTATTTGATAAAATATAGATATAGAGGAGGGATAATAGTGGAAAACGCTAAAATTGCACAAAAAGGACCGTACAAAGTTAAAGTGGAAAAAGGAAAGCAATATGCTTGGTGTCGTTGCGGTAGAAGTAAAGGTCAGCCATTTTGTGATGGCTCCCATCAAGGTACGAATTTTAAACCGGTCATGTTTAAGGCAGAGGAAACGAAAGATGTATTTCTTTGTGGGTGTAAACAAACGAATAACCAACCATTTTGTGATGGAACGCACAACAAATTATAAAAAAGGACATTGTCCTTTTTTATTTTAGTTTACATAGATTCAATGATATAATTTATTTGTGAATTGGAGGGATATAATGATTAGTAGAAATGAACTTTACACAATTGATTATGTACCAGGTTATGAAATTGAAGTTTTAGGCTATGTTAAAGGCTCGGTTGTACAAACAAAACATCTTGGAAAGGATATAGCCTCTCGCTTTAAATCCATATTTGGTGGTGAAGTTAAAGGGTATTCTGATATGATGAATGAAGCAAGACAAATTGCGACAGAACGATTATTAAAAGATGCGGATGATTTAAATGCTAATGCGGTTTTAGGGTTTAGATTACAAACATCCGGTTTAATGGGCAATGCAGCTGAGATTATTGCTTATGGAACTGCGGTTAATCTAATCAAGAAAGAGTCTAAATCATGAGATTGAACGATGTGTCACGTATTTTGACTATTATTGGGTTAGTCGTTGAGCTGATTGTATTTTTGACAGCAATTGGGTTTGGACTATTTATGGTGGTTCAAAATGATTTTTTCTTAAGTCTTATTCGAGAACAAAATTTGCCATCTACTCAAGAAGATTTTTTATTGATAGTAATGAATGGTTTAGGGTATTTATTAATAGGCGTGGGGTTATTAATATTTATCGTTTTTATAATAAACCTATTTTTATTTACTAAATTAATCAGTCATCGTTTTGATCAAAATAAAATGCGAAAAGTATTAATTTACCAATCAGTTTGGGGTGGGATTAATTTACTTTTTAATCAAGTGAGTGGCGTTTTATATTTAATAAGCGGGTTAAATGGTTTAAATGAGATGAATAAAGATAAAGAATCTATCAGGGAAGGGCTGTAAACTATGGAAGATTTAGGATTAATTTTATTGTTAGCAAGTCCAATTTTTCTACTGGATCTAGGATTTAAGATTTATGCAGTAATCGATATTTTTAAAGTAGAAAGAGAGGTGCGTCATATTAGTAAAGTTGCCTGGGCAGTTATCGTATTAATTGTTAGTTTTGCTTGGATTGTATATTTACTAATAGGCAGAGAAGATGTCACTATTGAAGATTGAAAAGTTAAATAAACACTACGGTACTTTTAAAGCGTTAAATAATTTGAATTTAGAAGTAAAAGAAAATGAGATTTATGGGTTTATAGGAAGAAATGGCGCGGGGAAAACCACAACATTAAATAGCATTATGCAATTTATAGACTATGATAATGGTGTAATTTATTTTAACGGGAAACCGCTAAAAAAAGACAAATTAGAATATAAGGACTTCATATCTTTTGTACCTGACGTGCCTGCTTTTCCTGAATATTTAAAAGGAAAAGAGATTTTGAAAATAACAGCTGATTTTATCGGGATAGATAAATCTGAGCAATCAGAATTGATTGCTAATGTTATTGAAAAAACGAATGTTGAATATCCTAATAAAAAGGTATCACAATATTCTAGAGGAATGAAACAGCGCTTAGCTATTGCGTGTGGACTTTTGAAAAAACCTGCTTTATTAATTATGGATGAACCAACAAGTGCTTTAGATCCAATCGGTCGAAAGTCGTTGTTAGATTTGATTAAATCATTGAAAAATGAGATGACCATTCTATATTCTACTCATATTTTAGCGGATGCACAAAGTGTCTGTGACCGCATTGGCTTAATAGAAAAAGGGGAGCTGCTTCTTGAAGGCGATATATACGAGATTTTAAATAGTAAAACAACGAATAAATATGTCATAGAAAGCGAACGGATTCAAGAAGTGTATAAGCTTTTTTCAAAACATGCAAAATTTGTAACTAATGTAAAACAATTTGATAATCAAGTACATTTCAGCCTAAAGGAAAGTGCTAAACAAAGAGATATTTATGCGCTTCTAGCGACATATGAAGTTTCCATTGATAAGCTATCTAAACAAAGTAAGAGCTTAGAAGATGTGTTTATGGAGGTGCTTAAAAGTGAAGACGTTACTTAAATACGATTGGTTATATTTTATTAAAACTCCTCGATTAATCATTTTACTGGTTCTTCCAATATTCTTAAGCGCATTAAGTGCATTAAGTGCGCGGTATATGAATGTAATATTAGAATTTGCGATGACTCAAGAAGGCATAGAAGGGATCATATTTCCTGAACCAAGTGTCAATGATGCATATATTCAATTTTATTCAAACTATTTACAAATATATATGTTGGTTATTATATTCATCGGGGTAGGGTTGTTTACAGTGGGTCATACTAAAAATCACTATCCTTTTATCTTTACACATTCAATCAGTAAAAAAGACTATATCTTATCAAAGCTAGTTATCCTCTTTGGTATTACTGTTCTCAGCATGGTAGTCGGCAGTATTGTATTTATGGTATATACGTATCTTTTGTTCGAGGTGTTCCATGTAGGGACATTTATATTAAGTATTTTACTGTTTTTAATCATTGTTTTATTTACGATGACTTTTATGGCATTGATGAGTTATTTACTGAATAGTTACATAGGCGCTATTACTAGTAGTGTGATTGTTTACATCTTGTTAAGTAGTATGGCTTCCCTTAAATATGGGGTGTTTGAATACTTCCCTCATAGAATGTTTGAATATCCTTTACTACTATTTAAAGAAAACAATGAATTTTTGCCCATAGCGACCACAACTGTAATTACTCTAATGATTTCAGCGTTATGTTTGTTTTTGAGTCTTAGACTCTTTAAGCGACGTACGTTAATGTAAAAAAAGTTTCAAAATAATTGAATTCTTTAAATGTGCTATAAAATTAAAAGAAGTCTCTTTTACAATTTAAAAGAGACTTCTTTTTGGTATGATGGGCATGGCACTAATCCTAGTGATGAAAGTCCATTTGGTAGTATTTAATGCCTTCCGTAGAGAAATGGAAGGTATCTATTGTGAGGTAGTGACTGAAAGTAAGCGTGTAACAAATCTTTAAGTCTATAAACAGGAATTTGATAAAAAAGTAAATGAATCCAACTCTAAACTGATGGGTGAATTATTACTTTTCGTATTTTTACTTGCTTAAAAAGATGAATGATTTATTTTTCTCTTCTTGGTTAACTAAATTAGAACTTAACATCACCATTTTCAATACGTTTACGGAGATTAAGCATTTTTTCTTGAATGATTTTTGCAGTTTGTATGTAATCTTTTTTTGGACCACCACTTGGGTCATCAAGGCCCCAGTCTTCACGATGTTTTGTTGGTAAGTAAGGGCATTCTACATTACATCCCATTGTAATGACTATATCAACTTCTTTTGTGTTATCAATAAGTGTAGGTGCTTGTGTAAGACTCATATTATAATTATATAAGTCCTTAATGGTTTCAACTGCCATTGGATTGATGTTATCTTTGGTGTGTGTTCCCCCACTTGTGGCATTAAAGAAGTCATGATGGTCTAATTTTGCAATGGCCTCAGCCATTTGTGACCGACAACTATTGTGAACACAAATAAAGGCAATATCATATTTTTTCATTGGTAACGCTCCTCGTAGTTTTATTAGGGATTTTAATGGTAATTTTGGTCCCTTTGCCAAGTGCGGATTGTAATTCAATCAACCCACCATGTTTATGAATAACATTTTTAGTAATTGAAAGGCCTAAACCACTACCTCCCTTATCTCGAGCACGTGCTTCGTCAACTCTATAAAAACGTTTGAAGATTTTTTGTTGATCTTCAGGTGCAATACCGATACCTGAGTCAGTAAAAATAATAGAATAGTAATTATCATCGACTAATGAAGATATTTCAATGGTTCCCTTGTCAGTGTAATGGATAGCATTTGTTAAAATGTTTATAAGTACTTGTTTAATTTTTTCTTCATCAACCTCTAGAAGACATGAACTTATTGATGTTTTAAGGGTTAATCCTTTATCTATTATTTGTGGGTAATATAAATCAATAATTTCTTGAATTATTAGCTTTATGTTTTTTTCTTTGATATTGAGTTGATAATCTAATCGATCCATTTTTGCAATAATTAAGAGGTCTTTGATAATCGTTTCAAGACGTAAAGATTCTTTAAATATCATTAATGAAAATCGTTTGATTTCTTTTAAATCTTTGGTATGTTCACGACTTAGAATTTCAGAAAATCCTTTAATAGTACTTAGTGGGTTTCTCAGTTCATGCGATACATCTGCAGTAAATTGCTTTTGAAACTGTTCTGCAGTTTTTAAACGTGTAATATCATCAATAACAACAAGGATACCAGTAAATATCTCACCATCAAATAAAGGTGTCGTATCGATTTCGTAAAATAAATCATCGATCGTGATTTGTTTATTTTGAGCACTTTGAGTAATAAATGATTTTTGAATGACTAGATATAAAGGAGGATAAATTTTTAATAAATCATAGTGACGATTAATGAGCGGGTGATTTGGAAACATTTCGTCAAATATTGTATTTGATTGTCGAAACAATCCTTTGTTATTTATACGGGTTATTCTGCTTTTAAGTGTATTCATAAATGATTCAAGATAATGATTAGCAAGTGCTTTACTCTTCTGATGAAATTCAATTTGACGATGCATTGATTTTTCCTTTGTTTGTAAGATTTCTTTATGTTTAATATTATTGCTCCAAATATATGCAGATTGGATAACAACTAACAA
>CAYLQZ010000021.1:0-24380 GCA_964386055.1 uncultured Candidatus Izemoplasmatales bacterium | reverse complement strand
CTTTATGTTTAATATTATTGCTCCAAATATATGCAGATTGGATAACAACTAACAAAGCAAGAGAAATTAATGCTAAAGTATAGTCTTGAAACGCATAAAATAGGATACTAAAAACCAGGATTATTAAAAAATTAAAAAATATTGTATTTCTAGTTTCCACTTTATCACCACCTATATTCATTGTATCAAATTGTTCAATTTAATGTTACTCTTTGCGCGCGAACTAGATAAATAATTGCTTCTGCTATATTTGTAAGGTGATCTCCAGAACGTTCTAATTGTTTTATAACAAAAAGAATTCGACCACTTTCTTCTGCAGTCACATCTATTTCACGCTTGAGAATTTTGATAAATCGTTTAACATGTTTTTCATAGATTTCATCGATTTCAGAGTCCACTTCAATTGCATTGTAGGCTACGTTTGCTGAATTATTGATATAAGCATCTTTGAGATTATCCATCATTTTGAATATAGGAGTAAAGTATTCCATAAGATATTTTCGATAGTGAATTTCTGTTTTAGTTTTTTCGATATAAACTGCAATGTTTGTCATATAGTCTCCAAGACGTTCTAAATCACTAGCTATTCTTATGGCCGTTAAAACGATTCGAAGGTCACGTGCTACTGGGCATTCTTTAAGAATTATAAGGTATGCTTTTTCATTAATATCATCTTCATAATCGTTAATGATTTCATCCGCTGCGATAAGTTTTGATACCCCTTTGTAATTTTGGGTTTCTAAGGCATCATAAATAATTCTATAATGTTTTTTAACCTGGGAAAGCATGTCAACAACCATTTTTCTTAAACTTAAAAGTTCTTCATTAAATACTTTGCGATATTCCGTCATTCTAACCAAACCTTCCTGAGATATAATCTTCGGTTTGTTTTAGATTTGGAGCTGAGAAGATAATATCAGTTTTGTTATATTCTTTGAGCACACCCATATAGAAAAAAGCTGTGTAGTCAGATATCCTAGCAGCTTGTTGCATCGAATGCGTTACGATAATTATCGTATAATCTTCTTTTAGTTTTCTAATTAAGTCTTCAATCTTTTGTGTAGCGATAGGATCTAAAGCACTGGTTGGTTCATCCATAAGTATGACATCAGGTTGCATAGCAAGGGCACGGGCTATACAAAGTCTTTGTTGTTGTCCGCCAGATAGTTTCAATGCACTTTTATGTAAATCATCTATTACCTCATCATATAGTGCTGCTTGTTTGAGTGATTTTTCGACTATTTCTTTGAGTTTGTCTTTATTTTTAATGCCTTGTCTTTTAGGACCATAAGCGACATTCTCATAAATACTCATGGGGAAAGGGTTAGGTTTTTGAAATACCATTCCAACCTTTTTTCTTAGTTCTATCGCATTTATTTTCTGAATACTACACCCCATTTGCTCAAAACAAATATTGCCTTTTATTTCACATTCATCAATTAAATCATTCATACGATTTAAACACCGTAAAAATGTACTCTTGCCACACCCTGAGGGTCCGATTAATGCTGTAATTTTTTTAGAATGGATAGTGAAATTGATGTTTTTTAGAGCATGGAGCTTACCGTAAAACACATTTAAGTCTTTAATTTCAAATATTTCCGTCATCGTTTGTTCTCCTTTTCAATAGCGTAACACTAGCTTTTATAAAGATGTTTAATAATAAGACTACGACTAATATAATGATTGCAATTGCACTAGCTAGTTCAACATTTGCGGGCTCTCGAGTCATTAATGACCAAATTTGAACTGCAAGTGAAGGCGTGCGTTCATAGATGCTCACAGAATCACGAATTGCTGTCCCTAGGACAAAAATCAATGCCGCTGATTCTCCGATAATTCTACCAATTGATAAAAAGATGGTTGTTAAAATGTTAGGAAGGGATCCCGGAACAACAATAAATATAGAAGTTTGAAAGGTATTAGCACCAAGTGCTAATGAAACATGACGGTGTTCATTAGGAACCATTTTAAAGCCTTCTTCAGTTGTGCGAATAACAATTGGTAATAAAATTGCACTTAGTGTTAATGCTCCTGCAATAAGGTTAGCCCCACTTGCTTTAGTAACCATTGTTGTAAAGGGTACAAAAACGCTAAGACCCACTAATCCAAAAACAATAGAGGGAACACCACTAAGTGTTTCAATAAACCGTCGAAGCGTATTGGTGATTTTATTTTTAGGAGCATATTCATTGAGATAAAGAGCACTTAGTATCCCGAAAGGAATGACAATAAACAGTGTTAATCCGATTAAATATATAGTAGATATCAGTGGTGCGCGTATGCCACCACCAGGAATAGAAAAAGAGATTTCACGTAAGGTTGATTCATCGTTATTAAGTGCAATTGCCATCTCTTGTGCCCCATTACTTCTTTGTACAGATGGTTCATTAATAAAAGCAATTCTTTGAATACTCATTCCTTTAGTAAATTCAATGGTTTCACCATTGATTAGTTCTAAATATTTTAAAGGAGAATCTGGTGAAACATATTGTACCTCTATTATAGCGTTTCCTGCTAAATCTTTTGACTCTGAAAGACTAATTCCGTAATTAGGAACAAAGTATTCGTTGTCCTCTGTTTCTATAATATCGAAAGTTTGATTAAAACTATCTTCTATGTAAACCACATAATTTTTAGCGTGAAAATCATTTAACAATAATCTTATATTAATCAAATGCGCCCCTCTTATAATGACAAACAAAAAAATCATAAATAACAATAGGGTTACAATAACAGCACTAATTATAGTAAAACTATTAAATATGCCATCCTTTAGTTTACGCATTTTCATCTAGTGACCCTACTTTCTTTTTAATGAAATTGAGACCAAAATTCACAATTAAAATAACACTTAATAAAACAACACCTAATGAAAAGCGAATATCGTAGTCAATACCGGATGTCTCATGCATGCCACCCAACATCATTGAAGTTAACGTTGCAGTAATTTCGAATGGCAAAAAAGAGGGACCAGTTGTTGCGTTTCCTGCAACTAAAGAAACAGCAGTTGCCTCTCCAAGAGCTCTACCGACCGCTAATATAACAGCTGAAAATATGCCACCCTTAGCTGCAATTAATATAACTTTATAATTCGTTTGAGCTTTAGTAGCTCCTAATGCATACGAAGCATCTTCCAACTTTTTATCAACACTTCTTATTGCGGTTTCACTAATTGTAGTAATAGTAGGAATACTCATTAGAGCCAATACAATCACAACACTCATAACCCCTAATCCCGCGTTGCTTCTAAATCCTAAAGTTATAGCAATATTATAAATGTAAGGCATAATTAATCCTGCCCCAACAAGACCAAAAACAATTGAAGGGATTGCTGTTAATAACTCAACAACACTTCTTAAAATTAATGCAATTTTTTTCGGACATATTTTTGCAATAAATAATGCCATCAAAACACTAATTGGAAATGAAATTAATAATGACAACGTTACAACATATACTGTATTAATTATTAAATATCCTACTCCATATACAGTCGATACAAAAGTTTGCCCTTGTAGCCATGTGAATCCAGTAAGAAATTGGCCAAGTCTAACTGCACCAAGTCCATCATTATCTGTTGTAAATGGAATGATGCCTCGAACGAAAATAAATCCTACAATTAAGACGATCATTGTTGAAGCGGCTATTGCAAATAACATCAAAAAATATTTAACGATAAGATCCGCCTTATGATGACCATTAACTTTTTGCATAAAAGCCTCCTTAAAGAAAAAGCCCAAAGGCTTTTTTTTCATTTATTAGTCAATTAGTTCATCCCAAGATGTCACATCACCAGAATAGATTTTTTTAACTTGTGATTGCGTCAATGAATCGACAGGGTTATCTTGATGAACGATAACCACGATTGCATCCCAAGCTAATTGACCTCTAAGCGATTCATCGTTATCTAGTTCTTCTCCTCTAAAATGGCGTGATGAGAAACCAAAGTCAATTGCATTAGCTGAATCTTTTTCGTCCCCTTGTGTTCTTTTAAAGGCATCTGAACTTCCGGTATGATTATGCGATACATTCACATTGCCACATCTTCCAACAAATGAAGCACTCAATGCTTCTGCAACTTCTGTCACCGAGTTAGAGCCACCTATATTTAATGTGATATCACTATTATCTTGTTCACATATAGTGTGATTGTCTACCAAATTATTAAATGTTCCTTTATTTGTATAGCTGATGGCTCCTTGGTCTAAAATAACGTCGGATCCTTCTTCAGATAAAATAAAAGTTTCAAAGGCTTTGGAGAGTTCAAACATAGTTGTGTTTTCGTAATCATTTTCAAGTCTTAGCATATAAACAAAGGGACGCTTTAATTCATAAGTATCCAAATTTACATTTTCAACAGTCGGTTCAATATCATTTAAATTTAACGCTTTAATGGTATCGTTAACACTTGCCATTGAAATATAGCCGATTCCATACCGATCAATGGTCATTGCATTCATAATTCCTGCATTGTCATTAGTACTAAAGCCTTCAACAAGTACTGAATCTGTACCACTTGCATCAGGAAAGTCAATTCCTTTCATAAAGCCATCTCTAGTTCCTGATGATGTATCCCGTGTGTAAACATTAATTGTTTGTGAGGCATCAAACTGATCGTTACCACATGCACTTAAGGTTATTAGTAAAACAATGACAGAGCAAAAAATTGTGATTTTTTTCATTTTTATTTCCTCCTAAATTTTGATAAGTCCATTATAGGGAAACTTTATTAAATTACTATACTAATTGTGTAAAACTTATGTAAAAAAATAAGTGATTGGAATATAACCCCAATCACTCAACTTCATTATTAATTAATCATTTCATTTTATATCCAACACCTCTTATAGTCTCTATCATAACGGTTGACGCATTGAGTTTATCTCTAATTTTGGAAATATGAACATCGACCACACGTGAATCTCCATCATAACTATAACCCCATATCGTACTTAGAATTTTTTCTCTAGAGAGTACAATATTATTATTAAAAACAAAATATTTAAGTAATTCGTATTCTTTTAACGTCAAGATAAGTAAATTATTGTTAAGCGATGCACTGTAGTTTTGAACATCAATACAGATATCTTTATATTCACGGACGACGGGGGATTCATGTGATACTTGTTCACGCCGAAGAATTGCTTTAATTTTAGCCGTTAATTCTCGTGGTGAAAATGGCTTAGTCATATAATCATCGGCTCCATACTCAAACCCTCGAATTTTATCCATTTCATCATCCAAGGCACTTAACATCAAAATATAACTTTTAATCCCTTCAGACTTTAATGCTGAACAAACTTCCCGCCCATCCCTTTTAGGTAACAATACATCTAGGATAATCACATCAAAGTCATTACTCATTGCAAGTTGATAACCTTTATCACCGTCTGAAGAAGTGATAACTTCATAACCATATTGTTTAAGATCATAAGCAAGCATCATACGGATGTTTTCTTCATCTTCGACAATAAGTATTTTGTTCATAGTCATCACGCACCCTTTCAATCATAGTGTAGCATAGGAAACAACGTAAAGAGGAAATATTTTTATTATTATACAAATAATTAACAAACTTTACATGTTCTTTACATAAAATATTTTACGCTATCTTTATTTATCGACGGTTATATTAAAGGTACAGTTTGACAAGCAAATCAATTAATGATATATTGAGTAAGCAACCCCCTATACAGGGGGGGGTCAAAAAGGAGTGAAATAATGAAAACGTTAAATTTAAAAATAGAAGGTATTTCCTGCGCTACATGCGTTAACACCATAGAGGCGACTTTAAATAAAACCTCAGGGATTGAGACTGTTTCAGTTAACTTAGCCAATGAAAAAGCCTTGGTTAAATATGATGAAACCATCATCGAACAATCAGAGGTGCTTTCTAAAATTGAGTCGGTAGGGTATCAACCGCATATTATAGATGAAACCATGAAAAAACGTACGATGCGTGTAGAAGGCATGACGTGTGCGGCTTGTGCGAATAGAGTCGATAAAGCGGTGAATGCTTTAGACGGTGTAAAAGATGTCAGCGTGAACGTTGCAAGTGATAAATTATCTTTATCATTTGATCAAGATAAGGTGTCTTTAAGAGATATTAAACAATCTGTTAGTGATGCGGGTTATAAACTTATCGTTGAATCAACACAAAACGATGAAAAAGACTATGATTTAGAGAAAATGCAAAAAGCAAAAGATAAAATGGTTAAAAGTGCCTTTATTGCAGGATTCATGATGCTTTTAATGGTTTTCAATATGTTTATTATTGATATTCCATTTTATACCATCATTGTATCTATTATGGCAGTTCCGGTAATCTTTTATTATGGGCTTCATGTTCATAAAGCTAGTTTTAAATCGATAAAAGCGTTAAAACCTAATATGGATGTATTGGTTTCAATGGGGTCTTTACCACCATACCTTATTGGATTAATGGGCTTATTTTTCCCCATTACAACATTCGTTGAAATGGCAACAGCAATTATGACATTCCATTTAATTGGGAAGTTTTTAGAAACACGCGCTAAAGGAAAAGCATCTCAAGCCATTAAAAAACTAATAGAACTGGGTGCGAAAACAGCCAATATATTAGAAGATGGCGAAGAGATTGAAGTGCATGTTAATGAACTTCAAAACGGCGATATCATGGTAGTAAGACCAGGAGAGAAAATCCCGACTGATGGGATTGTTACAGATGGCGAGAGTATGATAGATGAATCAATCGCTACTGGTGAATCTATGCCTGTCAAAAGAAAAAAAGAGGATGAAGTCATTGGAGCGACATTAAACAAACAAGGGCTATTGAAAATTAAAGTTACTAAAACTGGCGATGAAACATTTTTATCTCAAGTGATTAAATTAGTTGAAGAAGCGCAAGGATCAAAAGTTCCGATTCAAGAATTTGCGGATAAAATCACAGGATACTTTGTGCCAGCTATTTTAATCATTACCGTATTTACATTTAGTTCTTATTTATTATTTTCTGATTTCCACCGATCAATTTTAGAAACTTTCTCACCATATTTACCTTGGATACCAGTTGACCAACCGCCACTTACCATTGCCTTTATTACCGCAACGGCAGTGCTCGTTATTGCGTGTCCTTGTGCGTTAGGATTAGGAACCCCTACCGCATTAATGGTAGGAAGTGGAAAAGGAGCAGATAACGGGATTCTTATTAGAAGTGGTGAAGCAGTTCAAACGTTAAAAGACATTCAAGCCATTGCCTTTGATAAAACTGGAACTTTAACTTATGGAACCCCGAGTGTCACTAATATACAGGCAAGAAAAGATGAATCTACGCTCATTGATACAGCGGCGTCCTTAGAGAAAGGATCAGAACATCCACTCGCAAAAGCCATTTTGGATTATGCGAAAGAACAATCTATAAAGCCCAAATCTGTAGAAAACTTTGAAGCAATAAGTGGTCAAGGTGTAAAAGGGATTAAAGATGGGAAAACCTTACTTATTGGAAGTCGTAAATTATTTGACAGTTACAATCTAGATTATAGTGATTTAGAACAAACGATGGAACAATGGGAAAATGAAGCAAAAACGGTTGTTCTAGTTGGAAATAGTGAAACCATTCACGGAATTATAGCGATTGCCGATCAATTAAAAGATAATGCGTTATCGATAATTCAAACCTTAGAAACAATGGGCATTAAAACAGCGATGATTACTGGAGATAACGAACGGACCGCAAAAGCGATTGCGAAAAAAGCGGGTGTCTCTAGAGTCCTTGCGAATGTGATGCCGGATGAAAAAGTAAATGAAATAAAACGACTACAAGCTGAATATGGACTCGTTGCGATGGTAGGCGATGGAATTAACGATGCTCCAGCCTTAAAACAAGCAAACGTTGGTATGGCGATTGGGACCGGAACAGACGTCGCCATTGAAGCCGCTGATGTTACGCTCGTTCGCGGTGATTTAGAAACCGTTGTATCTTCAATTATATTATCAAACGCGATATTTAAAAAAATAAAAGAAAACTACTTCTGGGCTTGGTTTTATAATGGCGTCGCCATTCCCTTTGCAGTATTAGGGCTACTCCATCCCATGATTGGGGCCGCCGCCATGTCATTAAGCTCATTAAATGTTGTTTATAATTCTTTAAGACTTAAAAAAGTATCTTTGAAAAGTGAGGTTAAGGGTGCATGAAAGATGAACATAAAAATGCTATAAATTTACTAAAAACAGCCCGTGGCCAAATTGACGCAGTCATAAAGATGACAGAGTCAGAACGCTATTGTGTCGATATTGCAGTCCAAATTACCGCAATTGAATCGCTATTAAAAAAAGCCAACTTGGATATCCTCAAACATCACATAGAAACGTGTGTTAGAGATTCATTCCAAGATGGCACAAAAAATGAAAAAATTGATGAAGTGATTAAAGTACTTGGTAAATATATGAAGTAATTTATAAGGCGTATAAAAACATAGACGCGGTCACTTTGTTTGATGCCAAGGGAATCATATAAACATCACTAAGTCTAAAAAGTGCATTCACATCAGGTTCGTGAGGTTGTGGCGTAAGCGGATCACGAAAGAACAGAATCATATCCACTTTTCCTTGGGCAATACGTGCCCCAATCTCTTGGTCTCCACCGAGTGGTCCTGATTTTAATCGTTCTATATCAAGATTAGTCGCTTCGGTTATTCGTTTTCCAGTGGTCCCAGTGGCGATTAATGTGTGGGTTTTCAAAATTTCAACATTTTTTTCACAGAATTCTATCATATCGTTTTTCTTCTTATCGTGTGCTATCAATGCAATAATCATAGTTTTCACCTCTCAATTTATTATACTAAAACCAACGTATAATTGATAGGGATTATGCTATAATAACACGCGAGGGGTGAATAACAATGTATTATAAAACGTACACAGTAGAGCGTTTTAACACAGACGTTAAAGATAGGCTTACACCATCAACGCTGTTCCATTATTTGAACGATATTATGGAACGTAACGCTGAATCTTATGGCATGGGGGCAGACTACCATATTAAACGTGATCTTGCGTGGGTGCTTATAGAGTATCAAATTGATATCAATCGATTACCTAAAAGTGATGAAACCATAAAGGTTGGAACGATTCCGTATTCGTTTAAACGTTTTTATGGGTATCGAAAGTATGAAATTAAAGATGTATTTGATAATGTTTTAGTTAGTGGAAAAGGAAAATTCACATTAATAAATATTAAGACTAAAAAATTTGTAAAACCAACAGAAGATATGCTTGAAAAATTTAGTGATGCTTTGCCTTATCCTGAAACTTTACCATTCGAAAAATGGCGAAGTGAAGATTTTACACCAGATTACGAAACATCACGTGTTGTCTCAGCGGCGCATATTGATGTAAACAATCACTTAAATAATGCTTTTTATCCTGTTTATGCATACGAAGCATTGACTAGTGAAACACTTGATCAAATTAATCCAAAAAAGATATATGTAAAGTTCAAAAAAGAAGTTTTTGAAGGTGAAACCCTTACTATAGATGTAAAAACTAACTTGGATGGGACTACCATTCGCATTAAAAAAGGGCAATCTGTTGCAAGCGAAATATTAATGCAATAAAAAAGAACCTCAGTGTTTTAAGAAAGTATTGATATCTCGTTCCTTTATTCGTGATATCAGTACTTTTTTATAATCAAGTACTTTGAAGCATTAGAAAAAGCACATATAACTTTAGATTAAAAAAATATTGCTGTTAGTATTGCCAAATTCATCACGGTGATATAAAGTCACTCGGTAATGAGCAAAATCCATTAAAAAAACAGACCGCTTATTTGTGTTATAATACAAGTATTATTACAGTTTTAACTTTACTTTTTAAAATTTATTTATTATGAAAGGAAGCAAAACCATGGATACATTGAATGATGAGAAAAAAACCAATTCTCAGTTAGCTGAAAGTATTGTTGGGACTGTTCGAAATCCCCTTTTAGTTTTGGATATAGATTTATTAGTTATTTCAGCGAACCAAGCCTTTTATAATACTTTTATGGTTTCTAAAAATGCAACAATTGGTAAGCACTTATATAATTTAGGAAATGGACAATGGGAAATTGAAAGTCTTCGAACATTATTGGAAGATATTTTGTCCTTTCAACACGAAGTATACGACTATGAAGTTACTCATAATTTTCCGACTATTGGAAGAAAAATAATGATTATTAATGCGCGTCGTATTATTGATAATCAAGCCAAGGGTGATCTAATTCTTCTTTCGATAGAAGATGTCACAGAACGGAGAGAAAAAGAATTAAAACTTCAAAAAATATCCGATGAATTATATTTAGAAAAAGAAAAAGCAAGGAATACATTGCTATCAATAGGAGATGGACTAATAGTAACTGATAATTTTGGTCGTATTGTTGAATTAAATGATATTTCAGTTCAATTGACAGGGTATTCACAAGAAGAAGCTATCGGGAAACCCTTTGATGAAGTTTTCAAAATATACAGTGCAAAAACAATGCTGAAACGAAAAAATCCAGTTGAAAAAGTAATTAAAACGGGGTTGCCAACCTCGATTGAAAAAGACACAATTTTAATTTCTAAAAATGACAAACAATATTTTATTGAAGATAGCGTAGCGCCTATTAAAAATAAAGCCGGTAAAATGTCTGGTGTTATATGTATCTATAGAGATATTACTTTATTAAAGAATAAAATTATTGAAAATGAATATATTAGTAGACATGATCATCTCACAGATTTATATAATCGTCGAACCTATGCGGAGGAGCTAATCCGACTGGACTCAAGTGAACACTATCCACTCGGGATTATGATGATGGATGTGGATGGGTTGAAAATATTCAATGATGCTTTTGGACGTTCAGTAGGGGATATTGTCCTTAAAAAAACATCTGAAGTTTTAATGAATGTATTTAAACAACAACTAGTTTTTCGTACAGGTGGTGATGAATTTGCAGCTATTATTCCAAATTGTTCAGAAGAAAAACTAATATCTTTACGAGAAGAGATTAATATTAGTCTTTCAAAATTTTTGATAAAAAATATTTATGTTTCTCTTGCGATAGGTTTTTATATAAAAAAAGACATAGATGAAAACATTGAAGATATCTTAAAATTTGCAGAAAATAACATGTACAAAGTGAAAACATATAAAGGAAAAAGTCATAGAAATCATGCTATAAAAGCGATTTTTAATACTTTAACATCAAAATATAAATTAGAGCGAATTCACTCCACTCGTGTTAGTCAAATTTGCGTTAGTATCGGAGAAGAACTTGGACTTGATCTTGAAGACTTAAAAGAATTAAGAATGGCCGGAATGTATCATGATATTGGTAAAATATCAATCCCAGATGCAATTTTAAAAAAATCAGGAAAATTGACCGAAAAAGAATTTGATGTTATGAAAACACATACAGAAATTGGATATCAGATTTTAAGATCAGCAGATGAGTCTTCTGATTTAGCAAAATATGCACTTTCACACCACGAACGAATTGATGGTAAAGGGTATCCAAATGGTATTCCAGGTAAAGATATCCCATTATTCTCAAGAATTATTAGTGTAGCAGATGCATATGAAGCTATGACTTCAGATAGACCTTACCGTAAAGCAATGAATAAAACGAGCGCAATTGAAGAGTTGATAAGCCATTCTGGTACCCAATTTGATGTAGAAATTACAAATATGTTCATCGATAAGGTACTATCAAACGCTTCAAATTAATTTAAGAAAATTTTATTTTGACAATGGGGTGTTTTCTTTTAAACTTGCTAAATCATCCCATATCCCACGTTATAACCTATGATGTTTTATTTAGCAATACATGCAGTATTTTTGTTTTTCTCTAATAACCCCTATTGTTTAAAAGGGATTTGAATTGAATTAAATTTAAAAATCCCTCTAGATATTTCCAAATCCAGAGGGAGTAGAGGCGGGGTGGGGAAGACAATTACGTTTAATAAAAATTATCTTTGTAACCAGATTCTAAGGGGAACGCTCATAAATGTTGAAGAAGCAACACTTGAGTAGAAATTTGGTTGCATTACTATATATTTTAATAATTGAGCGGTATTCAAGAAACGTATTTGATGGGATTTTATCACTTCGTATGACCGTTGCGCTTATTGTTACCAGTACTTTCTTGGTATAGAGCTAAGTAGCTTACTGTTTTGCCATGGCTAATAAGCGATTAATTTTGGTTATATCAATAAATCTTGATTCTCGTAATAACTCTTTTCCTTGAGAATAAATTAATACAGTTGGAACGCTAAATACGACGTATTCACCGCGAAATGCTTCAACATCATCAACAAATACTTGTGCAACGTTTAATTGATCGAAATCTTTGATGGTGTTTTCTAAATGTGCATTAATCATTTTACAAGTTGAACAATGATGGCTTTTCGCAATAATCATTGATAACTCTTCATTCATCAATGATTGAATGGCCTCAATATTATCTAATGTTTTCAAGTTTTCACCCCTTTTTACAGGGATATTATACATTTAGTTTGTATTCTAATCAAGGGTTATGTTTTAAAACTAAACAGATAAATTTAAGGAGGATTTTTATGATTTTCAAAGTAGAAGGTATGAGCTGTGGACATTGCAAAATGACTGTTGAAAAAGCTTTAACGTCGCTTGGCTATGATAAATTCAAAGTCAATTTGAAAAAAGGCGAAGTTAAAGTAAAAAATGCTGAATATGATAGTGTCAAAAAAGCAATAGAAGATAATGGATATAAGGTTTTAAACTAAATGTTAATGGACATGGAAACATGTCCATTTTTTTAATCATACTTATTGATTTTATGATTAAGCTTTGCTATAATGTATTAGCGCTGAAAGATGCGCGTTTTATATATGATGGAGGGGTAGCGAAGTGGCTAAACGCGGCAGACTGTAAATCTGCTCCCTCAGGGTTCGGCGGTTCGAATCCGTCCCCCTCCACCAATATAGGGGTGTGGTGTCAATGGTAGCACAGCGGTCTCCAAAACCGTTAGTACGGGTTCGAATCCTGTCACCCCTGCCAAATATAACGGTTTTAAACAGTAGATAATCTGCTGTTTTTTTTATTTTCTTGCTTAATGTAAACGCTTTATTTTTCCTGATTAATATGCTAACATATTATCAGTGTAGAGAGGAGTGTAAGGGATGATATACATTGATGGAAACCACTTAACGCTTGAAGAATTTATTCAGGTGAGTAGAGATAAAAAGCAAGTAGTTGTCGTAAATAAGGCTTGGGAAAATGTCAAAAAGTCTCGTGATGTTGTTCAAGCACGAATTGATCATAAAGATATTGTTTATGGGATTAATACTGGATTCGGAAAATTAAGCGATGTTAGAATTGCTGAAAATGATTTGTCGGCTTTACAAAAAAACTTATTACGGTCCCACGCATGTGGAAGTGGAGAGCCTTTTGATGTCGAGGTTGTTCGAGGCATGATGTTGCTTAGAATTAATGCTTTGATTAAAGGGTATAGCGGTATCAGAAAACAAACGATAGAAACTTTATTAACAATGCTCAATGAAAATGTTATACCTGTTGTGTATACTCAAGGTTCTTTAGGGGCTAGTGGAGATTTAGTTCCTTTAGCTCACATGGCTTTGCCGTTAATTGGTGAAGGGGATGTATTTCTAGAGGGTAAAATTGTTCCTGCTAAGAACGCATTGATATCTAAATCAATAGATAAATTGGAACGTTTAGAAGCTAAAGAAGGGTTAGCATTAATCAACGGAACTCAAGCGATGGCGAGTGTTGGTGCTTTGACCCTTTACGACGCTATACAAACATTTATTTATAGTGGTATTAGTGCAGCGATGAGTTTTGAAGCATTGAACGGAATTATTGATGTGTTTGATAAAAGAATCCATGAAGCACGCCCGCATAAGGGCCAGTGTATGACAGCATCTTTAATGCGAAAAATATTAAAAGGAAGTAAAAATGTTACGCATCAAGGCGATGACCACGTACAAGATGCGTATAGTTTAAGAACTTTACCACAAGTACATGGCGCCTCTTATGATGCGTTTAGTTATGTGAAAACAGTATTGGAAATAGAAATGAATTCAGCTACTGATAATCCTTTAATTTTTACAGATACAAAAGAAGCATTATCTGCAGGGAACTTTCACGGACAACCTTTGGCCATCGCCTTTGATTTTTTAAGTATTGCGATTAGTGAATTAGCTAATATTTCAGAAAGACGATTAGAACGATTAGTGAATAAGGACTTAAATAAGAAGTTTCCCGCTTTTTTAGCCAAAGAAAAAGGAAGAAATTCAGGATTTATGATTGTCCAATACGCAGCTGCGTCTTTAGTTAGTGAAAACAAATCATTAGCGCATCCTGCGAGTGTAGATTCAATTCCTTCCAGCGGAAATCAAGAAGATCATGTATCAATGGGAACTATCGCAGCAAGGAAAGCAGCGCAAATTGTGAAACATACACGAAAAGTTGTGGCATTAGAAATGTTTACCGCTGCGCAAGCTTTAGATTTTAATGGCGCGAATGGATGTGCGCCTTTGACTCGTCAAGCGTACCATAAAATTCGAAAAGGTGTTCCCTTTATAGAAGAAGATACCATTATGAAACCTTATATGGATTATGTGGAAACGTTATTGATTAACAATGTCATTCCTATCACAGAACTGGAGGCGTTTTTATGGAAATAAAGGTTACTTTAGACACCATCTTTAAGACTCTACCAGAAAAACAGACTTTTGACCCTGATATAAGACGTGCCCCTAAACGAGATTTTGCGCTCAATGCAGAAGAGACGAAATTGGCACTTAAAAATGCATTGCGTTATATTCCTGAAAAATGGCACGATGATTTAACAGAAGAATTTATGGAAGAATTAATGGTGTATGGCCGGATTTATGGATATCGTTTTAGACCAAAAGGAAATATAAAAGCGAAATCTATTGATGCTTATAAAGGCAATTGTGTACACGGAAAAGCATTTCAGGTAATGATTCAAAACAATTTAGATTTTGACGTTGCCTTATATCCTTATGAACTTGTAACGTATGGAGAGAGCGGACAAGTTTTTCAAAACTGGATGCAATACCAACTTGTTATGCGATATTTAGAAGTACTAAATTCTGATGAAACATTGGTTATTTCTAGTGGGCATCCAATGGGGGTTTTTAAAACGTTTTCTCATTCTCCTCGCGTGATGATTACCAACGGTTTAATGATTGGTATGTTCGATACACAAGCGCATTTTACAAGAGCACAATCGTTAGGAGTCGCAAACTATGGACAAATGACCGCAGGTGGCTGGATGTATATAGGTCCGCAAGGTATTGTACATGGGACGTATTCAACATTATTGAATGCCGGAAGAATTAAGTTAGGCATTGAAGAATCCAGTAATCTTCAAGGCGTGCTTTTTGTCAGTAGTGGGCTTGGAGGAATGAGCGGGGCTCAAGGGAAAGCTACTTCCATTGCAGGAGGCGTTGGGTTAATCGCAGAAGTTGATCCATCTCGCATTCAAACCCGTCACGAACAAGGGTGGATAGATTATAAGACTACGTCTGAAAAAGAAGCATTCGATCTTGCATTAAAATTTCAAGCGCAAAAAACGGGTGTTGGCATTGCATATGAAGGGAATGTAGTCGATTTATTAGAATACGCTATAAAAATGAATATCCATATTGATTTATTATCGGACCAAACGAGTTGTCATAATGTTTATGATGGCGGCTACACACCGCAAAGTTTATCGTTTAAAAAACGGGGTGAATTATTAAAAACCGATAAGTTAACATTTGTTAAACATGTCAATGAAGGATTAATTCACCATTATCATCATATTGAAGCATTGGTAGAAAGAGGCACCTATTTCTTTGATTACGGCAATAGCTTTATGAAAGCTATATATGACGCTGGAGAAACATCTATTTGTAAAAATGGTGTCAACGATTTGGATGGGTTTAAATACCCATCATATGTAGAAGATATTATGGGTCCAGTCTTATTTGATTATGGATATGGTCCCTTTAGATGGGTTTGTCTATCAGGAAAAGAAGAAGATTTAGAGAAAACTGATCAAAAAGCGATGAAAGTGATTGATCCTAATAGAAGATTTCAGGATAAAGATAATTATGATTGGATTAAAGACGCTAAAAAGCACCGGTTAGTTGTCGGGTCTAAAGCAAGAATCCTTTATCAAGATGCCTTTGGGAGAAGAGATATAGCACTCGCGTTTAATGAAATGGTTCGTAAATGCGAAGTGGGTCCCATCATGATAGGAAGAGATCATCACGATACAGGCGGTACAGATTCGCCATTTAGAGAGACATCAAACATCAAAGATGGATCAAACATTATGAGTGAAATGGCAACGCATGTATTTGCCGGTAACGCCGCTAGAGGCATGTCACTTGTAGCCTTGCATAATGGAGGCGGGGTTGGAACTTCTAAATCTATTAATGGCGGATATGGTCTTGTTTTAGATGGAACTAAAGCGACAGATGCTATTATCAAAAAAGCGGTGTTATTTGATGTAATGGCAGGCGTCGCAAGAAGAAATTGGGCTAATTTAGCGCATGCTAAAGAAACTTCGATTGAGTTCAACACTCAAAACGAAGGGTATATTACCATTCCATATAATGCTGATGATGAAAAAATTACCAAAATCATAAAAGCTAAATATAAACAAGGAGGTTACTAATATGCGCCCCATTGTTCAATGTGTTCCCAATATTTCTGAAGGAAAAGATTTAGAAAAGATTGATGAAATTGTACGTCCTTTAAAGAATCAAAAAGGCTTTAAACTTGTTAGTTATGAACCTGACAAGGATTATAACCGCACAGTTATTACGTTGATAGGTGACCCTCACGCAATGAAAGAGCCTTTATTAACGTTCATTGAAAGCGCTACGTCCCTAATTGATATGAACAACCACAGCGGTGAACATCCACGCATGGGGGCTGTTGATGTCCTTCCATTTATTCCTATTAAGGATATTGATATGGATACTTGTAAAGCAATCGCCCGTGAGATGGGCGAAGCAATCGCAAAACTATTAGACATCCCTGTTTTCATGTATGGAGAAGCGAGTCTTCAGAAAGGTCGAAAATCTCTTCCCTCAATCCGTAAAGGGGAATTTGAAGGCATGAAAACCAAAATTCAAGAAACAAAGTGGCATCCTGATTTTGGGGATCCTCATATTCATCCAACCGCAGGCGTTATAGGCGTTGGGGCTAGACTGCCTTTAATTGCTTATAATATCGATTTGGATACACAAGACTTAGCTATTGCTAAAAAAATAGCCCGCGCTATTCGCGGGAGTAGTGGCGGATTTAAACACATTCAAGCAGGCCCTGTAATGCTTGAAGCGCGCAAGCATGTACAAGTGACTATGAATATTTTAAATTATAAACAAAATCCAATCTATCGTATATTAGAAACGGTTAAGATGGAAGCGTTACGTGATGGGGTAAAAGTGCTTTCAAGTGAAGTGGTCGGATTGATTCCTTCAGATGCGCTTAAGCGATCATTAAAATATTATTATGATATTGATGGGAAATCGCTGAAAGAAGACCTAAACTTAGATGAATTAACTAAAGAATCTTCTCGATTATTAGGGTTTAGAGATTTTTATACGTCTAAGATTATTGAGGCGAATATTGAATGAAACCATATGCCAATTTAATCATTAACAATATAGGAAACCTTGTTACACCGAAACCTTATCCTGCTCCAATAAAAGGGAAAGCTTTAGATGAGATTATTGAATATAACCACGCTTATATCGCTATTAAAGATGATAAGATTTTAGATTTTGGCGAAGGGAATGGCATGCATCTAAAAACGGATGAAACGGTTGTTTATGATGCGTGTGGAAAACTCGCAAGCCCGGGTTTAGTAGATTCACACACTCATGTTGTTCACTATGGATCAAGAGAATATGAATTTGAAAAAAAGAATCGAGGGGTTAAGTATTTAGATATTTTAAAAGACGGTGGCGGCATCCTTTCTAGTGTCAAAATGACAAAGGATGCAAGTTATGATGATTTGTATGCCCAATCTAAAAAAAGTTTAAATATAATGTTAAAGCATGGAACCACTACAGTAGAAGGGAAAAGTGGGTATGGGTTATTTAAAGATGCTGAACTTAAGCAACTTAGGGTGTCTAAACAATTAAATGCGGATTTAGCCATTGATATTGTGCCAACGTATTTAGGCGCTCACGCTATCCCAAAAGGATATAGTGCAAAGCGTAGTGAATTTATAGATCATGTTATTGAAACTCTAGATACCATTAAAGCAGAAGGTCTCGCTGAATTTGTCGATGTCTTTTGTGAAACAGGCGTATTTAGCGTAAAAGAAAGCGAACAAATATTAAGCGCTGCTAAAAGTATGGGATTCGGCCTTAAAATCCATTCAGATGAAATACAACCACTTGGCGGAACAGAACTTGCAGTAAACTTAAAAGCGTCAAGTGCCGACCATTTAATGGTTATTACAGACAAAGGCATTCAAGCACTTGCTAATAGTGAAACTATTGGCAATATTCTTCCCGCAACGTCGTTTAACTTACGAAGCGATTATGCCCCTGTAAGAAAAATGATTGATCATAATGTTGCGATTGCTATATCTTCAGATTATAATCCTGGTAGTTCACCGAGTGAAAACTTTCTGTTTACCCTTAATATTGCTGCGATTCATTTAAAACTTTCACCGAATGAAATTTTAAACGCTGCCACCCTTAACCCAGCTCACAGTCTTAACCGTGGCTTAGAAGTAGGGGCAATTGCACCAAATTATAAGGCTGATATTGTCCTTTATGATGCGCCCAATTGGCCATATGTTTTATACCATTTTGCAGTAAATCATGTTAGTGATGTTTTTAAGAGTGGAAAACTTGTTGTGAAAAACCAACAAATTTTAAGGAGGCCGTAATGAAACTTATCGATTATAGTGTATTAGACTTTGTTAAAGAAGTAGATAGTGCAAAACCTGCACCAGGTGGAGGAAGTGCATCAGCGATTGCATCGGCACTGGGAATGGCTTTATCGCGAATGGTGGGACACTTAACGATACCTAAAAAGAAATTTAAAGCGTTAGATGATTATATTCAAGATGACTTTATTGAAATTCACGAACGGTTAAAAGATGGTCAAAGACGCGCCATGGAATTGGTTGATGAAGATACATTAGCTTTTAATGAAATTATGAAAGCTTTTAAAATGCCTAAAGAAACCGAGGAAGCTAAACGTAAAAGAAAAGCCGCTATTGAAAAAGCGACTTATAAAGCAACTGAAGTTCCATTAGAAATTGCTAGGTTAAGCTATGAAACGTTATCAAAACTATCACATACAGCAGCTTATGCGAATAAAAATGCGATTAGTGATGTTGGGGTAAGCGCCCTTTTACTACATAGTGCTTTAGAAGGGGCAATCTTAAATGTAAACATTAATCTCCCTGGCATTCAAGATGAAAAATATAAACAAAAGATTTATAATGAAGTCAATACCATGTTAAAAGAAGGCAATCAGTTTAAAACCAATGTTTTAAACACCGTTAACGATAAAATTTAAGATACTCACGAAATGAGGCAACAAAATGAAATATGCTTACGTAACCTTTATCATTAGAAACGATTCTTTTTTACCTGGTGCGCTGACGCTCGCGTATGGGTTAAAAGCACAAAATACACCACATGATTTAGTTGTGGTTGTCTCTAAAGGATTACCTGAACAAAGTTTAACGGCATTAAAGGTCTTGTATGACCATGTTTTAGAACTAGATGAAATATATGTTGAACATAAAAACCGACACGAACGCCAAGATCGCCCATTTTTATTTAGTCGGTTTCATGCACTAAGACTTGGGAAAGATGGGGATTTAGGGTTTAATTATGACAAAGTGTTAGTATGTGATGCGGATGTATTGCCACTTAAAGATTATGATAAACTGTTTGAGTTAAACACCCCAGCCGGTATTCTTAATGAGAAAAAAGAATATTGTATGGAATATTTGGATGGACAATACATTATACCTAATACTGTTTATGAGGATGGAACGTGGAATTGGCATAGTATTTATCAAGATTATCCTTTTGGCAGCGCCATTCCATCACATATTACCAATCGCGTGAGAAAAGATTATGACAATATGGGGATGAATGCATCCCTTTATTTGTTCGACCCTACTAAACGTTTATTTGATGATATATTAAAGGATACGTTAGAGGAAAATACTAAAGCTATGATCGCTAAATTTCCTTGGCCAGAAATGCAATATATAACCCAAAAATTAAGTGGGAAATGGCATAATATGGACCTTAAATACTCTTCGTTTAATGGATATCCAGACATAGAAGTTTTAAAAGGCATTCATTACGCTGGGTTAAAACCGTGGAAGATGCGTCACCGTTCAATTAAGAACTTTGCGCGATTTGAAGACTATAGACTTTATTATGCTGTGTTTTTATCTATGATGGATAAGTATCCTGCCCTCTTTAGTTCATCAAAATTAAAGCGCTTGAACAATCAAATTAAAGAAATGATGAAAGATGATGAGTATCGGTTCAATCGTCCCCATCTAGATAATGTGAAACATTTATTATAAAGCACTGTTTGCAGTGCTTTTTTTATGTTATTACCTTGACACGCATAGTAATATCTAGTAAAGTTAGATTATCTAATAAAGTGGGAGGAATTGACATGAGAAAAGAAACAACGTTAGAACATATTCTTAATAGTGTTTCTCATGGCGCGGGGGTGCTAATGGGGATTTTTGCGCTGTCATTTCTTTTGATTCATGTCAATAGTCCAAATGCTTTTTATGGCGTAATGGTATTTGGCATTTCACTCATCTTTATGTATTTAGTATCGACACTTTATCATGCTTTTCCACAATCGATGAATCGGGTCCGTTTAATTTTAAGGCGCTTTGATCACAGTGCGATATATCTACTAATTACTGGGACGTATGTTCCGTTTATTTGGATCTTAATTCCTAATCGGACTGGCTATTTGCTGATGGCATTCTTATTAAGTGTTACAGCAATTGGCATTTTAATGAAAATATTTGTTTTTCATCGGTTTAAAGCGTATCATTATGTTATGTATTTAGTGATGGGTTGGTCTATTGTGGCGATTTGGTCAGATGTTTATAGAGTTATTCCTACAGATGCATTGGTGTTTTTAATTGTTGGCGGGTTAGCCTATACAATAGGGTTTATCTTCTTTGTACTTAAAAACATTCCTTATATGCACTTTGTATGGCATTTATTTGTAATTACAGGGTCATTAATGCATTTCATTTCCATTACAAACTTAATTTAAAGAGGCGATAAAAATGAAAAAAACAGGATTAATTATTGATTCAACAGTGTACATCGACAAAGAAACCATTGAGAAAAATGATATTGAAGTGGTATCACTTAATGTGTTAGAAGGCGACAATGTTTACAAAGAAACAGAGATTACTCAACAGTTTGTGTTTGATGAACTTGATAAGGGTAAAAAGCTAACAACGTCACAACCATCACCGGAATTATTCAAAGAAGCGTTTGATAAAATGATTGATAAAAACTATGAAAAAGTTTTAGTCATCACCATTTCAAGAGGAATAAGTGGAACGTATCAAAGCGCATTTTTAGCGAAAGATATGTGTAAAGCGTCGGATAAAATCCATTTATTTGACACCTTGAATGCTGGGTTTGGGAATGAACTTTTAGCGATGGAAGCACTAAGGCTGATTGAGGAAAAAGATAACGCTAATGTTGTTATTGAAAAGATGAATTCCATTATTGAAAAGGCGCGATTATATTTCACGGTAGAAAATTTATTTTCTTTACAAAAAGGTGGAAGATTATCTAAAAAACAAGCTTTACTCGGCACGGTATTACGCGTCAGACCCGTCATTAAATTACATGAAGATGGAACACTTGGGTTAGTACATAAAGAAAGAACCAGAACTCGGTTAATTAATTACATCATTAACAACGTAAAAGCGGACGCAAAAGGGAAATCTTTTATTAAAGTTAGAATTGTAAATCAATTAAACGATGAAAGTGTTGCATTGCTTAAAAAGCGATTAGAAGAAAGTTTTGATAATATTAATATTACCGTTACCCATTATATCGGTCCTGTATTTTCTATTCATATTGGAAAAAAAGGCTTAGGGATTACGTGGTATTGCCAATAAAAAAGTTCGTTACAATTTTAATTGTAACGAACTTTTTTGTTTATTCATCTTCATTTGGTTCAGTAAGTCTTCTATAGTAATCAGTTTCTAAGAAATATTGATTCATCTGTCTCTTATGGATAAGTTGATTATATCTTTGATCAATACTTTCTCCACTAATGGAAATTGTTCTTTTAACAACGTTCATATCTTCATTAACTGCCATTAAATAGGTGTCGGTCATAAAACTACTGTCTAAGAAGAATACAGTGTTTTTGGTTTTTCTGTTAAATACGTCATTTCCCATCGCATAGGTGTGATTAAAATCAAGATTGAACATATTTGATAATGTAGGCATTACATCAATATTTGAAAAAGTATGCGAAACCGTTCTTTTTTCTAAAGAAGGATGATGAATACTAAAAGGAACGTTGTGAATATTCAAACGTGTTTCATCTAAATTTTTCCAATTATCAATCTCTCCAATTAAGTCGCGGTTCATACCATAAGCATAATGGTCAGATTGAATGATAACGACGGTATCATCGATTAAATCTTGTGATTCCAATTTCTCCATTAGATAGCCTAAGGCTAAATCAAAATCATAATGAGCTGCGTGATGATAAATAATCGATTCATCTTCAGGAATCTCACGGTCGTTTTCTTCATAAATTTCTAGAATTCTATCATAGTGTATACTAGCAGTCTCTTGTGTTTCATCATAAGGTAAGTGACCACTTACTGTTAAATAATAGGCAAAGAATTGGTCACGACTTAAAACATCATCTAGAGTTTTTTCGAACATTTCTAGATCACTTAACCAAGGAGGCTGAGATGCTTCATATTCTCCGGGCTCTAGCATATCCATTGTATGGGCGTCTTTATATTGATCAAACCCTATCGCAGGATGGAAATCATTACGTGGATAATAATGATCGGTGTAATTATGGTGTGCGAGTGTATCGTAGCCCTTATCAGAGAATAGTTGGGGGAGGGTATTTGGGAACTTATTTTCAAAGTAAGCAGCCATTGAAGTATTGACAACTTGAGTTGGATAAAAAGATGTAAACGTCATAAATTCACTATCCGAAGTATTTCTTGAGTATAACGGTGCATAAAAGTTATCAAATAACATAGAATTATCTTCAAGCATTGCAGTATAATTCGGCATAAAATCAGGGTCTATACTATATGTATCAAGGCTTTCTGCTTTAATAAAAATAAAGTTTTTATCCTCAAAACGGTTTGACATATAATTAGAACTATGTGAATCACGACTATTAAAGAAACGTTCTAACAGTTCATCTTTAGTAGGTTCTTCTTCATCAACATTTCTAAAAATATTTTGAATGTCTCTACGGGTGTAAGTTAACAATCCAAATCTATTAATAGAATGATGAGGTGAAAAGTTTTCTTGATAAAAATCACGTTCTGAATAGAAGAAATCATCTTCTTCTACCATGGGAGCTGATGAAATGGTTTGAACGCTTAAAATCATAAAGGTTATGGTAAATAAAGTCATATATATAGGAATGCGATAATTTTCATATCTAAAATTGAACAAGGCATTAAATCGCTTCGACTCTCTAGTAACAATAATAATTCCAATCAATGGCATTAAGTATAAGAAATGTAATATGGAAAGACTATCAATAATTACCGTAATAAAATCAGCCCCAGCTCTTGCATTTCTAATCATTCTGACCGTAAAAAAGCCTTCAGAAACGTTATAGAACATATTTTGTGCAAAGTAAAATATACTGAGAAATATGACTATACCAAAAAATACCTTCTTCGCGGTTGAAGCGGTAAACAATTTTAGAAACAAGACTAAAAATGCTGCATAGGAAATAGAGAAGAGCGTTACTCTAAAATAATTCCACGATAAGGTTAAGTTTAGTGTTCCAAAGCGGAAAATTGTCTCCATTAATAGAATGATAAAACTTAGTAAAGCCCAAACTATCAAAGTTTTTATTAGATTTTCTTTAACCATATTAATCACCTTTTATTTATTACTTACATAATAACTTTTTTGTAATATATGCGCAAGCATTTAGAGTGTATGTTAACAATAATTAGCAACTATTTAAAATAAAATGCTTAAACCACTACATTTACCTTGACATTAATATACTAATTGCATAAAATGTTAATAGTCTTTTAAAAATGGCGGCTGTGGTGAAGTGGTTAACACACCGGATTGTGGCTCCGGCATTCGTGG
>CAYLQZ010000020.1:0-30486 GCA_964386055.1 uncultured Candidatus Izemoplasmatales bacterium | reverse complement strand
AAATAGGAGGGACACAGTATGAACTTACATGAACTCAAACCTACGCCAGGTTCAAACAAAAAGCGCAAACGTGTAGGTCGTGGTATGTCTAGCGGAAACGGTAAAACTGCAGGACGTGGACATAATGGTCAAAAATCTCGTTCAGGCGGAAATTTACCAATCGACTTTGAAGGTGGTCAAACACCACTATACAAACGTCTTAGAAAAGTTGGATTTAAAAATCCACACCGTAAGACTTATGCGATTGTTAATATTGATAGTTTGAATCGTTATGATGACGGAGCGACCGTTGATCCTGAGACTATGATTAAAGATCGTGTTGTTACTAAAACACTTTCAGGTATTAAAATTTTAGGCAATGGAAATTTAGAGAAAAAGCTCACCGTTAAAGCAAACAAATTTACGGCATCAGCCGAAGAAAAAATCAAGGCTGCTGGTGGAACTATAGAGGTGATTTGATGGATACAATCAAAGCGGTATTCAAAAACAAAAGCTTGATGAAGAAAATTGTCTTTACATTGATGGTTTTTTTAATCTACCGTTTTGCAACATTCATCCATGTCCCATTAATTAACCCAGCAGTTATCTCACAAGTCTTCGAAGATCGTTTCGGAGATGCTGGATTCTTTGGAATCATGGATGCATTTACCGGGAATGCCCTATCGAATTACTCGATAATTGCACTTGGTATCGGCCCATACATTACCGCATCGATCGTCATAAACTTGTTGCAGATGGATATTGTACCCATCTTAAAAGAGTGGAGTGAAGAAGGCGAGACTGGGAAGCGCAAGATTAATCAGCTTACTCGTTATTTAGCCTTAGGACTCGCTTTTGTTCAAGCACTTGGTATGACTTATGGATTTGCCTTAACCGGGGATTCAATTTTCGATATTGGTGTTGAACCAACATTCCTTACTTACACATACTTAGCATTGATTATGACTGCAGGGACTGCGTTCTTGCTTTGGCTTGCTGACCAAATCACTTTAAAAGGGATTGGTAACGGAACGTCTATGATCATTGTGGCAGGAATTCTTGCTGGAATACCAGGTATGTTCGCGTCGCTTTTCGGTGAGTATATTACCGGACCTAATACAGGTGGAATGGAATATATGATCTTCGGAATCGTTGTCCTTATGTATTTATTAATCATTGTTGGGGTTACTTACATGCAGTCAGCGACAAGAAATATTCCTGTTCAATATTCAAACCGACCAACATCATCAAAATTTAAAGGAAAATCAGGTTCCAATATCCCACTTAAAATTAATTCTGCTGGGGTTATTCCAGTAATTTTCGCGGTTACTATTTTATCGTTACCGCAAACTGTTTTAAGTTTTATTCCACAAATAACGGATTCAGCCATTGGAACATGGTTAACAGAAATGTTTAACTATCAACGTCCACTTGGGTATGTCGTATATGCGACACTGATTGTCGTATTTACATTCTTCTACTCATTTGTTCAGATTAACCCAGAGAAAATTTCTAATAATTTACAAAAACAAAATGCTTTCGTTCCTGGTGTTCGCCCAGGTATTGAAACCGAAAATTACATTTCTAAATTACTTTTTAGAATAACTATCATTGGTGCTTTTTACTTATTATTAGTTGCATCATTGCCTATTTTCGTTGGTGCAATATTTGGATTACCGCCATACATTCAAATCGGTGGAACGTCTATTTTAATCGTTGTTGGTGTCGCAATTGAAACAACAAAACAAATTAGAAATGACGTCCAAGGCAAAAGTTATAGTGGATTTATTAGATAGGGGGGACCAATGTGAAACTTTTGGTAATGGGGCCCCCGGGTGCAGGAAAAGGCAGTCAAGCTCGCAACCTTGTTAAGACATATAATCTCGAAAATATTTCTACAGGTGAAATGTTTAGACAATCTGCTGAGCGCGGTGAACCATTGGGTAAAGAAGCGATGGAATTCATCAAAAACGGAAATTTGGTTAGCGATGAAATCACCAATGAAATTGTCCGGAATCGTCTATTTAATTCAGACGCAGACCAACGATTTTTATTAGACGGTTACCCAAGAACTGTCCACCAAGCCAAAGCACTCGATGATATGCTTGATGAAATGGGCTCATGTCTAACTGCAGTTGTCAACATTGTAGTCGACAAAGAAGCAATTTTAGAACGTATGGTCGGAAGACGCGTGTGTAGAAATTGTGGGTATACGTATCACACACATTTTAAACCGCCTTCACACGAAGGTGTCTGTGATAAATGTGGCGGTGAACTATACCAACGTCCCGACGATCAGCTTGAATCAGTGAGAAACAGACTTAGAATCTATGAAGAAAAAACACGACCCATTATTGACTACTATAAAGGCCGCGGTGTACTAGTTAACATCAATGGCATGCAGTCATTTGAAGCAGTATATCGTGACATCAAGAAAGCGTTGAGTGATATAGCGTGATTAATAGAAAATCAGATCGCGAAATCGAACTCATGAGAAAAGCCGGGCACATTGTGGCCTTGGCACATAAAACTGTTAAAGAGAATGTTAAAGTTGGCATGACAACACAAGCTATCGATAAACTCGTAGAAGACATTATTCATTCTCATGGTGCCACACCTTCCTTCAAAGGATATGGTGGTTTCCCAGGCAGCGCATGTACATCAATTAACGAAGAAGTCGTACATGGTATTCCGTCTAAACGCACATTAAAAAATGGCGACATTTTAAAAGTTGACATTGGTGCAATTTACAAAGGGTATCACGGCGATTCAGCCTGGACGTATCCCGTTGGTGAAATTGACAAAAAGACTAAGCGTCTGCTCGAAGTCACCGAAGCATCTCTGTTTGAAGGACTTAAACATGCCAAGGCGGGAAACCGCTTAAGTGATATATCGCATGCAATTCAGTCTTATTCAGAAGCAGAAGGGTTCAGTATTGTAAGAGAATTCGTTGGCCATGGAATTGGAAAAAATCTTCATGAAGATCCACAAATTCCAAATTACGGCCCGCCAGGAAAAGGTCCACTATTAAAAGCAGGTATGGTACTTGCTATTGAACCGATGGTTAATATTGGCACTCAATCGGTTAAAGTATTAAAAGACGGTTGGACTGCAGTCACTACCGATGGTGCAAATAGTGCACACTTCGAACATACTGTATTGATTAAAGAAGATTCTTACGAACTTCTCACTGCGCTATAAAAGGAGGAAATCATCACATGGCAAAAGAAGAAAAAATCGAAATGGAAGGTAAAATTGTTGAAGCGCTCCCTAACACGGAGTTTCTAGTGGAGCTCGACAATGGACACCGTATCAAAGCACACGTTTCGGGTAAAATCCGTATGTACTACATACGCATTCTACCTGGAGACAAAGTTACGGTTGAACTCTCACCGTACGATTTAACACGTGGGCGAATTACCTACAGACACAAATAATTTTTTGAGAGACTCCAAAGGAGGATAACCAATTATGAAAGTAAGACCATCTGTGAAAAAGATTTGTGATAAGTGCAAAGTAATCAAACGTAAAGGTAAAGTTATGGTTATTTGCGACAATCCAAAGCATAAACAAAGACAAGGTTAATAGGAGGTGCATTTATGGCACGTATCGCAGGAGTAGACATCCCAAGAGACAAACGCATAGTTATTGCATTAACATATATTTTTGGAATCGGAAAAAGTGTTTCACAAACCATTCTTCAAGAAGCTAAAGTAAGCGAGAATACTCGTACAAAAGACCTTAGCGATGATGAACTTAAAAGAATTCGTGAAGCAATTTCCGCAGTGAAAACCGAAGGAGACTTAAGACGCGAAGTTTCCCTTAACATCAAACGTCTGCAAGAAATTGGCAGTTATAGAGGTTTGCGTCATCGTAGAAAGCTACCTGTCCGCGGTCAAAAAACCCGCAACAACGCTCGTACACGCAAAGGCGCGAAAAAGACAGTAGCCAAGAAAAAGAAATAGGAGGCGAAATTAAATGGCACGTAGAACAAGAACAAAACGTCGCGCAAAGAAAAATATACCAGCCGGAGTGGCTCACATTCATTCTACATTCAACAATACAATCATTACCGTCACTGATCCAAACGGAAATGCAATTGCATGGACATCAGCCGGCGCATTAGGATTCAAAGGAAGCCGTAAATCAACACCATACGCTGCGCAGCTAGCAAGCGAAGCTTGTGCTAAAGCAGCAATGGAACATGGTGTTCAAAAAGTAGAAGTTTCTGTCAAAGGCCCAGGCCCAGGACGTGAAGCTGCAATTCGCTCATTACAAACCGCGGGATTAGAGATTACAGCAATCAAAGACGAGACTCCAATTCCACACAATGGATGTCGTCCACCAAAACGACCACGTGGCTAGTTTTGAAAGAAAACAAGGGAGGTTGTTCTTTTGAAAGATTTAAAATTTGTTAAACCAGAAACTAAAATCATCTCTGAAGGTAACACCAAAGGCGAGTTTGAAATTACCCCACTTGAAAGAGGATACGGTATTACATTAGGAAACTCCTTACGTAGAATATTACTATCCTCATTACCAGGTTCCGCTATTGTCAATGCTCAAATTGATGGTGTTCAGCACGAATTTTCAGCGATGGAAGGTGTTGTCGAAGACATCACATCTATTGTCCTTAACTTAAAAGAAGTTATTTTAACGATAGATGACGACGATCCTAATGTTGAAAAAATATTAGAAATAGACGTAGAAGGTCCAAAAACAGTTACAGCAGCTGATATTAATACTAAGGGCGACCCCGATATTAATATCATCAACGAAAGCCAACACATCGCAACTGTTAATAAAGGCCATTTTCGCATGACGTTAACCACCAAAAAAGGCATCGGTTATGTGAGTGCAGAAAAAAACAAAGCTTATAACAAAAGTGTCGGTGTTATTCCAATTGACAGCATTTATACTCCGGTTCAAAGAGTTAAATACGATGTTGATAAAACACGAGTAGAAGATAGTGCTGATTTTGACAAGCTTTATATCGAAGTTGAAACAAACGGCGCTGTAACACCGAAAGAAGCAATAGGTATGGCGGCTAAAATGATGATTGATCATCTAGAATTGGTTGTCGAACTTAGTGAAAAAGCAAAAGAAGAAGAATTCATGGTTGAACGAGAGTCCGAACAAAACTCTCAAATTCTAGAAATGCAAATCGAAGATTTGGATTTATCGGTTCGAAGCTACAACTGCTTGAAACGCGCAGGAATCAATACCGTGCATGAATTGACACAAAAAACTGAAGAAGACATGATGAAAGTTAGAAATCTTGGGAAGAAATCTCTCAAGGAAGTCAAGCAGAAGTTGGAAGATCTCGATCTTTCACTTGCAAGACATAAATAGGAGGTTGTTAAAATGGCTACTTATCGTAAATTAAACCGCAGAAGCGATCAACGTAAAGCGATGCTTCGTGATTTAGTCACTGCGCTCATCACACATGAACGCATTGAGACTACCCATATGAAAGCCAAAGAACTAAGCCGATTGATGGATAAAATGGTCACACTCGGTAAGAAAAACACACTTGAAGCACGCAAAATGGCTGCACGAACAGTCCGTTTCACAGAAACTGACTCAGATAAAAACGCCCTTCAAAAACTGTTCGAAGATATTGCACCACGTTATGAATCTCGTAATGGTGGATACACCCGTATTCTTAAAAAAGGTCCTCGTCGTGGGGACTCAACCGAGATGGCAATCATCGAACTTGTTTAATCCGCATTTAAGTGTATATAGAACAAAAAAATAAACCGACCTGAAATAAGGTTGGTTTTTTTATAGACTATGTATGCACTAGTTAGATTCACATAATAAATAGCGATAAATTTCAACACACCTCCCCTTTGGTATAAGCTTCATGACTGTGGTCGTTAGAACGCGGATCAACGATGCGGATAAATGCTTTTTAAGGTATCTAGTAGGGGGTAAACTAAGGATTAAGACATTTAGTATAAGTTTCTACAATTGGTCGTCTATGATATACTAACCATGGTAAAATAAGTCTAAATTAGGAATGGGTTAATGAAACTATACATGATTAACGACACATTTTTGAGTGGAGACGATAAACCAACAAGAAAAGTGTATACCGTTTATGTGTTAATTTTGATGGCGTTTATTATACTGACTCCATCAGTATTGAATTTCATAGAAAAAACGATAAATGGCGAGACCAATGATGAATCAATGGTATTTGTTATATTACTTGTGGTTTTATTTGTTCATGTTTTAGTACTACTTTTACCGTTTCATCTTTTAGTCATTTATAAGCGATTAAAAGCTTTAAAGATATTATGGGCGTTTGGGTTTTTACCAATAGCGATTTTGCTTATATATCTATTTAATCTAATTTATGTAGGATTAGGCATTATTATCTTGATGATGGGACTGGGTATATTGCCAAATAATGACAAAGATTAATTCACTAAATATAATGATGGAGGCAATTCATCAATTTATTTATTGTTTGGGGCTAAATATTTCGCATTTAACCCCTAAATTTGATATAATGATAACGATTTTTAGGAGTGGATGCGCCGTGAAACCAATCATAGATATACAGAACGTATCGTTTGGCTATACCAAGAATCAAACGGTATTAAAAAACATTAATTTAACTATAAACAAAGGAGAATGGGTAACCATTCTTGGGCATAATGGCAGTGGGAAATCTACACTGTCAAAACTTTTAATTGGACTTTTAAAAGCAAGAACTGGTGAAATTGAAGTTGCGGGGCAGTTATTGACAGAAGAGACAGTTTATGACATTCGAAAAAAAGTGGGAATCGTGTTTCAAAACCCTGATAATCAATTCGTTGGTGTGACGGTACGTGACGATATTGCGTTTGGACTAGAAAACCTACAAGTTAAAAGAGAAACTATGCTTAAACGAATAGATGAAGTCAGTAAAAGAGTGGACATGTTCGACTTTTTAAATAAAGAACCCCAACAACTCTCAGGGGGACAAAAACAACGTGTCGCGATTGCTGGGATACTTGCGATGGAAACTGATATTATTATTTTTGATGAATCTACAAGCATGCTGGATCCTAAGGGACGACGTAAAATTTTAGAATACATGCGAAGATTACATGATGAAGGCACGACCATTATTACCATTACCCACGATATGAGTGAAGCTGTACATTCAGATCGCATCATTGTATTAAAAAATGGTGAAATTATTAAAGACGATACGAGTCAAAATGTTTTAAAAGATAAATCTACCCTTGAAGCCTCAAACTTAGAATTATTATTGCCCCTTGAAGTCTTGCATTATATGGATGAAAACAAAATTAACCACGAGGAGATTAAGCGATATTTATGGCAATCAACTTTGAAAGAGTAAGTTACGAATATCAAGGGATGGATAAGCGCGGGTTTCTTGCGATTGAAGATATTACGTTAAATATTAAAGGGGAAGGGGAACTGATTACGTTAATCGGTGAAACAGGGAGTGGAAAAACGACCCTTGTTCAACACATGAATGCACTTTTACAACCAACCGAGGGAAGAATGAATTTATTTGGGATTCAAATAGATAAAAATACCAAAAATAAGAAAAACGTGAAATTAAATCCTATTCGCAAAAAGGTAGGGTTAGTCTTTCAATTTCCAGAATATCAATTGTTCGAAGAAACGGTCGAAAAAGACATTATATTTGGTCCCAAGAACTTCGGGGTTTCTGAAGAAAACGCACTAAAACGGGCTAAAGATGTAATAAAAGTTGTCGGGTTAGATGAAAGTTATCTCTCACGCAGTCCTTTTAATCTTTCAGGTGGGGAGAAAAAAAGAGTCTCTATTGCAGGGATTTTAGCGATGGAACCAGATGTTTTAATTTTAGATGAACCTACAAGTGGATTAGACCCGATGGGACGCAATGCGTTATTAGAAGTTTTTTACGATATCCACAAAAAACTAAATAAAACAATCATTATCATTACCCATGATATGAACACAGTATACGAGTACGCTGATCGCTGTTTAGTCATGCGCGAAGGGGTATTGGTTTATGATGGGGATCCTCTAAAATTGTTTTCAAGAAAGAACATTGAAAATTGGAATTTAGACATCCCTGATATTGTTACATTAAAAACAGCTTTAGAAAGCAAATTTGACTTCAGCATAGACGGAACTCCAAGAAACAGAAAAGCCCTTTTTGAGGCAATCAAGGAGGGATTAGGTCAATGAAAAATATTGTTATAGGACGGTATATACCCGGGAATAGTTTCTTATATAAAATGGACCCGCGTACTAAGATTATTGCGCTTTTACTCATGATGGCAGGGACGTTCATTATTGATTCACTTTATGTGATGGTTGGCGCGATTTTTTTAATGGTGTTCATATTATTAATTGGAAAAATTAGTGTCAAAAGAGTTTACTTAGGCTTAAGACCCTTACTCTTTTTATTGATTTTCACCTTTGTGTTTCAAATTCTATTCAACACCCAAGGGGAACTATTGTTTGATGCCCCGCTTTATTATTCACCGATTAGTGTTGCTTTAGTCGTTGCCTTGGTTGTATTTTGGATGTTTAGTAAACGGTTTATTCGTTTTAAACTACTGTACTTTATCGCCATGGTCTTTTTAAGTGGGGTCATACTAACAAACATTGAAGGCCCTTATACATTTTTTGAGGGAACCTTTAGTGTTTATGAGGATGCACTTCAAATGGCGCTTTTCATTATGTTGCGGTTAATAATCATTGTAACGTTATCAACCATTTTAACGATTACAACAAAACCGACTGACTTAAACTTAGGCTTAGAATCAGTGTTAAAACCGCTTAAAGTAATCAAAATAAATTCAGAAGAAATAGCAATGATTATCTCTATCGCATTAAGATATATACCAACCCTTTTAGATGAAGCCAATAAAATCATGTTAGCACAGGCCTCAAGAGGAGTTGACTTCCAAGAAGGAAAACTAAAAGATAAGGTAATGCAGATTGTATCTTTATTAGTGCCGATGTTTATTATTTCCTTTAAACGAAGTGAAGAACTAGCAGACGCCATGGAGGCCAGAAGCTTCATACCAGGAAATCCTAGAACAAAGCTACACGAATTATCATGGCAAAAAATTGACACGGTGGGCATCGTATTTGCAAATCTGTTTATCATTACAAGTATTGTGATTAGGGTGATGATATGATAGAACCTTTTATCAAGGCGATTCAAAAAAAAGACAGTGATACGTTAAGCCATCTTCTTAGCGAAACTGTTTTTTTAAGAGATGCAGATGAATCTATTACGCGTGATAAAACCGCGTTGATTGAAACATTATTACGGTATCATGACAATCCTTTTGATTGTGTAAAACCGTATGAAAGCTTTTATGTGGTTAATGTAAGAGAAAACATGGAAATGAAAATTAAAATGAATAATCAAAAAATCGCAAAAATTTATATCCGAGCCATTCCTTTAAATCAAAGAAGAATACGTTTAGATTTCTCATACGATGGGTCACAATATTTTGGATTTCAAAAACAAGTAGATGCTCACAAACCTTCTATACAAAAAACAATGGAAACAGTGTTAGCACATATTACCCAAGAACAATCTAAAATTATTGCGGCGGGAAGAACCGATAAAGGCGTTCATGCATTCCATCAAACAGCGCATTTTGATACCTATTCCCCTTTAAGTATAGCCAAGCTTAAAACGCTTTTAAACACCATGTTGCCATTCGATATACGCATCATTAAGGTGAGTGAAGCGCCAGGTGTATTTCATGCCCGCTATGACTGTTTAAACAAAACGTATCTTTATAAAATCACGCATGCTTATGATCCCTTTAAGGCGCATTATATGCATTATGTAAAGACGGTTGATTTAACCCAATTAAATACTAAACTTGCATTATTAAAAGGAACGCATGATTTTATTGGATTTTCAAAACTAGCGCTTGATAAACCGACGATTCGAACGCTCGATTATATAGAAGCGATACACCACCATGGTGAAACCCATATCATCATCAAAGCGAGCGGTTTTTTAAGACATATGGTCCGCATTATTGTAGGCAACGCATTAAAAGATATCACCGGCGGTAAAACCACTATTGAACAAGCCCTAAATACCCCATCAAAAAATAATGTTAAATATATGGCTCCAGCGGAAGGGCTATATCTGTACTCGCTTGAATACTAACCCAACACACGCTATCATAAACTTTCCAAAAAAGAAAATTAATTTGTATTATAGATTTAAACGTTGTATTCTATAATTGGAAAGAAAAGGGTGTGTTTTAATAGGAAAAAAAATAAAACATTCAGTGCAGTTATTATGTTTGCGCTACTTTTGGGATTTTGGATTATAATCGAATCGGAATTTACGATACTTTCTTTAATTATAGGCTTTTTGGCAACGCTATTTGTTGTGGTCTACATCTTTGATCTGATTTTTGAAGACAAAGAGCGAACGAGACTAACATTTAGAAGCGCAAAAGCCTTTTTTGTTTTGCTAATTACGTTTTTGAAGGAAGTATTTATTGCCAATATTCAAGTGGCTAAAATCGTCCTTTCTCCTAAGCTTAAGCTAAGTCCTAAAGTGGTAAAAATCAAACAACCCTTAAAAAAAGATTTAAACCGAGCCTTTTATGGAAATTTTATTACATTAACCCCTGGAACGTTAACGATTGATTCAACCGAAGAGTATTTAATTGTTCATGGCCTGACTAAAAACCATGTAGATAATTTACACAACAGTCCTTTACAAAAAGCATTTATAGAATTCGAAGGTGATCATAATGATTAATCTTATTTATTTTTCAGTAGCGTTTTTAATTGCTTTGGCTTTTATTGCGCTTTATCGTGCATATAGAGGTCCAACTGCGGCGGATAGAGTGGTCGCAATTAATGTTATTACTACAAAAGTTGTGACTATTATTGTGTTAATTGCGACCATTACCAATCAATCTAGCTATATTAATGTCGCGTTGGTGTATGCCTTGATTGGGTTTATGACAACGATTGGAGTCGGAAAATATCTTTTAAAAGGGAAATTAAGTTAGGGGATTTTTATGGATATATTTGTAAATGGAATAGCGGGGGTCTTAATTATTAGTGGATTGTTCTTTTTTATGGTAGGGGCTGTAGGCCTCATTCGATTGCCCGATGTATTTTCAAGAATGCATGCGACAACGAAAGCGGACACGTTAGGGGCAGGGCTTGTGCTGATTGGCGTTATTATCTGGCAAGGCTTTGGATTTTTAGCGTTTAATATTTTGCTGATTTTAATTTTTATTTGGATTACCAATCCCACCGCAGCGCACTTCATAGCGAAAACGGAATATCTAAGAGGAAATTCAAAATCCTCTTATGAAAAGGATGATACTTTATGATGGGATTAAATGTCATATTAGTAGTTTTTCTAATTGTTGCGGCCTTAGCGGTAGAAAAGACGAAGGATTTATTGAGCGCAGTTATTATTTTTTCAGTCTATTCGTTAATGATGAGTGTTCTTTGGTTAATTTTGAAATCTCCAGACGTCGCATTAACAGAAGCGGCGATAGGGGGAGGCGTAACATCGATTTTATTTTTTGCGATTATTAGTCGTACTGAGAGGTATGAAAAATGAGAAAAAAATTGATTAATGTCCTTTTTTTGACGTTATTTGTGGTATTAGTTTATAACATTTTGCAAATGCCAGCTAGTCTTGGGACTGATAGTTTAGCGTACAATGAAACCACTGAGTACTACATAAATAATGCCGCTAGTGAAACTGGCGTTACCAATATTGTTGCTGCGATTTTAACGGATTATCGAGCGTTTGATACGTTAGGAGAAACGATTGTTTTATTCACATCGATCGTTGCGGTTGTATCGGTCTTAAGGCCGGATAGGAAACCAGAAGAAGGTGATGGCTTTGAATGATATTATTGTTCGTTCGATTACACGCATTGTAATCCCTTTTGTCATGCTTTATGGGATTTATATTATTTTACACGGTCATGTTTCACCAGGTGGTGGGTTTTCAGGCGGTGCGTTAGTGGGCAGTTCGCTAATCCTTTATACCCTAGTGTTTGGCGTTGAGAAAGCCCGCAAGAAGTTTTCACACCGGGTAAGTGAAATCGCTGAGAGCGGGGGAATATTACTTTATTTATTTGTCGGTATACTGGGGATCTTTTTAACGGGGAATTTTTTATCCAATCAGTCAGCGGGATTCCCTATGGGTGAACTTGGATCGCTTTTAAGCGGTGGAATTATACCTGTTTTAATGATTGGGATTGGAATCAAAGTGGCATCGACGATGATTTCTTTATTTCATGTTTTGATTGAGGAGGAGCGCTAATGGCTGTTTTACAAAATGTAGTGGAACATATTAACTTTATTGGAGCGGTAGCGCTTTTTGTAATCGGTCTTTATACAGTAGTCATGCATTCTAATTTAATTAAGCGGATACTCGGCATTAATATTATGGGAACCGCAATCTTTTTCTTTTTCATTGCGGTGGGCAACGTTCAAGAGGGGGCGCCCCTTTAATCGATGTAGATGGGTCTAGTGAAGTGGTGTTTATTAATCCACTTCCATCCGTATTAATATTAACAGGCATCGTTGTGGTAGTTAGTATTACGGTGTACTCTTTAAGTTTAGTGGTAAGAATTTATGAGACCTATGGAACAATCGATCAAAAAGAAATAGCGGAAATTCAAAAAGGAGAGGATTATAATGGTTGAACAGTTGCCCATTATTAATCTCTTGTTGTTGCTATTGACTGCGCTCATTATTCCGCTTTTTAAAAATTCCAATTTTAAGCTTACGCTTAGCCTGAATTTTATAGTTTTACTACTCGTGTGGTCAATCAGTTTATATTTGCTGTATTATGTCAATACGCAAGGGGCATTTTACTACCGTTTTGGGGGCTATAATCCAATAATTGGGTTGGAGTTACTCATAGATTCTTTTTCAACATTAATTACTTTTTTCATTATGACGATGGTGTTATTAATTTTTGTGTATTCCACTAGCGATGCGACAGATGGAATTCACCAAAAGGAGTATGGACGGTATTACACACTGATGTTTATTTTGCTTTTTTCTATGTATGGAATTATCTACACGAATGATTTATTTAATAAGTATGTTTTCATGGAGATTTTATCAATTACAACGTGTTCGATTATTTCTATAAAAAGAAAAAAACAAAATTATACTGCTGCATTTCGTTATGTCATGTTAAATGAGATTGGATCTTTATCTTACTTGTTTGGCGTTGCTTTACTTTATATGGTTACAGGGTTTACTAATATTGACCTTGTTGCAGGTGCTTTAGAAAATGCTTGGCAGGTTCATCCGACAAATATTATTATTGCCATAGGGTTTATGATGATAGGACTCGGTTTAAAAGCTGCAATCTTTCCGTTTCATATATGGCTACCCGATGCACATGCCAGTGCACCAAGTGCATCGAGCGCTATTTTATCGGCAGTGGTAGTAAAAGTCTATTTAATGGTATTTGTGAAGATATTATATAGAGTGTATGGGATAGAAATATTACAGGCCTTAAATATTCCGACTATGATTATGTTTATTGGTGCGGTTGGGGTCGTGATGGGATCGTTTTTTGCTATTGCTCAAAATGATATTAAGCGGATGCTTGGGTACTCTTCGGTTGCCCAAATCGGGTATATTGTTATCGGGATTGGCCTGGCTTCTTCCATGGGGTTAAGTGTCGCTATTTTTCATGTCTTTTCCCATGGCATGATGAAAACAGTGCTCTTTTTGTCGGTTGGCGCGGTTATTTATCAAAGAAATACTAGAAAAATAACTTCGTTTAACGGGGTTGGATACATGATGCCACTATCTATGGGTGCATTTAGTATTGCGGCCTTAGGGATGATTGGCATCCCACTAACAAGCGGGTTTATTTCAAAATTAAATTTAGGGCTTGCGTCGTTAGATGCAGGAAGCGGCCCTTACATTTTAGTCTTTATTGTAAGTGGAATTTTAAACGCCATTTATTATTTGCCAATCATGATTGCGGCCTTTTTGAGAGATAACCCTGAAAATCAGACCCATGTCACTAAAGATAAGGTGCCAGTCTTAATGCTCGCGCCCATTGTCTTCATCGCGTTATTAATCGTTGGGATCGGAATATATCCAAACGGGTTAATGACATTAATAGAACATGCAGTCAATACATTCAAGCTTTGATAGAAGGTGTAAATGATGTTTGAGCCTAAATATAAATGGTATGAAAGTTTTACAACAATAACAGGGGCATTCATTGTAGTGGGGGCCGTCTTTTTAGTATGGATTTTTGGAGGGGTAAATGGAAACTTTAATTTACATAACCCTTTTGAATACTACCCATTTTTAAAAACACTATCCGATGCAACATTTATGCCCGTACTTATTATAGCTTTACCTACCATTGGGGGATTTATACAGTTATTTTTCTCTAAAAAAACGTGCTATTCAAGAGATACAGTTGTCATATCGTTAGCGTTTATTACATTCATATTAAGTACCCTTTTATACCCGAGCGCTTTAGCGGGGGGACAGTTAATACAATATGGCAATATTTTAGGACTCGGGATTAGTTTTAGAGTGGATATGTTAGGGTATATCATGCTTTTGGTTACGAGTATTTTATGGTTTTTAGTCATGGTGTATGCCCATGCTTATATGTTTAAAGAGCGGAACTGTAATCGCTTTTTCTTCTTTATGGCGCTTACTTATAGCTCGGTATTAGGAACGATTGTCTCAGGCGATTTATTAACAATGTTTTTATTTTTTGAGATGATGACCATCACATCGTATATGTTAGTAACGCATGGTCAAAAAACTGAATCCTATCAGGCGGGATATAACTATATTTTTATGGGATTACTTGGTGGATTTGCGATATTTGGAGCAACTGCCATTATGTATCATATAGTAGGCGATTTAACATTTGAAAGTGCGATTACTACATTAAACAACCATGGGAATTTAAAGTACTGGGTGTTTGGTCTTTTGCTTTTTGGGTTTGGCGTTAAAGCTGGAATGGCCCCCGTTCACGTGTGGTTACCAAGGGCACACCCTGTTGCGCCGACCCCTGCGAGTGCGTTGCTTTCTGGAATTATGATTAAGGTAGGTGCTTTTGGAGTTTTACGGGTTGCGACCAGTTATTATTTTCCAGAACCAGGAAGTTTGACCGATCGGTTTGATCCGGTTTGGATGACCGCTCAAACGATTGGGAGTGTCATTATTTGGGTTGGGATTGTGACCATGGCCATCGGTGTTTTCTTAGCGCTCCAACAATCTAATATCAAACGTATGTTAGCGTATCATTCAATCTCACAAATGGGTTATATTGTAATGGGGATTGGGATTTCACTTTATTTAGGATACATTGGCGCTATGGGGTATAGTGGAAGTATTTTACACATTGTTAACCATGCTTTATTTAAATCGTTGTTGTTTATGGTCGCGGGGTCGGTTTACTTACACACCAAAGAAAGTGACATGTATCGTTTAGGCGGGCTTTGGCGTAAACTGCCTTTAACGGCGCTGGTTGCTTTAATTGCGTCTTTAGGAATCAGTGGTATTCCCTTATTTAACGGATTTATATCCAAAACGATTTTGCATCACGGTATTGTAGAAGCCTACGAGTATGGTCATAGTTCGTTTTTGTATGCCGAATGGATTTTTATTGTCATTAGTGCAGGGACGGTATGTTCTTTTATAAAACTGTTTTACTATGTATTTTTAGGTCCAATGCCAGAAAAATATAATTCAATCCGACCTAAGTTAAATTCTTTAGATATTTCAATGGCCGCGATTGCAGTTTTAATTGTATTTATAGGACTTAACCCAACCTTTATGCTAAACATATTTGTTATCCCACAAATTGCACTACATTATGACGCGTCTTTCATAGATCGCTATATTGTTGGAATGAATGTATTTACGTTTGATGATGTATTTATTATGATTCCTATTGTCTTTTTAGGCGGCCTTATCTTTTTATTCGGTACAAAGTTTCATCTATTTCATCTTCAGCTGCCCAAGTGGTTAAGCGTTGAATATTTGTTTTTTTATCCAACATTTTTCATAATGCGGGGCGCTTGTAGAGTAATGTATGGAGAGCAATGTCCGATTGATACAAACACCGTACAAAAAGTCGAGATTAAACATAATTATGATGTAGGATTTTTGGATCGTTTTGTGATTATGTCGAATATGTTTGATAAACGGTTTGAAAAAAAGATTATTGAGAGCGATGCGTTAATTTATACTATATTTATTACGTTAGTCATTGTGATTCTTATGATTAGTTAAATCATTAGAATATAGTCAAATGATTGAGGTGTATTTAAAGCTATTTGTCATGTAGTTTGTTGGTGATGATATTATAAAAGTCACTGAAATCGTTTATGATATTTAAAATCATAGTAAAATGTGCGATAATATACAAAAGTATCCAAGGAGTGACAGCATGTGAAAGGGACATTTATAACATTTGAGGGTCCAGAGGGCTCAGGAAAAAGTACCATCTTAAAAGCGGTAGAGAAAAAGCTCTTAACTAAAGGGTATGATATATTATCGACTAGAGAACCTGGCGGCATTCAAATAAGCGAACAAATTCGAAACGTTATTTTAGACGTTCATAACACGGAGATGGATGCACGGACTGAAGCGTTGCTTTATGCAGCGTCAAGACGTCAACATCTCATTGAAAAGATTTGGCCTGCTTTAAACCAGGACAAAGTTGTTTTGTGTGACCGTTTTATTGATTCTTCCTTAGCGTATCAAGGGTATGGTAGAAACCTTGGCATAGATGAAGTTTTAACGGTTAATCAATTTGCGATTGAAAACCGAATGCCGGATTTAACCATTTTTATTGATGTTCCACCGCAAATCGGATTAGATAGAGTATTTGATAACCACCGCAACGTTGATAGGCTTGACCTTGAAAGTATGGATTTTCATCAAACGGTATATGATGGCTATCAAGTCCTAATAACCAAGTTTCCAGAACGAATTAAAGTTATAAATGGAAACTGCGATGTAGAAAGTGTGATTGAATCTGCTTTAGACGTTATAGAAACATACTTTAGCAGACAGTAAAGGGATGGTTTTTAATGGATCTTGAAACCTTAAAAAAAGCGCAAAAGGAAGCATTTCAAATGATTGAGAATAGCTTTTCAAATCAAAAGCTATCTCACGCATATATATTTGAAGGCGATGCGGGCGTTATGAAACTTGATGCGGCGCTTTTTTTCGCTGCAAAGGTATTGTGTCACGAAACGGTTACGCCTTGTATGGAATGTAAAAACTGTAAACGAATCATCAATCAAACTCACCCTAATCTTTACACGGTAAAACTTAAAAAAAGCGAAATTGTTAAAAATGATATAAAAGCGCTTCAAAGTGAATTTTCCAAAACCGCTTTGGAAGCGGGGCCTAAAATATATATTATAGAATCGGCAGAGCGTATGAATGCGTATGCGCAAAACGCCTTATTAAAATTTTTAGAAGAACCTACAAGTGAAACCTATGCTTTATTATTAAGCGATGATGCGACACACTTACTGCCTACGATTCAATCGCGTTCACAACGCATCCCATTTCACCCAATTAACGAAGACTTGATAGAAGACGCCTTGAGTCAACTTGGCTATGAGCGGCATCAATCGAGATTAGCTTCACGAATGCGACCGACTATTGAGGATGCTAAAGCGTTATTAGATTCAACGGATCTTGAATCTTTAATCGATGATGTAAATACGGTCTATGAAGCTTACGCTGATGGAAAGTCTTTACTCATCGCGTTTCATGAAACACTTGACCCAGTTCTTAACCAAAAAGAGATGGTTGATGTTTTAATAGATGTATTTATCCACTACCAAAAAGACATAATTTATGGTAAAATAAACAATCGCAATCACATTGTATTCGCTGATTCAATTAATGCGATTGAACGCATAATGGAAAGAACAACGTTAAAAACATTGACGAAGCATTTAGAAAAGATGCTTCAGATCAAAATCCGACAACGAAATTACATCAATATGCGTCTTGCGTTTGATAATTTATTAATTGCGATGGAAAAAGGAGACTCACATGGCACATAAAGTCATTGGTGTTCGCTTTAAACAAGCGGGCAAAAAATATTATTTTGATCCCGAGGATGCCCATTTTTCCCTTGGGGATTTAGTCGTGGTAGAAACGGTGAGAGGCTTAGAACTTGGTGAAGTTATGGAAACAGATAAAACAATCACTGAGGAAAGCATTATTTCAACGTTAAAACCAATCATTCGCCAAGCGAATGAAACGGATATAAAAACCAAAGAACAAAATCAAATTGATACGTTAAAAGTGTTAGCTTCTTGTAAACATCACATTCAAAATCACGCTTTAGAAATGAAATTACTCGACGCTGAATATACCTTAGATCGTTCAAAACTAATTATCTATTTCAATGCCGAAGGCCGTATCGATTTTAGAGAACTCGTTAAAGATTTGGCCAACGAGTTTAAAGTTCGAATTGAACTTCGTCAAGTCGGGGCACGGGATGGTGCAAAGTTCTTAGGCGGAATTGGCCCTTGTGGATATTTACTATGTTGTAACACCTTTTTAGGGGAGTTTGAAACCGTCTCTATAAAAATGGCAAAAAATCAAAACTTATCGTTAAATCCCTCTAATATTTCAGGATTATGCGGCAAACTACTCTGTTGTATTCGTTACGAAGACGATGTGTATGGCGAGATGCGTGAAGGATTGCCTAAATTATATTCTAAAGTTGAAACGGTTGATGGAGAAGGCAAAGTCGTGAGTGTGAACATTTTAGAACGTCAAGTTAAAGTTCAACTAGAAGAAACGGTAAAACCCTATAACGTAGAAGATTTAGTCAAAATTGAAGAATACGACAATCTTGATCATATTAGTGAACCAACCATGGAACTCGGCAATGATTTAACATAATACAAAGATGGTTATTGGAATAAACTCGAAGGATTTCACTCGATGAATCAGGCAATTGATTCATCTTTTGATATGAAGATAATTTGATAGGAGGTGGGGAAATATTGAAGCGATTTTCTATCACCAATAAAGCAGTGCCAACCCTTTACATTGTCGCAACCCCAATTGGGAATATGGAAGATATTACTAAACGCGCTATTACCACGTTAAATGCAGTTGATTACATTTTAGCGGAAGATACTAGAACAAGTGGAAAGCTCTTAAAGACACACGCTATCACTACCCCGCTTAAAAGCTATCATTCCCATAACGAACAAGCGATGATTGACCCAGTAATTGCTTGGTTAAATGAGGGAAAAAATTTAGCCCTTATTTCAGACGCTGGAACGCCTTTAATTAGTGACCCAGGGGAACGCGTAATCAAAGCAGTCAAAACGAATGGATATAACGTTGTTTCTATACCAGGACCTAGTGCTTTAATCAGTGCTTTAATTACCAGCGGCATTGAAACGCACCCCTTTACTTTTTATGGCTTTTTACCCCAAAAATCCAGTGCACGTGATAAAATATTAAAGACGTTAGTGGACCACCCTTATACAATGATCTTTTATGAAAGCCCTAACCGCATTCATAAAACCTTAGAAGCGATGCATCTAATACTAGGAAATCGAACCGCCTCGATTGCGCGGGAATTAACCAAGCTTTATGAAGAAACCATTCAATTATCGTTGCGTGAATTTGAGGCTCTGCCCCCTTTAAAAGGAGAAATAGTGCTTGTGGTGGAAGGCAGTAAAGAAGCGCCTTTACAAACAGGCGATATGCTAGAACATGTATCCCTTTTAATGGAGGATGGTCTCCGTGAAATGGACGCGATTAAAAGGGTTGCTAAACTTAGAAACTTAAAGAAAAACACCGTCTATATGGCTGTACAAAAATCTAAGACGAACCCGAAAAACGAGGAGCGAGATTATGAGTGATAAAACTTTTTACATCACAACCCCAATTTATTACCCCAGTGGAAAACTTCATATTGGGAATACTTATACGACCGTATTTTGTGACGCATTACGTCGCTATAAAGAACTCAAAGGATACGATACTTACTATCTAACCGGAATGGACGAACACGGTAAAAAAATAGAAACCGTTGCGGAAGAGCGTGATATGAGTCCTTATGATCATGTGGATGAAATGGCGCATGATACTAAAGCGTTATGGGATCGATTAAAAATCTCATATGATGATTTTATTCGTACCACAGAAAAAAGACATAAAACAGTAGTTCAAAAAATCTTTGAAACCTTATTAGACCAAGGGGATATTTATCTTGGAACGTATAAAGGCTATTATTGTATGCCTTGTGAATCGTTTTTTACAGACAGTCAATTAGGAGATAATCATACGTGTCCTGATTGTGGAAGAGAAACATCACAGTTAGAAGAAGAGAGTTACTTCTTAAAACTCTCTAAATACCAAGATAGATTACAAACATTTATCGAAGATAATCCTGATTTCATTACGCCTGAATCAAGACGTAACGAAGTGCTTGCGTTTATCAAACAAGGGTTAAATGATTTAAGTGTATCTAGAACAACGTTCGACTGGGGAATTAAAGTTGTCTCTAATCCAAAACACGTTGTATATGTATGGATTGATGCTTTAAGCAACTATATTAGTGGCCTTGGATATAATTCTAATGACGATGCCTTATTCCAAAAATATTGGCATGGTGATGAAGTTGTTCACGTTGTGGGGAAAGATATTTTAAGATTCCATGCAATTTTTTGGCCAATTATGTTAATGGCTTTAGATATTCCTGTAACATTCAAACTCCATGCGCATGGTTTTTATATGATGAAAGAAGGAAAAATGAGCAAGTCTAAAGGCGGGGTCATCTATCCTGATACAATCATCAATAATTATGGACTTGATGAACTACGTTATTTTTTATTAAGAGAACTTCCCTATGGGTCTGATGGTGTATTCACCCCTGAATCATTTATCGAACGTATAAATTATGATTTGGCCAATGACTTTGGAAATTTATTAAATCGGACGATTTCTATGGTTAATAAGTACTTTGAAGGGTCAATCGAATTCGATCCTAATGTTAGAAATGAATTCGATGATTCACTTGAAACCCTCATTAAAGAAACCGTTACGTCGTATCGAGAGAACATGGAAACCTTGAAAGTATCTGAAGCCATTAAATCGATTTGGAAGTTGATTAGTCGGACCAATAAATATATCGATGAAACGACTCCATGGGTTTTAGCAAAAGATTCAAATCAAAAAGCGAGTCTTCAAAACGTCATGTATCATTTAGTAGAGTCTTTAAGACACATCGGGATTTTATTAAAACCCATATTGCTTGATGCGAGTGATTCACTATTTAAACAACTCGGTATTTCTGATAATTTACAAACGTGGGACACATTAGAATTTGGCGGATTAAAACACACAGATGTTGTCAAAAAACCATCCCCATTATTCCCGCGTTTAGATGGCGAAAAAGAAGTAAGTAAACTTCAAAGTATTTTACGTGGTGAAGATAAAAACACGCAAGACCCTATCGACGAACAAAATCTAGCTTCTATTGATGATTTTAATACGCTAGATTTGCGTGTCGGGAAAATCGTTGATGCGAAATATCATCCAAACGCTGATAAACTACTCATCTTAAACGTTGATGTTGGCGAACCGACCCCCCGTCAAATTGTGGCAGGGATTGCAAAGCATTATACGCCTGAAAGTTTAAAAGGAAAGCTAAGTGTGGTCGTTGTGAATTTAGAACCGGTTACCCTTCGTGGTGAAAAGAGCAATGGCATGGTATTAGCGGGATCAAACAAAACGCAATTAGAACTTGTAACGGTTGATGGGCTCAACCCTGGAGATAGTATTTCTTAAAGTAAAAAAGTGAAGATAAATGTTTGACATTTAATAGATAATACGCTATTATATACGTCGGTACATTTCCAATTCTCCACTAGCCCGACTATGAGAAGGAAAATAGGAGGCTAACCACTATGAATAAAACATACATGGCAAATAATCAAACAGTAGACCGCAAGTGGTTTGTTGTTGACGCAAAAGGCGAAACACTCGGACGCTTATCATCTGAAGTTGCAGCTATTTTACGCGGAAAGCACAAACCAACATTTACACCACACGTTGATTGTGGTGATCATGTCATTATTATCAATGCTAAGGATATCCAACTTACAGGTAAGAAATGGCAACAAAAGAAATATTACCGCCACTCACAACATCCAGGGTCGCTTAAAGAAATGACAGCGACTGAAATGAACACGAAACATCCAACACGTATGCTGGAAATGTCGATTAAAGGCATGTTGCCACATAACAAATTGGGACGTCAAATGATTAAAAAACTCTATGTGTATGAAAACGACAATCATCCACACCAAGCTCAAAAACCAGAAGTTTTAGAGCTAAGAGGCTAGGAGGAAATTATTTATGGCTAATGAAGTATTATATCGCGGCATCGGTCGCCGAAAAAAATCCCGCGCACGTGTCATCTTAAGACCAGGTAGCGGAAAAATCACCGTAAATAATCGTTCATTTGAAGATTATATCCCATCGCCAGCGACACGTCTTGATGTATTCCAACCGCTTGAAATTACAGAAAATCAAAAATCTTTTGATATTCAGATTACTGTAGACGGCGGGGGCATTACCGGTCAAGCCGGTGCCATTCGTCTTGGAATTGCGCGCGCTTTACTTGTAGTAAATAGCGATTACCGTAAACCATTAAAACAAGCAGGGTTAATTACTCGTGACCCACGTGCCGTAGAACGTAAAAAATACGGGCTTAGAAAAGCACGTCGTTCACCACAATTCTCTAAACGTTAATATTTCTATAAAAAAGCACGTTTTGCGTGCTTTTTTTATGTCAAAATATTGAGACTTAAACGAAAACATACTATAATGAATGGGAACCTTTAAGGAGGAATCTTTGATGAAAAACGTACGAGTTAGATATGCACCAAGTCCTACAGGGCATTTGCACATTGGAAACGCGAGAACAGCGCTTTTTAATTATTTATTTGCCCGCGCTCATGGGGGAAAGTTTATTGTAAGAATTGAAGATACGGATACCAAAAGAAATGTGGAAACAGGGATTGAATCACAAATGGCTTACTTAAAATGGTTAGGGTTAGAGTGGGATGAATCCATAAATAAAGATGGGGGCTATGGTCCTTATAGACAACTAGAAAGATTGGATATTTATAAAAAGTATGTCGATCTATTACTAGAACAAGGGCAGGCATATAAATGTTATTGTACGGCTGAAGAGTTAGAAGCGGAAAGAGAAGCGTTGAAAGCTCAAGGTCATGATAAATTACACTATTCTAGAAAATGTTTAGATAAACCTGATCAAGATAAACCATATGCGGTAAGGTTTAAAGTACCAAGTAACGAAACCTATACCTTTAACGATTTGGTAAAAGATGACGTTACGTTTAAAAGTGAAGATGTTGGAGACTGGGTCATTATGAAAAAAGATGGCATTCCAACGTATAATTTCGCCTGTGCGGTGGATGATCACTTAATGCAAATTTCTCATGTCTTACGCGGTGAAGACCATATTACCAATACCCCTAAACAATTAATGGTGTTGGACGCCCTTGGGTTTGACCGTCCGACGTATGGTCACATGACCTTAATTGTTAATGAAAATAATAAAAAACTCTCAAAACGGGATGAATCGATTATTCAGTTTATTGAACAATATCACGATAAAGGGTTTATAAGCGAAGCCTTATTTAATTTTATTGCCCTTTTAGGATTCTCCCCCGATACGAAAGAAGAAATTCTATCAAAAGAAGCGCTCATTGAGCTTTTTGATGCGAATCGTTTATCGACTTCACCCGCAACCTTTGATCAAGATAAATTGCATTATATTAATAACCGATATATTAAGAATTTAAGCGAAGAAGCAACGCTCGATTTATGCATGCCATATATTAAAAAAGCTAATATTGGGAACGACCAAAATAGCGATTGGTTTGAAAGTTTAATTAAAGTGTTTAAAGACCGCTTAGTTTATGGGGCTCAAATTATTGATCTATATCATGAGTTTTTCGACCAACCATTCTCCTTAGAAGGAGAGGCCTTTGAGTTTATCAATCAAGAAGGCGTTAAAGCCCTGATTGAAACGTTTAAAGAAAACCTTATTGCGTTAGAAACGTTCACCCCTGAAACCATCAAAGCAACCATTAAAGCTTCAGGGAAAGCGACCAACATGAAGGGAAAAATGCTTTTTATGCCGATTAGAATTTCAGTCAGTGGATCGATGCATGGCCCTGATTTACCACAAATGATGAACTTGATGGGGAAAGACATGATAATCAATAATCTTGATAAAACCATTCAAAAGCTATAAATTGACTGTTTAAGAAGAACATATGACACCTACAAAAATATTTGCATTTTTGATTTCACCATTGTATAATGGGCATATCAAACGAAAAAAGGAGATTTTTAATCACATGACAGGTACAGTTAAATGGTTTAATTCTGAAAAAGGCTACGGCTTCATTACAACTGATGAGGGAAATGATATTTTTGTTCATTACAGTGCAATTAAGGAAGAAGGATTCAAAACGCTAAACGAAGGCGAAAAAGTTGAATTTGAAGTGATTGAAGGCGATCGCGGTCCTCAAGCTTCGAACGTAGAAAAACTTTCATGAATTAACAAACTATAGTGAGAGGGTAATTATCCTCTCACTTTTTTTTATGACTTATACAATATCATTTTTGAATGGTAAATGATTGTGATACAATAAATATGAATTTAAAAGGAAAAGGTGAAGACCATGAAAATATTTAATACGTTAACCAACAAATTAGAACCCTTTAACTCCATTCATAAAGATACGGTTAACATGTATGTCTGTGGTCCTACGGTTTATAATTACATCCATATTGGGAACGCAAGACCGGTAATCTTTTTTGATGTGGTGAGACGATACTTCGAGCATAAAGATTATACGGTGAACTTTGTCAGTAACTTTACAGATGTAGACGATAAAGTGATCACGAAGGCTATCGAAGACGAAATGACGGAACTAGATGTTGCGAATAAATTTATATCGGCATTTTACGAAGATGCAAGACGGGTAGGAAGTTCGACAAAATATCTAGCGCCTAGAGTAACCGAATATATGTCCTCTATTATCTCTTATATAGAACAATTGGTAGAACGGGGGTATGCTTACCAAGTCGATAGCGATGTCTACTTTAAAGTCGGAAAAATTGCTGATTATGGAATTTTATCGGGTCGTAAGGTAGAAGATTTAAAAGAAGGCGCCCGGATTGATGTCAATACTAAAAAAGAAAGTCCCTTGGATTTTACCTTGTGGAAAAGAACTGAATCAGGGATTACGTGGCCATCTCCATGGGGAGAAGGTAGACCGGGTTGGCATACTGAATGCGTTGCGATGATCAATGATATTTTCGGAGATAAGATTGATATTCATGGGGGAGGTAGCGAAATTAAATTTCCTCACCATGAAAATGAAATCGCCCAAAATAAAGCTTTAGAAGGCCATAACATCGCCAATTATTGGATGCACAATGGTCAGTTAAATATCGATGATAAAAAAATGAGTAAAAGTGAAGGTCGGGTAATTTTAGTTAAAGATTTAGACTATGATTACATGGGGTTTAGATTATTTACCTTATCCACACATTACCGTAGTCCTATTAATTACACGGATGAGATTTTAATTAATTATGTAAAAGAATGGGAAAAAATGTACCGGGTATATAAGCAAAGTTTTTATCATTTAGATTTAAATGATGCTTTAGAAGTTAAACCGGAAATGACCCCTGAATTAAAAGGGATTGAGCTGAAGTTTATGGATGCAATGGATCATGATTTTAATACGGCAAACGCCATTACGGAACTTCAAAATCTTGTAAAATATACCAATCAAGCGTTACGTAAAAAAAATAGCGATGGTCCTTTAAAAGCAGCGATTGAACTGTTTGATACTTTCTTTAAAATTTTAGGGCTTGACCCTGGTGTTACTAAGTTATCAGCTCAAGATAAAGCAATTTATGTTGCATGGGATGATGCCCGTAAAAACAAAGAATTTGATAAGGCTGATCGCTTAAGAGACAAACTCATGGAACGCGGTATTTTATAATGCTTCAATATAACGGACAAACGTTAGCGTACATCGGCGATGCCGTTTATGAACTTCATATAAGACAACAACTTTTGAAACAAGGAAAGGTCCATCCTAACGCGTTGCATCAAGCCGCAATAGCGTTTACCAACGCGACAGGACAGTTTCGTGCCTTTAAAAGAATAGAGTCAAAGTTAAGTGAAAAAGAAATCGCCATTGTTATGCGTGGTAGAAATGCAAGCAGTTCCCGTAAACCTGGAAAAGCAGACCTTTCTACTTATAAAATGGCCACGGGACTAGAAGCTTTAATAGGGTATTTATACTTAGATGAACAAACCAAGCGATTAAATGAAATTTTAGATTTAATTTATTAATTTGGGGGATATTTATCCATAATTTATCAAGTTTGAATTATTAGAACTCGTGCTACAATGAGAAAGAAGGGATACCATGCTAATATACGGGAATAACCCAGTTGAAGAAGCCGTGAAAGCAGATAGAAAAATATTTGAGTTGTTTTATGTAAACGAAACTCATACTCAACTCATAACTGCTGCGAACCATAAAGGCATTAAAACGACAGTTTTGGATAAACAAGCAATGACTAAAAAATTTGGTGCGATGCATCAAAACATTGCGGCTAATGTTGAAGATTATGCTTTTATTCAGCTTAAAGAATCTTTAGCAAAAGCAGGAAAAAAGTTATATATCCTACTAGATGGTGTAGAAGATCCACATAATTTAGGAGCGGTTATAAGAAACGCAGAGGCGTTTGGTGCAAGCGGTATTATTTTACCAAAACATAGAACTGCACACGTTACCCCAACCGTTGTTAAAGTATCTTCAGGCGCCATTGAATATGTCGATTTAATTCAAGTAAGCAATTTAAACCAAGCGATTAGAACCCTTAAAGAAAATCATGTTTGGGTTGTTGGCTTTGCACTGGAAACTCCGGATACACTTGACGATATCTTCGTTGATACTGACTTAGCACTCATCTTTGGAAATGAAGGAAAAGGACTTTCTGCCTTAGTAAGAAAGAACTGTGATTTCTTAGTAAAAATTCCAATGAATGGGTATGTTAATTCTTTAAATATTAGTGCCTCAGCAGCGGTAGCGCTTCACGATATTAAAAAACGTCAAAGGAGCTAACCTATGCTAATTAACCATAACGACTACGAAATCATCAATAGAATCAAAGAAGGAGACGATGAGGCGTATGCGCTTATGGTGAGTAAATATACACCGCTTATTAAAAAACAAATAACCTACTTTCAATTAACTTACGTTTATGATGATCTTTATCAAGAAGCGATGATGTTGCTTTATAAACTTGCGTTAAAATTTGAACCTGCTTATAATAAATCTTATACTAGGTTGTTTGAGATGAGTTTTAGACGCTATTTAATTACTTATATCAACACCATTACGCGAAGAAAACATAAAACCATTACGTATAAAACATGCATTTCAGAACGCACAAGATGCGTTAAAGAAACGTCAGGATATTTCTTAGCACATCTAGAGGAAGTACGGAAACTCTTGACACCTGTAGAATTTAGTGTTTATACTTTAAGAGAATTAAAAAATTGTTCAATCGAAACAATTTGTGAGGAATACAACTTATCAGTTAAAGCAGTGTACAACGCATTACATCGTGCAAAACGCAAAATACAGTGTTTTTTTGCGGCGGAATAAGTTGACAAATGCCTTGCTTTTTGGTAGATTATATATTTGCAAGCAAGGGTGTGATACCATGCGTATTAAAATTCGTCTAATTTGTGAAAAGTGCTTATCTAGAAACTACACAACGTATAAACATAAAGATGAAAAAGAACGTATGACGATAAAAAAATACTGTAGTCGTTGTAAAGAACATACAACGCATAAAGAAAGTAAATAGGAGCGTTAATTATGGCAAAGAATAACAAAGAAAAACCAGAAGACAAAATTAGTAAAGTTTTTTCTATTTTAAAAAAGGAATATCCATTTGAAGGATTACTACTCGGTTTCCTTGGTGCGATGGTCTTAGTGTTAGGTATTTATATTTTTGAAGGTCAACTTTTAGAAATCCAACTGACTAATTGGTTTATTTTTGCTACTGATCTTAGAATTAACCTTTTCTCCATCTTTGTAATGGTGATTGGGGCGGTAGCGTTGATTATTGCAATGGCACCCTTCTTTATTCCTGGTATTAAAGAAATGCGTCGTGTTGCATGGCCAACTTTAAGCACACTTAAAAACCATTCAGCAAGAGTATTCGGGTTTATGATTTTCCTATCATTAATGTTCGTACTTTATGATCTTGTTTTTTCTCCAATATTTGATTACCTATATGGATTGGGTGCTTAATATATGAGTTTTTTGGAAGAAAAACAATGGTACATCGTACAGACATACTCGGGACAAGAGAATTCTGTAAAAATTAATCTTGAAAGACGGATTGAAACGATGCAAATGGAAGAAAAGATCTTCCAAGTCGTTATTCCTGAAGAAACCGTGCTTGAGAAAAAAGCAGATGGAACTACGAAAGAAAGAATTAATAAAATTTACCCTGGGTACGTGTTTGTTGAATTAATTGTTACAGATGATTCATGGTTTGTTGTTCGAAATACACCAGGGGTTACTGGATTCTTAGGAAGTAGTGGGGGCGGTACAAAGCCTGTCCCATTACCCCATGATGAGATTAATCCAATATTAAAACGTGCCGGTGTAATCCAAACGCCTAAGTTAGATATCGAAAAAGGCCAAAAAGTTCGTGTGACGGCTGGACCGTTCATGAATCAAGTTGGGGTTATAGAATCCGTTGATTACAATAAAGAAATCGTAACGGTCTTAGTTGAGATGTTTGGTAGAGAAACACCAAAACAACTTACGTTTGACGAAATTGATACTAACGTATAAAATCCTTTAACTTATTGACAAGGATTTTTAACTAGTGTATAATAATCAAGCATGTCGTATGGACATGCTTATTTTCATGCTTATTTTTTGAGTGGAAGGGTAAAATATATTTACCCAGTGACCACATCACGAATATAGGGAGGTGTCTATCGTGGCTAAAAAAGAAGTAAAGACAGTTGTTAAGTTACAAATTCCTGCCGGAAAAGCGAACCCCGCTCCGCCAGTTGGTCCAGCACTCGGTCAAGCCGGTGTAAATATTCAAGATTTTTGTTCAAAATTCAACGACCAAACTAAAGAGAAAATGGGGAATATTATTCCTGTTGAGATTACGGTATTTGATGATCGATCATTTACATTTGTAACCAAAACACCACCTGCTGCTGACTTGTTAATGAAAGCGGCCGGAGTAAAAAAAGGTGCAAGCAACCCACTGACTGATAAAGTCGGAAGTATTACGCAAGACCAATTACGTGAAATTGCAGAAACAAAAATGCCAGACTTAAACGCAAATGACGTTGAAGCAGCAATGCGCATTATCGAAGGTTCTGCACGTAACATGGGAATCACTGTCAAAGGTTAAGCAACTAGTTGTCTATATAGCAACTAATTGTGGGAGGAGATTCCGCTAGACCACATTTAGGAGGTAAAATCATGGCTAAAAACGGAAAAAAATATAGCGCAGCACTTGAAAAAGTTGACCGCACAAAAAGCTATAAAGTTCAAGATGCAATCGAATTGTTAAAAGATATTTCATTTGAAGGGTTCGACGCTTCTGTTGAATTGGCAGTTCGCTTGAATGTCAATCCACGTAAAGCTGAACAAAATCTTCGCGGGGCAATTGTATTGCCGCACGGAACAGGAAAAAGCAAAAAAGTTTTAGTTTTCGCACAAGGAGACAAAGCGAAAGAAGCTGAAGCTGCAGGTGCCGATTATGTCGGTGAAGAAGAGTTAATTAACAAAGTAATGGACGGATGGATGGACTTTGATACTGTCGTTGCAACACCAGATATGATGGCGAAAGTTGGTAAACTCGGTCGTACGCTAGGTCCTAAAGGACTTATGCCAAACCCGAAAACTGGAACGGTTACAATGGATGTTACAAAAGCAGTAGAAGAAATCAAAGCAGGTAAAATAGAATACCGTGTTGATAAAGTCGGAAACCTACACATTACTGTTGGTAAACGTTCATTCTCAGATGTGAAACTATTCGAGAATATCAAATCATTCTATGACACCGTTATTAGTTTGCGTCCGCAAACTGTTAAGGGTGGATATGTGAAAAACATTTCACTTGCTACAACAATGAGCCCTGGTATCAAAATTGATCCAAGCTCAATTGCATAAGCAATAATAATAACTTTGAATATACTCAATTAGTCGAAGACCTCAGGGACTTTATAGTTTAATAATCCTGAGCAGATGAAAGATGATTAAACCATAATCCTCTTTTGTCGTCCGACAAAAAGAGGATTTTCATTTGACCAAACACTGGGAGGTGTAGACGTTGGCTAGAAAAGCTATTGAA
>CAYLQZ010000019.1:0-35301 GCA_964386055.1 uncultured Candidatus Izemoplasmatales bacterium | reverse complement strand
AAATACTCTATATTAATGAACATTTAATGCTATTAGACTATCTTAAAAAAAAGCGATAGCGTACCATTTAATAATAGCTAAAAAAGTGATCATCAACACAACCATAAATCCCTCATCTTTTCAGTAATCATTACTAAAAGGGAGTGTATAGCCTGTTGATAATCACTTAAACTTATTGATTTAATACTCAATAGGCAAACGTTAAAACAATCTTCAAATTAAATCTTTACTGTTCGTAAATGAACGCATCTGCATCGTGTTTCTTTTCAAGAGTATCGTGTTTTTTCAATATATCTTCAACGACATAACGCGCAATTGCTGGCGCAGCAGGTACGCCTGGTGAGTCAGTCCCAGCAACATGAATAAAATTAGGGTTTTCTAAAGACGGGTGGATATAAAAATCCTTTTTATCTATGGTCGAACGGATGCCTGCATAGGTACGCACAGTTTTCTCATAAGGTACATGACGGACGCGTTTTGCTGCGTCCTTTTTAACGCCTAAAAGCCCTTCATCACTTACACTATCATCATCAATGGAATCTTGGTCCTGAGCCGAAGGCCCTACCCTTACAGTGCCATCAGGTTGAGGGGTGATGAGAATCCCTTTTGTGACTTTTCCGGGAACCGGAAAGAGCGTGCGCTTCGAAATGATTTCACCTTTATCAGGGCGGACGACATAATATTCGCCTTTTCTTGGTTTCATAGTATAAGGAACTTGTGTCTCTACCATAGAAGCAATATGCGCGTTTTTCACACCAGCCGCATTAATGATATGACGGGTCTTATATTGACTGCCTTTTTCAGTATGTACAGTAAACGAACCATCTTTGTGTGAATCAATGGATGACACTGTTTCCCCTGTTTTAATGGTAGCACCATTTAATTGAGCATTGGACGCAATACGTCTAACAAGCTGATAAGTATCGACTGTCATCGCTGTAGGCATGTCAAGACCGCCTAGAATATGATCACTTAAATTTGGCTCCTCTAAACGCATTTCATCTCCGCTCATTACACGAACCTCATCAATGCCACGCGCTTTTGCGCCCTTTGCGAGTCCTTTTGCTTTTTTCATTTGCGCTTCATCAAGCGCAAGCAAATAAGCCCCTATAGTGAGTGCAGGGATATCAAACCGATCAATCAGCTTTGGATACATTAAGTTCCCTTCTAAAGCAAAACGACTTTTTAAATATCCTTTCATCGGTGTAATCACAACTGGAGAATGGACTAGCGCACTGTTGTTGGTTGTTTGCATCTGTGCTAAATCATTCTCCTTTTCAAGTAATGTGACTTTCGTGTTGTATTGTGCGAGTTCACGGGCAATAAATGTCCCTATAATCCCGCCTCCTATAATGATATAATCTTGCATTGTATCTTCCTTTCTGAATTAAAAAAAGAGCATGGTTCTCCCACTGGGATCCCATGCTCTTCTTCTCTAAAAATTTATTATCTTATATACTTAGTATACGTGAAAACAATTATTCTATCAAGTAGTTCGCACAAAAACAATTACATCGCGTTGCTAACCATTTAAAGGTTCGCTTAAATTAGTAAAACAATAAAAAATTTACTTCAATCTTTTTTAATAGTATATTTCTCTTTTTAAACAATTGTAATTATTTAAGTTGCATGGTTTAAAAATGATAAGTAATTTAACGTTTACCATGTTAGATTACTTGATACTTAAACTTGCTCTATATGTTTACTTTTTAAGCTGACACATCTTTAAAACTTTTATTTCCTAATCCGTCTAAAAAGTTCTGCTTGGTCTGCAAATTCTGTTGTACTTTGTGGGCGTTTCTTTTTAGGACTAAAAACCATTATAGCAGATGTAACTGACGAGATGATTAGCAAACCGAGTAAAAGCACTGTTATTAACCAATAATCCGCTAAAAGGATACTTAAGTTATAAATGCCTAAACTAATAAAAACAAACGAATATAATAATATAATCCTTGCGAACAAGTTTAACAAAATATGTTTAATCGTCGGTTTAAACAATTGCCAATAATTTACGTTAGCCAAATATCTTAATAACACATCATAAATAACTAAAACCAAGATAAAAGGCAAAATTAAATCAAAAAAAATATTTCCAATCCTTAAAGATGAAAAAAATAGAACTTCATAGATTGATTCTAACATAATAACGCCCCCTCCTTGTTGCAAGCAAAAGCATAGTTACTTTCACGATATATTATATCATACTCAAACATAGCATTAAAACCCTTCAAAAAACACCAATATTTTTGATAGTCTAACACTCTTCAACCCCTAATAAATATTGACTTTTTACCTAAAATATGGTATGTTTAAAACACCATAAAGAGAAGGTGAGAGACAAGCTCTAAGACCCTTCAGCAACCTGCACAAAGTGTAAGGTGCTAAAGCTTGAGTGATGGTGTAGTATATGTGTTTACGCCATCATATCGATGGCTTTTTTTCTTTTTGGTAGAAAGGAGAAAACAATGAGCACTATTATTACCAAATGGTTATTAACACTTGATAATCAAAACAACCTCTCCCTGACTTCCAAGGAGGTCTACAAATTGATGCCGGTAAATCGCGTGATGGGAGAACAAGGACTCTATCCCATAGAGTTCGTGAACATTAATAACACCGAATACCTTTGCACTTATGATCATATCTATAGGTCATTTGTTCTAGTCTCTAAAGTCAATCCCGATGAGGAAACTCATGGACTTGTTACACTAGAAGATCAGGATAAAGAAAACATGCCTGAAATTGCAGAAATGTTTTTAACTTACAAAGATATTTCTATCAATTGAGTGTAAAGAATCAATAAAGCGATGCTTATACTTTAAGCATCGCTTTAAATTTGGTAGTCTTGCTGATTCTTGAATTTCTTGACATAGGGAAATCCCCTTAAAGTAGTTTTCTGCAATATTATTTGTTTGCATTGTATACTTAAAGGGGATGATTTCATAACGCCGCTTTTTATATTTATGACTTTACGCTTTTAACCTTTCATCCAAGCAGAACACTAACAACAAATAATGCACCAAATATCCTAATTTAAAATTATTAGCGAATTAGTCAACGAACAGATTTAATTGGTAGTAAAAAATTTTCTTGAATCTACTTCTAATATTTTTAAGTTTACTTATTGTAATATTTTACAAATTGTTAATTATAAAATTTGAAAAGATAAGCTGTTTTGATTATTTTGGGAACAGAAAACCTTTAATTAGACAAACTTGGATTACAAAGTTTAAAATATAGATTGAAATTGTAGAGGTGTCATCTTTAACTTTAAATATAAAACAACGGATTAAAATAAAAAACACTCCATAATGAAGTGTTTATCAATTTCTTAGATGGTCGGGAAGACAGGATTCGAACCTGCGACCTCTTGGTCCCAAACCAAGCGCTCTACCAAGCTAAGCTACTTCCCGTTTCTGGCGCGCCCAAGAGGATTTGAACCCCTAACCTTCTGATCCGTAGTCAAACGCTCTATCCAGTTGAGCTATGGGCGCTAAATTAACAGCAAAATGATTATATCACAAAGCCATAAGGCTTGCAACCTTTAAAGTTGCCGAGAATAATCTTATCAAATATTCCTTATAAACGCAAGGCTTATTGAGTAATTTTATTTCTTTTTTTATTTTACGAGTTCATGGGTCAATTTATAGCTAAATATGATAAAATAATGGTGATAAATTACAAGGAGTGATATTTTGGACACAGTTTTAAGTTTTACATCATTAATCATTTTAGTTCCACTAACATTATTTATTTTCTATTTCGGAAAACATCTACACAAAAACGAATATAAGTATTATTGGGGTGTAGGGGTTTTAATGACTTTCGCCACCATCATCGCAATCTTAGCGCAGCTTAATATTGGAATGACGATGGATGATATTAAAGACATCCCCTTTATTTACCAAGCAATATTCCAAGGCCACATGACATTTGCGTTTTACATACTTGTTATGTTTGCTGGTGCCTTTAAGAAAAAATCAAAACCAAAAATCATGTTAATGAGAGTTAGACGTGAAAATGCAATCTTAGGATTCATGTTCTTAGTGCCACATGCTACTTTCTTAATTGTGACAGCCCTAAGTGCTTTAAACCCTACTGGAACCATTGCATTTTTAATTATGATCCCCTTATTCATAACATCATTTCCAAAGATTAGAAAAAAAATGCACCCACTACAATGGCGCAAGCTTCATAAATGGGCCTATGCAGCTTATGGGATGGTTTTTATTCATCTCGCAAGTATTAACACCCTTGCACAAGAAGACGCTTTACGGTTTGTTAGACTTGCCATTTACACCATCATCTTTGGGGTATACACTTACTTAAAATTTAAAAACTATATTTTAGTAGAAGACCCTAAGAAAAAAGCACCACAAAAAGCGTAATTTTAAAGGAAATGCCTGAGTGCATTTCCTTTTTTCTTTATGCGTTTTATTTGAAAAGAATACAAATTGATGTCATAATGCACCTGTAAGATAAATTATAAGTTATTCATTTCAAGGAGGAATAATTCTATGAATTTTGAACTACCAAAATTACCATATGCATACGATGCGTTAGAACCACATATCGATAAGAAAACAATGGAAATCCACCACACAAAACATCATCAAGGGTATATAAATAAGCTGAAAGCTGCTATTGAAAATACAGAGCTTGCCAGCCAACCTTTAGAAGATGTGTTAAGAAACTTAGACAGTGTCCCATCAGACTTACATACCGCAGTAAGAAATAATGGGGGCGGTTATTATAACCACTCATTATTCTGGACTATTTTAGGTCCAAATAAAGGCGGAACCCCTTCTGGTGAACTCGCTCAAGCAATTGATAAGACTTTTGGTTCATTTGATGAATTCAAAGAAGCGTTTGCTACTGCTGCTAAAGGACGCTTTGGAAGTGGATGGGCATGGTTAGTAGTGACGCCTTCAGGCGACTTAAAAGTTACTGATACTGCAAACCAAGATACACCACTTGCAGAAGGAAACCCTATCTTAGGACTTGATGTTTGGGAACACGCATATTACTTAAACTATCAAAATCGTCGTCCTGATTATATTAATGCATTTTGGAATGTCGTTAATTGGGATCAAGTTGCTGAGTATTACGCACAATTTAAATAATTCCACTCTTTCTTTCCCTTTGATATCGTCGGATTTAATCCGGCGATATCTTTTTTTATGCTATAATTTAATCGAGGTGATTTTATGAAGTGGTGGTTCAGTAAAATTGAGCAATTAACAACCCAGTTTACCGTCGTAGATTTTGGTGTGTTGAAACTCTGTTTAATTTCAATTGGGATTATTCTTGGTACTATTTTTCAATCGTTTTTCAGTGAAATACTTTGGATAATTTGGGCGCTGTTTATCATAAGTTGGCTTTATATTATCATTAAAGTGTTTGCAGTGTATTGGCATAAAACTACTCATAAGGAGGATCAATAATGAAAATGATTAACACAAAAAATGCCCCTGCCGCTGTAGGGGCATATTCACAAGGGGTAATGGCTGATAATACATTATACGTCAGTGGCCAACTTCCCTTTGATCCAAATACTATGGATATTCCATCAAATGATATTGAAGCATTAACAACTCAAGCACTAAATAACATTCAAGCGATCGTTGAAGCGGCTGGGTTAAAAAAGGAAAACATTGTCCGATGTGGAATCTTTTTAAAAGACATGAACGATTTTCCGAAAATGAATGAAGCATACGCTGATTTCTTTAAATCCCACAAACCTGCAAGAGCTGCAGTTGAAGTCGCAAGACTTCCAAAAGATGTAAGAATCGAAATCGATGCCATTGCGGTCAAATAAATAAATAGACACTCAATCACATATTATTATATGATTGAGTGTCTTATTTTATACAATTGGCTTAACTTTCTTTTTGTTTTTTCAGTTTCTCAATCACAAAATATACGGGAAGCGATAAAGCGATAATCCCGGTCCCGATTAAGCTTGGCACAATACTTTGTGTAAACATAGCGACCAATAATCCTAAAGTAATTAAAATGGTTAATGCCGGTAAGAAAGGATAGAACCATACTTTATAGGGTCTATCTGCGTCTGGATAACGTTTTCTAAATATAAATAAGGATACAAAGATTAACGTATTAAACACCAGTCCACCAAATGCGACTAAACTGATTAAGTCATCCAGTCCAAATACCAATAGGATAATCGCCATGATCCCAGAGCCTAATATGGCATAAGTTGGCGTTTTATATTTAGGATGTAAAATCTGAAATTGTTCAAATAACACGCCATCTTTACTCATAGCGTAATAGACTCTAGGGAATGTCATAATAGTAGCGTTTAACGCCCCAAAAATAGAAATTAACATCGTTCCCATCACTACATACATTCCAATTGAACCTAAAATTTGCATTGCGGCAGGGATACCTAAATAAATCTCATCCATCGCAATCATTTGTTGGATTTCATCAATCGATAACACTCTTAATAATGAATAATTATACAGTACATATAATAGCGTGATGCTTCCTATACTCAATATTAAAGAAAGCGGAAGATTTCGCGCTGGATTTTTAATCTCTCCAGCCACATTATTCAAGTTTGTCCACCCTTCATATGCCCAAAATGTCGCAATCACTGCAAATCCTATCATCGATAAGAATCCAAATATACTAATTCCCTCAAACGAAATACTTAAATCAACCGATTGTGTTCCTAAAAGTAATCCTGAAAACAATACCGCAAGAATAGGAATTGCTTTTAAAACTAAAAATACTTTCATTAGATTTGTTGATATTTTAACATTTAAAAAGTTAAAAACACTTAAGAGTAAAATCATAGCTGCCGCAATCCCAATTTGTAACAAGTTTGGAATGCCAATTCCAAATAAATTCATTAAGATATTATGCAATACGAGGGAAAACGCAATCGCTAAGGCTGCGATGGACCCACTTGATGCTAAAATAAAATTCGTAAAGCCACTCATAAATGCAACTGGCTTTCCGTAAGCCTTTTTCAAATAAATATAATACCCACCAGCCTCTGGCATCATCGTACCGAGTTCAGCGTAAATCAACCCATAAAATAGCGTAATAATTCCACCTAACAACCAAGCCAATAGTGAAATCCCTATCGAGTAATCGGTTCTTAAAAACACATAAGACCCTACAAAGAATATCCCAGAACCCACCATGATCCCACTCAGGATGGATACACCCCCGAAAAGATTTATTTCTCTTTTAAGTTCATTGCTTTTTTTCATTGTAAAAATCCTCTCGTTATTATTATTTGATGCTCAAAGCAAACAAATTATATCACACCTTTTTAAAAGTCCTTTTGTGTATACTTTATAAATTTATGAAAAAAGACACAATCATAGATTGTGCCTTTTAAACGGATACATTCAGTGTATTTTTTTATGTTTTGTTCAATAGAATTTGACTTTATTCCTGATATAGCTTGATAGATTTTACGCTGAAGACTTGAGGAAAATCTTCTTTAACAGCTTTTCCACCAAAAGTGCCTCCAACCGCTAAATTAATCAACAAATAGTAAGGATGATTAAAGGGCCATCCCCGATGAGACTCATCTTTCCCGTCTTCTCCTTTTTCATACTTCGCAACCGATGCATCATTTAAAAAATATTCAATGAAACTGTCTGTCCAAAGTAATGAAAACTTTTGGTAATCATCGCTTAACCCTTCTACTTGTAGTTTGGTTAAGTATTCGCTAGCTTTGGTATGGTTGTAAGCCTCTGTATGTAACGCTAAAAATAGTTCATCACAATGATTTCCGGTATGTTCCATAATATCAATTTCACCGCTTTTTGGCCACCCGCCATAACGCATATCATTGCTCATCATCCAAAGGGCAGGCCAGGTCCCTCTTCCTTTGGGAACTTTTGCGACAATATCGATCTTTCCATATTGAAAAGTGAATTTATCCTTTGTATGAATCCGAGTGCTCTTATAGCCTTCTTCTTCGCTATAGGTAGCTTTGATATGCATGCCGTGTTCATCAAAATATAAATGATTGTCATCATCGACATATTGTTGTAATTCTTCGTTCGCCCATTTTTTACCAACCGCAACCGTAAACATATCGCGATCAAGTGAACGTGTCTTAGTAAAATCTACTTCTTTGATAAGCTTCATAAAAACTCCTTAATGTTTTAAATAATCTGTAGTATGGCCTAAAATCAAGGAAGTATCAACCGTTACAATTTTGCTTTTTTTAGCACCACTACTTTGTTTTAAATAACTTAACATGCTAACTGCGGCTAACCGTCCCATTTCATAAGTATTTTGTTTAATGGTAGTTAATCTTGGGGTAATAAGTTGCCCCAAGTCAATCCCGTCAAAGCCAATAATGGAAAAATCTTCAGGGACTTTTTTCCCCGCATCATGAATCGCCTCAAGGGCCCCAATCGCAAGCAAATCTGAAGCGCAAAATACGGCAGTAGGCGGATCGTTTAACGCCATCAATGTTTCCATCGCAACGTAACCTTCTTCTCTAGAGAAGTTTGTCCCATCTACCAAATAAGACTCATTTATGTCAAGATTGTGTTTTGCGACTGCCTCTTGGAAAAATTCAAGCCGTTGCCCTCCAATAAATGAATTCATATCCCCATGAATATGGGCAATCTTTTCATGCTTCAAAGAAACCAAATGCTCAATCGCTTGGTTAACGCCTTTTTGATTATCCGATGTAATGCTTGTGGCATTATCAACTTGAAAGTCAATCATAACAATAGGCAAATCCGATTGGTAGAGTTCTTTTAGTTCTTTTGTATTAAAATCCGCACACAACACTAAAATGGCTTCGACTTGTTTGCGTTTGGAATGTTGAACATAAGAGCCATTCCGATTTCCCATACTTCTTGCTAAAAATAGTAAGTCAAAGCCTTCTGATTCCATCTCGCGTTTAAAGCTTTCTAATATTCGTGAAAAAACAGGATGTTGAAGCCCTTGATTCGTAATTTCTTCGTAAACAACTCCCACTGTAAAAGAGTGGGTTGTTTTTAAAGATTGAGCCGAACTGTTGGGAACATACCCAAGTTTATCGCACAAATTTATAATATGGTTTTTAGTATGTTGACTAATATCTGGATAATTATTTAAAGCTTTAGAGACTGTCGTGACACTAAAGCCAGATAACTTTGAAACATCTTTTATGGTAACCATTTTCTATCCCCTCTTTACCTCTTTACATCTACTTATACAGTGTATAACATTTTGCAACATGATTCAATTTATAAAAGCGACTTTAATCTTTTAATTGGATGACCCGCTTGTTTGAACACTATGCGTCATCATTTCAGAACGATTTCCCGCAAAATCTACTGCAGTTATGCCAATATTATAAGACGTATTGGCTTCAAGACCATCAATATTAAAGGCGTTCAATGTTGTCGTTCCGACACGTTCAGAATCTAAATAGATTTCATAATATTCCACCGCAACGTCATGACTTGCTTCCTCCCAATGTAATCTCACGTGATCGCTACTAGCGGCGGCCATTTCAATATTAGACACTTCGCTTGGAGCGGCTTCACTCATGCCTTCATAATCTTTTTGATATACCCTTACATATTCAACTTTCATAGCGGTTGGAAAGGCATCTGGATCAACGCCTTGTTGTCCGCCCCACATCCCACCAACTGCTAAATTTAATATTAAATGAAACGGTTGATCAAAAGGCCATGCTTCATAATTTTCATTCCCTATATTGGCATTTGGATCAAATCCAAATTGCGCAAACTGTTCGCCATCAATTAAAAGTTTAATGCTAGCGGGTTCCCAAATCATCTCATAAAGATGAAACGTATCTTCAACAGTCGGCAATTCTTTTGAATAGCCTAACTGAGTGCCTAACATATGGTTATAAGCCGCGGTATGAATTGTCCCATGGACAATCCCAGGGTCATGACCAACATACTCTAAAATGTCAATCTCGCCGCTTGCAGGCCAAGTTCCATAACGCACCTCACTAGGCAACATCCAAATCGCTGGCCAGGTTCCTCTGCCGCTAGGCATTTGGGCTTTCACTTGTATTCTAGCATACTCCCAATCACCATAAAACTTACTTACTAACCGTGCTGAGGTATATTCTGAGCCTTTGTAATCTTCACGAATGGCACGAATATTTAAAACCCCATCTTCAACAAACGCATTATCTAAATCTCGTTCTGTGTAATACTGGAGTTCACGGTTCCCCCAACCGTGACCTCCAACGTCATACCCCCAGTGATCAGCGCTTGGCAATCCATCTTCATCAAATTCATCGCACCAAACAGGTTGCCAATCCCCGATATTTTCTAAATCAGCACACGCTTCTGCGACCATGCCTCTTTCATCATAACCATTGTCTTGATCATTGTCACCATTTTCTCCTGAATCAGTGCCGTTTGTGCAGGCACTTAAAACTACTGTAAGCATGAATAACAGTGTTAAAATAAATTTTTTCATATATAGGCTACTCCCCTGTAATCCCTGTACGATCAATACTCTCTACAAAGTGCTTTTGAGTAAAGAAATACAAGACTAATAATGGTAAAATCGCTAAAATGTTTCCAGCAAGCGATACCGCCTGCAATAATTCTCTTGCACGTGATCCTTCTGGATACATACTTGTGTACTCGTTAATATATTGTTCAATTCTTAGCGGTAAGGTTAGCATATCGCTACCGCGTAAGAATAACCCTGCTAAATAGGTTTCGTTGTAGTACCAAACAAAGCTAAACAAAAACACAATAATGATAGAAGGAATAGCTAAAGGAATCGCGATTTTAGTAAATACTTTAAACGCATTAGCGCCATCCAGTTGTGCTGATTCTTCTAAACTTTTTGGCAAGGTTTTAAAGAAAGAATAAAAGATTAAAATATAGATTGGTCCATTTAATCCTTGCCCTAATATCGCAGGGTAAACAAACGCCCTTAACGATCCAAGCAATTCATAATTGGCATACATTCTAAAGGTTGGAATCATAGTAATTTGAGGGGGGATAATAAACGCCATAATCATTAACGTCATGAGCGTCTTTTTAAATGGCAAATCAAATCTCGCAAACCCATACCCTATAAACGCCGATGATACCGTTGCGCTTAAGGCTGGAAATCCAGCTAAAATAAAGGCATCTAACAAGGCTCTAGGATAATTGAGGTCCTGCCATATAATACGGTAATTTTCCCAGTTCAATGATGTCGGGATCCAACGAACGGAAACACTTATAATATCGCTCATTGACATAAATGAGTTTGTGACCATATATAATACAGGATATAAATAAACATATCCTAACGCAATTAATAGCGTATATATAAAGAATTTAAACAAAAATCCATTGGTGACTTGTGATCCAAGCAATGCACTTTTGATGTGATTCAACGCTTCTTTAAACCGCTTGTTTTTTAAGTGATCTCCCAGTTCCAAAGCGAACGCTTTAATCAATTTTACTACTTTCATGCGCTCACCTTCTTTCGGATGTTAATAATCCCAACAAACAATAGTATAATCAAACTCATGGTTAAGAAATACACCCAAGATAAGGCAGCTGAATAGCCATACCCTGTAGTAATCGCACCAGTCGATTCCCCCAACATGATGTTTTGAATATAAATGATAACCGAGTTTAAAGGGAAAACACTCATCGCCACAACGGTGTAAATAATGGTAACTGTAATCAATGGCATTAAGGATGGAAGCGTAATTTTCCAAAACGATTCCCATGGGCCCGCACCATCAATACTTGCTGCTTCATAAATTGAGCGATCGATCTTTTGTAGTCCCGCTAATAAGATTAATATTTGAATCCCCGCAAACCAAAACACCAGTAATATTTGTTCAAATAATGCTTGAAGCGGAGACGCAATAAAGCCTGAGACATTGTCTAACATCAGTTCTATAAACCCATAATCTTCAATCGAGGGTAATGTGGTAGCGCCTTGGTTAATCAACGTCGCTATAATAGGACCCGATGTGATAATGACAGGCAAGAAGAAAATAGTCCGCCACACGCCTTTTCCTTTTACATCTTGGTTTATGAGCATCGCAATCACGAGCGCAAACACAACCGTGATACTTACATTAATGAGCATTTCTATAGCGTATTCACCGAGTATAGTGACGTAGTAAGGATCGCTTAAAAATACAGCACGATAATTATTAAATCCTTCAAACGTTAAGTCTAAATTGCCACCATCCATACGAACTTTAAAGAAACTTAAATATAAACTATAAAATACTGGGTATAGCGTAAAAATAACGTATCCAATAATCCATATTAAGATAAAAGCGATGCCAATCATATGTTCTCTACGTTTATTGGTAATTTTATAGGTGAACTTATTAAAAACCTTAATCGCTGATGTTTCTTTCATAATAATTTTATTATGTGTAAGATTATACCCCAATTTTTTCAAAGGGGTCATAATATGTTTTTCAAAGCCTGATTGAAAAGCTTTAAGTCTTTTTTTAACCCTGTCTAGCCCATTCATGACTCAATCCCTCCCACATGGTACTCATAAGGATTGATATTTAAGCCATCAACCTCAACCACTTGCGAAGTGTAATTTAACGTTATCGTGACATCGTTACTATACGTTACGCTTACAACCCCACTTTTTAAAACATGTCGCGCTTCAATGGTTTCTCCCCTAACATGTTTTAACGCTTCATTAATAAAATTATAGTCTTCGATCACACTATCTTCCCATTTATCAAAATGGGTTGAAAAGTGATGTTCAATATCTGACCCTCTTAATTCACTTGAACGTTCACTGCTTAATATGTAAGCAGGATTAATATTAAAATCAATCAACTTAAGGGTTTGCTCACGTCCTAGGGCATTATAGTTAAGAAATTGGCTGTATAGTTCCATATGACCACTTAATACAATAGGGATTAAAGGCACTAAATCATCAAAATAATTCAGCTGCGAGTTATATACAGGCATAAAGAAGAAATCATTCGTATACTGATAGGCATAAGCATTAGGATACATATACCCAGACATTCCTTCATATTTTTGCATGATTTGTTCATAATACGCAAGCGCATCTTGACGCATATATATTTCAGAATCGTAGTAAGAAAAAATATTGCTAGCACTGTGTTCAAATAATACATGAACCCCTTCGTCTACATAATCATCATAATGATTATTCGCTAAACGTAAAGACGCCTTTGGATAAAGCATGTAATCTTGGTTGTAAACACAATTCGTACACGTTTCTTCTAGTTGAAAACGATCAACCCCTTGGGCAACGTCGTTTCGATATGAAATGTTGCGGGTTGCGTTTGAGGCATGAACATAATCATTTAAAAGATACACTGTATTCTCTTCGTTAATGGTATTAATCAACGATCTAAAATCATTATTTCTTCCAAGAGAATTTTCAAAATTCACTGGGCTTGGTAAATGACCGCTATATCCGCCTTTATTCCAGCCCATTAATGAGACGCTTTGATTTTCAATTCCAGCATCCATAAAGTGTTGATACATACTGTTCACCGAATCAACATCACTCATCTCAATAAGCGAGGTTCCGATAAACCGATTTTGTGAATCACTCATTAAATATTGAAAATGCGCGGGAATAGCTTCTTCTAAATTTTCTAATGGATTGATGACTTCAGTTGTTTTCAGGTAATCGCGATAACTTTTTGCAATGCCTACATAATTCGCATCATCACCCTCTAATAAATTGTATTGCACCGAAATATCTTGAGTCATCGTTTTCGCAACGCGGGTTGCCCCACCTGAACCATCAGATGTGAAACTTTGTCGGTATATTTGACGGATATCAAACTTTGGAAATATCAGATTATAATCAAGGTTTGAAGCACCATTAGGATATGCCATTAAACGTGCACTTACATCCCCAGATTCAATAATAGCACTAAAAGCATTTTGGTCGACCCCATGCACCGCACCAAATAAAGGCATTGATAATGGGTATGAGGTTACGCTTTGTCTAAAAGATGGCAACCCTATATTTTGACCGTAAAACCGCGCTTCAAACGGCGTTGAAAACTGATCTTCGTTATCTTCATAACGCATTAATGTTCCAACACCATCGGGTATAACCATATACCCAGGAATATCATCCATCGTAGTTGCCCCAAACCCTGGGAATAAGATAATCGATGATAAAACAGTCCAGTCAGTTTCAGTTTCAGTAATGCTTTCATAAGGAATATAGGCATGCAATCCGCCTGATTCAAGTGTAACTTCTAATCTAAAGGATGCATTAATTTCAGTTAAACCTAAGTCAATCATTTGATCTAAATCTATGGTTCCATCTAAATACGAATCATATAAACGACTACAGTTTCTTGTAGAACAGTATCCCCCAACCGAAATATCAAGTGCAATTCCATTTTCAATCGGAGTTTTATCAAGTTCGAACTCGGTATCAATAATACCTACATTACTATTATATGACATATTTCGTTCTTTATTGACATATTCTAACCCGACTCCACTCGATAAGAACCCACTGAGTTGACCCGCATCAGCATCATCAACCGCCGTTGAAAAGACATATCCGGTATGAAGGTTTTTAATCTTAAAGTTTAATGTTGCTTCATTGAGATAAAGTTCAAAGTTCTCATTCGTCGTAACCAGTTCATCGTCATCAGTAATCTCAATATATAAATCAGTATCTACCGTGCGCATGTCATCTTGACGCGTATACATAGAAGAATCAAGCTTTTGATCTTCTATGTAGTTATAAAAAACATCATCCGGCAAGGCTTCACCGCTATGACTTGTTTGGGCATGAACCATAAAAATACCCGACGTTAAAACAAGCGTTAAAATAATAAGACGTTTTATAAGTTTAGACACGGTAAATCACCTCCATAATAATATCTCTAATAACAACAACAAGCTCATTGAGTAACATATAAACAATAATGACGCTTAACAACATCATAATCATCGTGAATAATGAAATGAATATCGATTTAAAGGTATCTTTGATTGTATAGTAATGCGTTTCTTTTACCATAAAGAAGAAATAAATAACACTCAGCATAATCGCAATGATTTGAATAAAGTCAATTAAGAATGCCTCGTTATACGTTAACGCTTGGGACATTATCGTTATAATAGGAAGGGCAATAAATAAAGGTAAGACCGCAAAAATAGTCGTAATATAGATATCTTTTAATCTACCTTCTCCCTCTCTAATTGAGCCGATTAGATAATTGGCCACGACCCAAAGCGTAAACGGAATAAAAATTACCATTAATTCTTCTGCTAAATTGATACTGCTAATGATCCGATTATTAAATAAAAAGCTTAAATTATAAATATAATAGATGTATATAAAGAAATATAATATTAATAAAATAGAGGCGCTAAAAACACTAACTCGATTTTTACGTTTAATATCATACGTTGCGTCTGCTGGATTTTTTAAATAACTAAAAGCAAATATCAATTCATCCAACGTCCGACTTTTATCTCTAACTTTTTTGAAGGTTTGTTTTATGGGATGAGTCACTTTTTCCATAAATTTAGCCTTTAAATTTACCACATAAATAATTAAGAAAATGAAAAACCCAGAAATAAAAGTTCCTACATTGGCTAAAAGCCAATCATTTCTAACTTCCCAAAAGGCATCGGAGTAACCACCTTGATCATAAGCTGTTTCATAAGCGTGGAGTGCATCTTCATACTCGCCTAATGAATAGTGTGCGTTGGCCAATCCCTGATGTGCTAAATCAAAGAAATCATTCATTTTTAACACTTGATTCCAAGGCCCTTGGGACACTTCATAAAACCCTTCTTGGTAACTTTCAAGCGCCGTGTGAACTAAATTTGAAAACTGGGTTGGCATGAATATTTGCATTTCGCCTGATGCTCTATCTAAGGTGTATAAGTTATAATCACTATCAACCCCAATGGCGCTTGGAACATTGAATAACCCTTTAATTTGATTCGATACATCTTGTCCCCCAAACGCAAACAACAAATTCCCTTCTCGGTCGTATTCATAAATCATCCCAGTATCTGTAATGGTATAAATATTTCCAAGTCCTCCCACTGCGATATCGACTAAGTTTGTAGGATTATGCATACTAGGAAGCAAGTTTTCTCCACTGATATTTAACCGTTTAATCCCTTGTTCCTCAACACCACGTGATGCAGTGTGAATCAAACCACGCTGATCGATGGCCACGTTAGAAACTTCTGGTGGAACTAGATTAAATAGTCTTGATTGTTGTTCTTCTGTAAAAAAAGTATGTTGAATAATGGTACGCCATGTTGGTTCGATGACATTGGTTCCATAGTATCCCAAGAAGTCTCCATTAGGAGAAAATTGGGCAAGCCCTCTTTGGCCTTGGTTTAAGATATAGACATTCCCTCTGGTATCCCCAACAATTTTTCGAGGTTGAAAAGTATCAGCGCCAAAAAGAGGGGAATCTGGTTCTTCATAGGTTTGTAAGATATTGCCTTCACTATCCAAACGATAGGCTATTCTTCCCCCACGATCAGCGATTAAAATATCGCCATTGTCATTCACGTGAACGCCCGTTGGATTCACTAAATAGTCTTCCCCCATGACTTCAACATTTTCACTCTCTAAATTAAATCGTAATAGTTTTCCACCAGCCCCTTCTGTTACGACAATATAAATATCATTATCCCTATCAACGTGGATATCATTCGGAGTCCCAAGAGATTCCCCAAATATATTGTCAACCTTTGTAATAGGAATATAGGCAGTTTGGGTTCTTACAAGCTGGTTATTACTAGTAGTGTATGTTTCATAGCGGGTTACACTTTCTGCTTTTAAAGATGCTGTGCCAAGCACCATAAAACCCGTGGTTAAAAGTAGAGCAATAATAAACTTTTTCATTATTTAATACCTGAATGCGCCATCGTATTGATGACTTTACTTTGTAAGAAAATGAAAATAACCAAGTTCGGCACAAACATGATTAATGACGCTGCCGCAAGCATTCCTTGCCCTGCAACTGTATTCCCTTGTTCCATCGCGAGGGTAGAAAAATAAAACGGCAATGTTTTCATACTTTCATCGTCTATATAAAGATTGGGTCCAATAGGATCATTCCAAATTAATTGAAAAGCTAAAATCGCAACGGTCGCAACTGCTGGTGCAATCACTGGCAGTATAATCCTTATAAAAATCTCCATCTCGCTCGCGCCATCGATTTTTGCGGATTCGATAATTTCATTAGGGGTTTGGTCAATAAACTGTTTCACTAAAAACAACCCCACAGGCATCGCAATGAGCGGTAAAATTAATACTAAGTATGAATCAATCAACCCCATTTGCGCTATCGTTATATAGCGTGGAATTGTCACCGCTATAGGGACAAACATTAAGGCTAGTGTATTTACTTCAAACAAAAGTTTTTTTCCTCTAAAATGTAATTTAGAAAGCCCATAAGCTGCTAATGTTGTGACGAGTATACTTAAAAATACGCCTAGTCCTGCAACAAGCACACTGTTGAATAAATATCTACTAAATGGAACCCCACCATCGCCTGCAAAATTCACTAAGTCTATAAAATTTTGAAACGTAGGTACCCTTACAAAAAATCGTGGTGGAAACGCAAAAAGTTCATTAGTAGGTTTAAACGCGTGTGAAAAAATAAAGATAATTGGCAATCCAATAAAGAGAGACATAGGAATTAAAATGATGAAAAACTTTAACTGGCTTCTATGATAGCCTTTAGGATTTATTTTCATTCCTTGAAATTTCGCCATATTTAGCCCTCCTAATCCCTTTCTCCGAGTAATGAGAACGTCGCTTTACTGATTCCATAAATAATAATCAATAATACCACACTCACTGCCGACGCATACCCCATCAAATAACGAATAAATCCAAAGTCTTCAATGTGGTTTACCATCAGCTGACCTGCATATTGTGGAGTTGGGTTATTTCCTGATAATTCAACCCCGATTGCCCCGACTGAGAAGGTTCCTACAACCGCCATAACGGCGCCAAACAACATTTGCGGTTTCATTGATGGAATGGTGATATAAAATATCTCTTGCCACCGGTTTTTCATGCCGTCCATATACGCTGCTTCATACAACGATTGATCGATATTTAAAATCCCAGCTAACATAGCTAAGAATCCAACTCCCATTGAAGACCATAATGAGACAATGATCATAATCGTCATCAAATGATCAGGAGAGGTTAAAAATTGAATGGGTTCTTGAATTAATCCCCAGTTCATCATCATCGCGTTTAAATACCCACTTTGATCTCCTGAGAAGATAACACGCCATAATACCGCCATCGCAATCCCTGCAGTCATTGAAGGAGAATACATTATAATCGCAAAGATGGTTCTTGGTTTATGAGGAACTTGCGCCAGCATCCATGCGAGTAAAAAACTCATTAAATATCCTACTGGACCAACAATAAATGCGAACATAATCGTATTAGGAAGCACATGTTGCATGAATACTTCATCGCGAGTCAACAGTTCAATATAATTTCTTAGTCCAACATATTCAGGCGTTTCTATCGTGTTGAAGTAAGTAAACGACAAGCCAATGGCCATTAAAACAGGGATAACGATAAACATGACAAATAATATTAAATAAGGTGTAAAAAACCATGCTGGGTGGTTCATTTTTCTAATCATCGTCTCGCTCCCTTAACCAGTAGTCTATATTATCAATAGTCGGTACATTGTATGGTTTTAGCACCACATTATCTTCAACATACCCAAACTCTTCCATTCGATAAAGAATCTCTCTATTTGATATCCTAACCGCACGATCCATCGCAATACGTGGATTCATATCATCAAATACAATACGATTCCAAGCATTTGATATTTCACGCTCTACCATATAAGCACCAGGGACTCTTGAAGCTTCTAATGCGTAATCCCATTGATCTAAAATAACATCAATATGCTCTTGTGGTAACGGCAATTGTTTAAAGGCTTCTAAATTCGCAGTATTCCACAAATATTCTGTTCCGTAGGTAGTTTGTAACCTAGTCGCAAATTCACTTTGAATTTCAGTACTAGACCACCACTTTAAAAATTCCCATGATTCATCTGGATAATCCGTTTGTGCAATGATCATATTGGAGTGCATACCACTTGCGGCCCACCTTACAATTTCACCATCTTCTTGCATAACACCAGGGTGAGGCGCTATATTCCATTTTCCAGCAATTTCTGGTGCAGCGATTGTTAATTGCAAGTACGTCGCTAAATCAGAAATCCCAATCGGGTACAACCCAAACCTAAAGTGATTATAAAAGTTAGGGACTTCTTTAGGGACATTATAGATAGTAAATAACTCACTCATCAATCGCATCCCCTCGATTGAGTCTTCGCTGTTAATCAAAGTCGACATTCCGTCTTCACTATAGAGTTCCCCACCAAACTGGTGTATATAAGGTAAGGTAGACACAAATGGTTTAAACCCTCCATGCAATGCGATTGGCGAATAATAATTCATCTGATAGCGTTGCAGTTCAGGTAAGATATCAATGACTTCATCCCACGTTCCTGGGACAGGAATCCCTAGCCCATCCATCACATCATCACGGTAGAACGTCACCCAAAAGTTTTGATTTTGAGGAAGTCCAAAAACGCCATCTTCAAACGCATATGGAACCATCGCTCCAGGTGCGTAATGAGAAACGGTATGTTCATACCCATCAAATTGTCTTAAATCTAAAGACGCATTCCGTATTGCAAATTCATAAGGAATCCAGTGATTCACGCCCATCGCTACATCGGGTGCTGTCCCTGCTGAGTTTGCTAAAATTAACTTATTTTCATCAGGCATAATCGATAACTTTACTTCTACCCCAGTTTGTGGGGTAAAGCTTGCATCAATAATTTGTTGCATAATTTCAACATGTTGACGCTGGTGATTTACCCAAATCTCAATCGTGCCCTCTTCAACATCGCCTACTGAATAATCATCTTCAGTGAACGATAAGAAGAAACGTTTCGTTGCTTCGTATGAACGCGTTATTACATTTGCACGTGCTGCAGGTATATCTTGCGAACCACTAACATATAAGCGTTCTAAACTTAGACCATTTTCTAAGTAGTACTGTACTGTAATCCCTAGTAAGTTAGACGTTGATGAATCTCCATCGGCTAACATTCGCATTTGGTGAGGAAGTTGATTAACGTCTTCCCGAAGTTCTTCTAACTGTTTAATTGCTAAGGTTAAGTTGGTCAGTTCCCCTGGGTCATCGTGTACTGAATAATGTTTTAACTCTTCTTCAATATGCGACAATCTGTCAATCCAACGATCTAAACGGTCTTCAACATCTGGAATATAAGCTTTTATATCCCATCTTCTATAGCGGTCTTGTGCATTTCCTGTAATCTGTTTTATTTCTAAAGATAGGTCCGTAATCTCATCCATAATGACACTAATATTTTCATAAGCGTGTCGGTAGGGTTCTAATACGACACGCATAGAAATCGTATTTGTTCCTTCTTCTAAATAAAACTTAAAAGGATCGTCTCCTTGATTTAGTAGCGTATTAGTATACGATGTAGAATGACTAAAAGGCATCATCTCAACTTCTTTAAAAGGGACATCCCCGTTTACGCGAATTTCTCTAAAAACAGGCATTTGCATTAAAAAATTCTGTTGGTATTTAAACCCAATATGATAAAATCCACTTTCCTCGACATCAACTTCATACGTTATCGTATTATTTCCATGACGGAAACTATATCCATCTAAAGCATTTAGCTTTCGATAACGCGTATCATATTCCGTCGCAGATGGATCATTAATGGTGTGAAGACGGGTTGAAGGATTAGTTTTTCTTTTTATAGATTCTGCTCCAATAATCTCAAGCGTGTCCTCAATTAAATGGGCATCACTATGTTGATCTAAATAGGTTTCATAAGAAGGAATTTCTTTTGGACTCTCAATACTTATTGTTCCAATTTCCAACGACCCTCTACGGTTCATGATTTCTATTTCATTTTCACCTTCTTCAAGTAAAAATGTTAATGGACGGGCGTTTAACCCTGTCGAATCATAAAGATATGATGTTTCGAATTGTTCAATCTTTTTGGACATAGGAAGGATTTCATTGCCGTAACGATCTAAAGAAAATCCGGTTTGGGCAAATTCCCACTGAGTCAGTAAATTAATATATTCACTTTCCTCATACAAAAACTCACCGTTTACTTTTACGGCGATTTGATTATCCAATAAATTCGTTCCGATATCCATATGTTCTAATGCAAAAACATAGGCTCCGCGCGCTTCTATATCAACTGAAAAATTAATGGTTTCTCCTCTTTCAAAAGTGAAGACTTCTCCGCCATAAATATCTGAATAGAAAGTAGAATCAGACATTTCAGTTGGCGAAACCATTATCGTTTGTTGATCACCATCAATAGCTCCCCAGCCTTGTTTTACGTGATAGTAATTATTTGGGAGTTGATCAGTTGGCGTAATCGCTTCAGGGTCAATAGAAACATAACCATCTTGAATGCGATTTGCGAAGAAAAAGATTGCAATGCCGATTACAAAAATACCAAGTATAAATTTGTATTTATGTGCCAATATAATATTTAATCCCTTCATGTTAACACCTCTATAATGGTGCAAAGCTTGGCCAAAGGCCAAGCTTTGCTTCCCACTAGTCTTCTAAAGCTTCTTGTACCATTTTATTCACTTGTTCTTCCCATTCAGCCGCAAATACTTCTGGACTGATGAGTCTATCGTTTATACGTTCCCAGTAGTTGTTTTCTTCACTCTCTACCCATTCCCAAAATGCTTTATAGCCGGGAAGCCATTTATCAACATCTGGTTTGGAATATTCAAGTAAATCAATACTTTCTTGTAGCCCCTCAACTGCAAGTAGATAAGGTTCAGCACGTTCCCAAATTTCCTCATAATCCGCAACAGGATAACGGTCTAAGTAAGTATCGCCACGCTCTTCCATAATGTCTAAACGTGTATGCCATCCTTCTTCACCAAACGTCATCCATTTTGCGAGTTTATAAGCTTCTTCTGGATGATCAGTTTGATTTGAAATCACTTGGAAATCTAAAATAGTTGGTGGGAATTGTCCTGCGTCTCCACCTGGATAAGGCCAAAACCCTACCTCTTGACCATAATCAGGCATAGTATCAACAAAGTACATATTCCAACTTCCATCGATTCGCATTCCAATATATCCTGCTTCCCAAGGCCATACATCACCAATTATTTCCATTTCTTCTTCAGTAAATCCAGCGACTACGTCTTGAGCAAATAAATCGTTTCTAGCTTCGAACGCGTCTACCCACGCATCAGAAGTAAAGTTAAATTGTTCACCATCCCATGTATTATATCCAACATCTTCATAATCTTGAGTTGGCCATATCGACGCAAAATCTAAATCTCCGTACCATGGATCAATTCCATAAACAATATCACTCATCCCTGATTGGCGAATTTCAATTGCTAAATCAACAAACTCATCATATTTCCAATCTTTATCTGGAAGTTCTATATTATATTCATCAAAAATAGTAATATTCATATAAATTCCCTTTAAAAATTGAAATGAAGGGACTGCATAACGTCCGTCACCATAAATCGCAGTATCACGAATATTTGGATAGATATATTCTGTATCAGGATCATCATCCCAATACTCTGAAATATCTAATAACATCCCATTCGTATAGCCCGTTGGAACATTATCAATCGCAAATACATCAGGTAAAACCCCAGCAGCTTGTGCATTTAATAAGTTTCCAGTAAATTCAGCCCCCGCGCCTGTAATATCGCGACGCAATTCCACTTCGATATGAGGATATTCTTCCATAAACGCATCAATTAATGCTTGGTTTACTTCAGTATCTCCCCAATCAGCATAACTTAATACGATTTGTCCACTTCCTGATGATCCATTATCATCGTTATCACCGTTATCATTATCGCCATTATCGTTATCACCATTATCGCCATTACATGCGATAAGGAAAACACTGAGTGTGACCATTAATAAAATCATAAATAATTTTTTCATAATCGAATCCTTTCATAAAAATCATAATTTTTTACGCGCACAAGAGTCAAAACTGATTTCCTATGCGCGTATTAACCCTTCAGTTCAAACAATCAATAATACGCTGCTAAATTAACTCTATAAATACTATCTAATTATCTTTTAAAATGTTAATTCATTTTTAAAACGCATTATTCCACTACGTACTCATGAACCTCTGTCAACTCAGAATCATCATATGTTTCCCCATCGCCAAGCGCTTGGATTTGAATCTCATACGTTCCAGCATCAAGGGCTAAATCTGTCAAATTGAATGCATAAAATCCTGCATCAACTGAATATGGTGACGCCTCTTCGCCATCGATATAAACTAAGAATCCATCAGCTTCTTCAATTGCGCCCCATACAATTTCGTTTTCGTTTTCAACAATCCCAAATGGAGTAGGTAAAATTTCTAATGCTTCCTCCATTTCTAGCCACACACCTTCAAAGTTACCATTAATAATTAATCCTGCATCCGCATACTCATCGTTGTCATCTGATTTCTCGATTACAACGTTATCTAATGTAAATGATTGTGGTGCATCTTCACCAGAGAATAACATGCCCATTTCAATTTTAAATTGTGCTAAATCCGAATAATCGATTTCGCTATCATCTAACGTAAACTCAAAGGTGAATGTTTGCATCTCACCGGTTACATTAAAGGGTTCATTGTAGTAGCTTAACCATCCATCAATATCATGACCAATTTGAAGGGTTGCTTCCCCATCAACTGAAGCTTTTGCATCAAAACTAACACGGTATGATTCGCCGGCTTCAAATTGTAATGATCCTTCATTGTCAACTTCGCCGTCTAATGCAAAGTTATCTTGAATGATTTGAAGTTGCCAGTTTTCCCATGTGTTGATTGCGTCAACATTAAATACTAACTGCTCATCAACAACGCTTAAACTCGCATCGCTACCTTCCCATGTGTTCGCAAATGGACGCCATCCATAAGCTTCTTCAAATTTAAGGCTCACGCCACTAAAATCTCCATTAACGACTAATTCAGTATCGATATAATCTTCGTCTTCTAATCTTTCTATCACGACGTTATCTAACGTAAATGATTGTGGTGCATCTTCACCAGAGAATAACATGCCCATTTCAATTTTAAATTGTGCTAAATCCGAATAATCGATTTCGCTATCATCTAACGTAAACTCAAAGGTGAATGTTTGCATCTCACCGGTTACATTAAAGGGTTCATTGTAGTAGCTTAACCATCCATCAATATCATGACCAATTTGAAGGGTTGCTTCCCCATCAACTGAAGCTTTTGCATCAAAACTAACACGGTATGATTCGCCGGCTTCAAATTGTAATGATCCTTCATTGTCAACTTCGCCGTCTAATGCAAAGTTATCTTGAATGATTTGAAGTTGCCAGTTTTCCCATGTGTTGATTGCGTCAACATTAAATACTAACTGCTCATCAACAACGCTTAAACTCGCATCGCTACCTTCCCATGTGTTCGCAAATGGACGCCATCCATAAGTAAGATCTACCTTTTCATCCACTAATTCAAAACTTCCGTTAATAATCTGTTCTGTATCAACAAAAACATCATCGTCATCTTTTACTTCAAGCATAATATTATCAACAGTAAAGGTTTCTGAATCGTCAATATCTGCAAATAAGTCGCCAAGCTCAAACTTAAACATTGCTTCTGTTGAGTAATCTAAATCATCATCATCTAGTGTTATTTCAAAGCTAAATGTCTGCATGTCTTCTGTTACAGTAAAGGTTTCAGTCATATAACCTACCCAACTATCTGGGGAATGTCCGAGTAAAACACTTCCTTCACCTTCAACGCTAGAACGTGCATCGAATGTCACACGGTAGGTTTTTCCAGCTTCAAGCTCAATTTCGCCTTTTTCTTCATCGCTTGTGTTTAAAGCTATGGTATCTTGAATAATTTGAACATTCCAATTTGCCGATATATTGGCATTATCAACGGTTAATGCTAACTCACCATCAACAACATCCATACTGCCGGCGGTTCCGTCCCAATCATTTAAGAACATTCTCCATCCGTAATCCGCACCTATTTCAGTTTCTTCATCTGGTTCTGCTACTGTAATAATACGGTTAACTTCTGTAACATTTCCAGCTTCATCGCTTACCGTATAGGTTAATGTATAGTCACCAAGTTCATCAACATCAACGGTTCCACTTACATGATCGTTCGTTAAAGTGATTTCACCATCAACATTGTCAATTACTTCCACACCGTCTAACGGATCAAAATCATCGCCAATTGTAATGACCGTATCATCTGCACCACTGATAACTGGTGGAACATCATCAACAAACTCATCTACTTCTTTAACCACAACATTATCTAAGTATACTGTCGTTAATAAGTTATCCGTCCCAACATCGCCTGCTACATTCCCGAATTCAAAAATTACGGCACCATTGGTATTCGTATCTTCATCCATCATAAAAGTTAAGGTATAGGTTTCCATTTCAGTAGTCAGGTCAACGACGCCAGGGACTGCAGGTTTGAAATTTAAAAACCAAGGTGAATCATCTAAAATTTCACCCACTTGGGCATGAATCGCTCTTGGTTCTTCCGCACGCGCATCAAAAGAAAGTTCATAAATTGTACCTTGTTCAAAAGTAATGCCGATATTTTCTAAACGTGGTTCCCACATTCCTCCTGAGGTAGAGTGGACATCAATCACTAGTTCGCCGTCCACAACATTAAAGTCTCCAGTTCCACCTTCAATACCAGTTGTAGTAGACCAAAAACTCATATCTAGAGAAAAATCCCCATTAGGAACCATCTCGTCGCCAACACTATCGGGGTCAACATCAACGGTTATATAACGCGCTGCCTCTGTGAAGTTTCCATATTCGTCTTCAACACGGTAGCGTAAATATGAAACGCCCGTTTGTTCTGTGTCAACAGACCCGATAATATTGATTTCATCGGTTAAATCTTCACCATCATGACCCACTGCACTAATGCCTTCCATTGGGTCAAACTCATCATTTAAGAAAACAGTCGCATCTTCTGTCCCACTAATAACTGGGTTCGAACGCTCTTCACCGTTTCCATTATCCCCATTATCTCCGTTATCAACAGGGTCTTCTTCGTCGGTACATGCTGCAATAGAGAAACTTAGTGCAAGGGTTAAAAATAGTAATAATAATTTCTTCATAAAATTGTTTCCTCCTAATTATTCATATATATTTTTATTGAATCGTAAATCCCATTTCGTACATCTAAAGCTTCTTTGCCAGTCACAGTATCACTCTCTATAACGACCTTGCCTCCTTCATTTGATAATTCTATAGTATGGATGTCACATCTTTCGTAAGTTGAATCCATGCTTTCGTTGATATACGTCACATCTATATCTTTTAAGAATCTAAAACGAACCGTTTTATCTTCTTTAAAAAACTTTTTATGCAATTTAGGTTCAAACTTTAAACTTAACGTTTGGCCATCCCATTTGAAGGGATATTGTCCACTCATCATTTCACGCCACATATCAATAGTTTCCACAGTAGATCCTGTTAATCTAGCAAAAAACCCTTGGCCATGTAGCTTCTTATTTGGATTATTAGAAGGCGCTATAAAGCTACTATTTTCTAACGTTGAACGACCATATTTTTCTGGATCCATAAAGCATACAAGGTTAGTATCAATGGCTTCATAAAACTCCTCATAAAGTCCAGCCTTAATTAACCCTAACAAATATTTATACGTCATATGCAAGAAAGTACTTTCTCTTTCTAACCAGCCTTTAGTAAAGGCTCTAATTCTTCCTATTTCATGATTTTCATCATTTAAGCACTCACTTGTTTTATAAATTTCAAGCGTTTTATCAAAAATTTCAGACTTTTGAATCGTTTGATGCATCGATTTTAATGCTTCTTTATCAAATGAAGTTTTTAATAATCTCGCTGGTGCTTCTAAGAATGCAGGTAAGTTTCTTCTTTCAAATTGCGTTGGTTTAACCAGCGGCAATCCGTAATGACCAATCACAGCTTGATTATTAGATTCAATAGGGTCAAATGATGTTACTTCATAAGTTAAAAACGTCGGCAATAAATTATCGTTTTCTTTAAACAAAAACGCCAACCGTTCTTTAATATATGACTCAAGGTTTTTTAAATAAGCATTAATAGCATCCAATTCAAGCGAAGTTGTTTTACCATTTAGTCCGAGTCTAATATTTTCACGGTAAGTTTCGCGCGCATTAACACGGTCATCGTAATGGGATGATTGATACATTTCAGCAAAGAAATCTGCCATTTCAACCGGTAGCGTTACTGTCCCAGATTTTTTATGCTTGTTTAAAAACTCAACAATTCTAAGTAATTCTATGGTTTCACTCACACCAGAACCGTGCAATCCTGGTACCCCGTTCATCGCATCGTTCCACCCTGGTTTATTAGCTTCCATCTCAATTCCAAGTCCCTCGCTATCTAAAAGGCTATGTTTATTAAGAACTAAGCTAAAGAGTTTTACAAATAGCGTTGAGGTAAAAAATGCCCCATTCACCTTTGCGAAGTTACTGCCCTTAGGATCTAACCCTAACGCTTTGATTTTTTCTTTATCAAAGTGAAGTAAACTTCCAAATTGTCTAACTTTACCATCATTGGTTAAAACCGATTTCTCATGTTGTTTTAACACACTGACTGGAGATTCAAAATATAAGAAACTATCATCTTCATATAACAAGGCTTCCATCCGCTCTGGATAAATAGATTCATAAGTTTCAACAAGATCTAAAACATACGTAAAGTGATCACTCCAAAACCCTTCTCCAAACGCGGCGTTAATTGACGGTGATGCCGCTTCAATAATAGCGTTTAAGTAAGTAGATTCATCGCTTGAAACTTGAATCTTATTATTTTCTACATAGTTAACTAATTGTCCAGGGGTAAACGATTTTTTTAAACGATCAACCATTTTTACTTCCCCGTTAAAATGTGTTTTCGCTAACTGATTAATTAATGATTCATCTTCAATCGAATAAAGCGTTCCATTAACTGAAAGCGGATTATACCCATCCAGTTGAATTAAACTAGCAAAATGATGAACATTAAAACGTTCGACCTCTTTATTAATATACGTATCTAACCTTCTATTTTGACAAACATCTCGGAAATTCCCTGCACCTTGCGAATAATATTCCGGTGCTAATGAGAAAAAGTTATAATCTCTTTCTAAATCCCCATGGCGCCGAGAATATAAGTGATAAATAGAATTTCCAATATTGATAGGGTATCCCCCTCTTAAAAAGTTATCCATATAATTTTGTTTGATATACTCATTGAAAGGTTGAATCGCTGTATCTGTTTCAACATCTTGAACCATGTTATCAACAATCGTTTTTGCTTCCGCTTCTTTTTTCTCTAAAGCATCATTATGGGCAAGATGTTTTAAAACATTTTGTAAGGTTTCATAATTATGGGAATGACCACTTAATGCATGAAGGGTTATGCTCTCATCTGGTTTAAGCGTTCTTTTAAGTGGAATAAACCCACATGGAATTTTATTTGCGGTTACTTGGTCTTGATTGATTAAATCATCAAATGATGTTTCCATAAAATATTGCGGCTCAACTTTTGAACTCATATGACCAAATACTAAGTCTTGATCGACAATTGGCGTAATTTGTTTTCCATCAACCATCCCAACATAAAAGTTTCCATCTTCTTTTTCTTTTACTTCTGAAGTATCGTTTGTGGATGCTCTTAATTTGTAATACCCTAATTTGTCGTCCAAATGTATGACGTCCATCCAACTAGCCAGTAAGTTTGAAGTTGATTTAAACCCTTCGTTATGAATGCCTGAAGGTAATATTTCTGTAATGCCGTCTAACATTTCGATCGCGATAGACTTCGACGAGATGTTTTTAACGTGCACTTTTCTTACCAACCCGGCAATCGGTTCATTTGGCAACCCAAAATAGGTTACTGTTGTTTTTATACCAAGAGCCTCATTTACTTCTTCTATGGTGAAAGACGTTTTATTCACCCGCATTTCATGTGGATAAGGATTGCCCTCTTTAAATGCTTCATATAAAGACCCGTCAATTTTAAAGAACGTTCTAAATCCAATGGTTCCAACTGTTTCATAGGCTTTATTTGCAGGGGTAAACTCCATAATAATTTTACTTTTATCTTGGAGTCCGTATCCACTAATTCCTTGTGCTCTATTAACATAAAAGCTCCAAAGTGGTATCCCTTTTTTACCCGCTACACCAGGTAGAAAATTCGCAAACGTTTTTTGATTATTATAATTTTTTATAACGAAGGATTCTCCTTCAAAATAATATGTATTCATGTTTACACCTCAAAATATTATGGTTGAAATACTACGTTTTTTTATAATGCATTTATATGATTCCTCATTCGGAGCAATCACTTTTAGGGTTTCGTCATTTTCGGTTTCGTTTTGAACAACAAGAACTAAACTTTTATCAGGATTTTCAAACGCAACGTGAGTTAAATTTTCGTTATCAACCGTTGACTCTATTCGTTTTGCGCCAACTTTTATGTGTTTAGAAAAATGGGCAATTGCATAAAACGATGAATTGTACCTTAGTGTTTTTGTTTGAGTATCAGCGATAATTGGGGCATCACAATAATTTCCAACATGATTTGGTCCCCCTTTTTCATCTAATACTAAATTCCAATCAATATATCCTTCACAGTAATTAGAGATATCCCCAATCATATTTCTAGCGTATCGTTCCCCAGTTTTAAAGCTACCAGGTTGAACACCGCCTTCAATCGTCCCTTCTGTGAATAAAATATGCTTATCAGGAAATTGATCATGTAAAATACTTAAGTTCTCAAACGCTTCACTCACATACCAATGAATCCCAGTACCCCAAACATACTGATTTGCTTCTGGATCTTTTAAAACCGTCGTTGCTCTTTCTACCAACACATCGCGATTATGATCCCATATGATAATTCCCACATTACTAAAAGGACTTTTTTCAATCGTAGGGCCTAAATGGTTTTTAACAAAATCACGTTCTTCTTCTGCAGTATATTCACAAGAATCCCACGTTTGAACAGCAGCGGGTTCATTTTGAACACTAACCGCAAAAACATGAAGATTCTCTTTATTATATGCTTCAATGAATTTTACATAATATCGTGCCCAAACATCACGATATTCCGCCAATAGTTTTCCACCATGATTCATCATCTTATTCGATTTCATCCAATAAGGTGGACTCCATGGTGATGCCAATAACTCTATTTTTTCACCACGAATTTTCTCAGCGTCTTTGATCATAGGAATCACAAAACGTTTTTCTCTAGAAATATCAAAACTTTCTAACGATACATCAAGTTCTTCCACATAATCGTAATTTTCTAAAGCAAAATCACAACTATTAATGTGCACACGTCCTAAATTATAATTCAACCCGTTTTTCGGATCGAAATAAGCGTGTAAAACCTCATCTCTAAGATGAGACGGCATTTTAGATAATGTATATGCCGTAGCTTCTGTAAATGCTCCTCCGAATCCAATCATTGTTTGAAAGGGTTTTCTCGGGTTGACTGTTAGTACTGAGTTAGTACTGTTTGTATTACGTTGGACAGTTTCATGTTGCGTTCCCTCATATAACGAGGTTTCATAGTGTTTAATCATTATATCCTCCATATTACTAAATCGTTTTCGAAAATAGAATAGCATATCTGTAAACGTTTTACTATAACGTTTTCGTGATTTATAAATAAGCTTATTTTTTTATAAATAAGCGTTTTTTAACCAAATAAACCTGAGTCGCTATTTTTAGGGTTTTGATTGTTTTTTACAAACTTTCCATGAAAAAAAGATATTGCATTTAAGGCAATATCTTTTTTTAGTTCACCATGGAAGGGGTGAATCCCCAATGTGCTGATCATGAAAATCCAATAATTTTTGTTTGTCTTTATGGGATATCCACGTTTTTATCGCATTAAATTGTAATTCAAGTTGATCGGTTGTTCTAATGCCTGGTATAACAGTTGTCACTGCTTCAAAGTCTAATATAAACCCAATCGCGTAATCTATCATTGATTTACTAGGCGGAATGATTTTTCTTAATTCAGTCACTAAGTGATCACGTTTAATGATATCTTCTTTACTCCATCTTGAACGAATATCATCAAAAGTAGAGTTTTTATCAAATTTACCAGTAAGCCATCCTGAATCTAACGGAACCTTAACAATAACTTTAATATTTCTTTGTTTTAATGTTTTAAAATGCACTCTGTTATTTTGAGAAAAGATATTAAATAAAATTTCTACGGTATCTACATCTAAATTATCTAAGACAGCGCCGAGTTCTTCTCGTGTATCAACACTAACCCCGTATCCTAAAATCTTTCCTTCGTTTTTTAACTCTTTAAGAATTTTAAAATGATTGGTTTCGTTATTTAAAACAGACCAATCAGGATTATGTAAAATAACTGAGTCTAAATAAGTAGTTTGCAATCGTTTTAAACTACCTTCTACCGAAGCAATAATTTTATCTTCACTAAAATCAATCGTTCCATCTGCATGATGACCAAATTTTGAATTAATGACAACATTTGAACGGATACCATTTAAAGCAACACCAAGAATTTTTTCACTTAAACCATTGGAATAATTCGGTGCAGTATCATAAAAGGTAATGCCTTTACGATATGCCTCTTTCACTAATTTTACGCCTTCTTCTTCGGTCATTTTCTTTCCCTGGGAGACATTACCTAATGTCCATCCACCAAATCCTAACCTTGAAGTTTTTGCTGAATCATCCATGTATGTTTTATATTTCATACCCAAACACCTCATATAATAAAATAAATTTTATTATCCTTTCATTAACCTTATTGACTTATTATCATGATAACATACATTTATGATATGATAAAAGTAAGTAAAAATTTATTAGGAGGCGCAAAATGAAAATTTTACAAGATACTTACACATTAAATAATGGGGTTAAAATACCAAAAATTGGATTGGGGACATGGCAAGTTCCAAACGGTGAAGAGACTTATAACGCTGTTTTAATGGCCCTTAAAAACGGTTATAGACATATCGATACAGCGCAAAATTATGGAAATGAAGAAAGTGTTGGAAAAGCTATTAAGGATTCTAAAATCCCAAGAGAAGATATTTTTATAACTTCCAAACTTGAAAGTGCTATAAAAAATTATGAAGAAACCATCGAATCTTTTGAAGAAACACTGAAAAAATTAGATGTTAGTTATCTCGATTTATTTTTAATTCATGCCCCTTGGCCTTGGAATGAAATTGGGAAAAATTGTGACGAGGGTAATGTTAAAGCATTTAAGGCGATGGAACAATTGTATAAAGATGGCAAAATAAAGGCCATTGGAGTATCAAATTTTTCTGTCAATGATGTGAAAAACATCTTAACCAACTGTGAAATTACACCTCATGTAAATCAAATCGGGTATTTTATTGGCTTGAATAATGACGAAATCCATTCTTTTTGTGATGATCATAACATCTTAGTTGAAGCTTATTCTCCTTTAGCAATTGGGACAGCACTACAAAATAACACGATTAAAAGCATAGCCAATAAGTACGATAAAACTCCTGCACAAATTTGCATTCGCTATTTATTAGAACTTAACGCGCTCCCGTTACCAAAATCAACACATGAACATAGAATCATCGAAAATTCAAACGTTGATTTTACAATCTCTCAAACTGACATGAAAACGCTAAAAGCTATTGATGATGATCCAAGACGGTTTGATGGATAATTAAAACTCTCTACGTTTCCAATTAAAGCCATAAAAAAACATTCTTGATTTTTTCAAGAATGTTTTTACTTTTTTAGTGATTCACCATTTTTAAATAATTCAATAGTTTTTTCTTTAACTCGTTCATCGCCTAAAATATAAAGAATCATATCTTTTTCTAACGGCATTTGTGGATTTGGTGATTGATAAAGTTGTCCATCATATTCAACAGCTAAAACTAAGCCGGTAGTTTTATTCCATAAAGCAATTTCTTTTAAGTTTTTTCCAATATGTTTATCCGTTTTAGAAAGTTTATAGGTGAAAAAATCAAATGGAAAAATATCATTTTTTGATGTTTCTAATAATTTTTTGATATGTGCTTCTAAAAGATTCTGGTTTTTTCTACTTTTTTCTAGTAAACTAATGGTATCGCGGAATAAACGATAGGATTCACTTTGTTTTCGATATTGTTCGATATAAAGTTGTGCCGCATTTTCACTTATAACATAAATCCCACTTCTTGGGACAACCTCGACGACCCCTAAGTTAGATAATAATCGCATCGCTTTACGAATAGTTTCACTGGATACTTCATACTCTCCAGCTAAAACACTTCGGCCTCTTAATTTGTCGCCTTCTTTAATTCTTCTCGCGACTATACGCTTCGCAATTTCATATGCAATATTTTGATAGCGTGCTTCTTTTGTAGTCATACTGGGTCACCTCATACGGTTTTATGCCTTTACAACCTATATATTATAATAAGGTTGTCAGTTTGTCAACCTTATTGCGTAATATAATAAATCCCTTGCTAAAGGGATTTTTTTATTTCTACACTGAAACGTCTTTGAATAAACGTTTTTACTGATTTTTGTCATTTATTTATTTTGGAATAGAGCTAAGTTTATGTCTGTTTTGAACATATAATTCTGCATGCATCATATGATACCAAGGTAAAAATAAAAGTAAAATTATAGGCAAAACTATATAAATAACTGGTATATAAGTTAACGGAATCCCAGTTTCCCCTATGAATCTTTCATAATAATTTACAAATACAACAACCATACTAGAGGATTGAAGTAATAACCAGGGTATAAAAAAGATACGGATGGTTAATAATTTTATATAATTCCCTTTCATTATATGAAAACTTGCTTTTAAAGGATTTCTTTTACGCTGATCAAATCGATAATCTGCAAGTAAATAAGGAACCATCGCTAACATTAAAGATAATATCATAGACGGAATAATAAAAATAATTAAATTCAATATAGCAAGACTATATGGGATAGAAAAGTCAGATAATACCCCTCTAAAAAAGGCAAATAAAAAGGCTCCTATTCCTAAAGGAAGCAAATAAGAAATTTGGCGTAAAAAAAGATATATTACATTAACAGTATAACTCCCTATTTTAAATCCATATAATAAATGAAATTTTTGCGTGTTATTTTTATACGCAATCGCTGTGAACATCACATACGCGATGCCAATATTAATGGGTAAAAACAAAAGAGTCCCTATTAAAGGCAGTACATGTGATAACCCATATAAAATGATAGTTCCTGTTAAAAACGTAGGCATAATGTAGCGGTAGTTTTGAAACAAATCTCGTATAGCTTTATACAATCTCATAAGGTGACTCCTTTCAAACTTACCCCCATTATATAAGGAAATCTACCTTTATACAATTATCATTAAGTTTTTATTCAAATTAAGAATGATACTTTGCTTTTAATTTATTTACATGCGATTTTCTAGCCAATTTATCCGTAATATTACGATTAAATAACGAATCGACTAACATCATTTGATGATTCAAATCTAATGTTTTCTCTAAATCATATTCTAATGAGTTAATAAGCTTTTGTAACTTTTTTATAGAAACAATGAATGTATCTTTTTTAGTTCCGCTCACTTTTAAAATTGCTTTTTTCCCGAATACAACAATATTATAAACAGGCAGCGATTTCTCACTAATAATCCCACTTAACTTTTTAATGTGGGTTTGATTTTGTAAAACCGGACTATAAAAACTATGTTTAGATACAAACGTTTTGGTATAAACTTTACGCTTTTTCCGATGCTTCTTTACATGTTTTAAAGTCATCGTCCATTTTGATTGCTGAATGTCACCAAAAATCATTCCACTATAATTTTTCATCTCAATAACATACAATGCTTTTTGTGTAAGTAATATATTATCTATTTGCGATGATGAAACGTGATCTTTTACCATAAAATCAGACATTTCTAATCCACCATTTGATTGTGCAATGCGTTTCAAAATTCGGTTAACACTCCATTCACCTATGAACCCTTTATACCAATTAGTTTTTCTAAGAAGTATAAATATTATTATAACTAATATGAGAAATGTCCACCACATACTTACCCCTCCTTATTTATAGCAGTAATATATCATATAGCAACAGGGTATAAAAGCGAATTTTAGATTTGTCAACTATATTGACAGACTGGCATTTTAATATATAAAAAAAACTTACCGAACAGTAAGTTTTCAAAAGTCTATATGGTGACCCGTAC